>NZ_VWXJ01000016.1:0-157127 GCF_011752535.1 Pantoea sp. Tr-811
CGGATAGCACAGGTCGCGCCTGGTGCCCGACTGAGGTAGATCTGCACTTAGATCTGCTGAATTTACAGGGGGTCCCAGCTTCTTTCGCTACTCGACGTACTTACTGGCGTTTTCACACAGCCTGGACTCGAAGCCGCCGTTGAGCCCAACAGCAATAATTGTGGGAGATAACCCAGCCCTGCGGGCTGCGCTGTCGCGCAGGGAACCGTGCCAGCAGTCGCGCCGCAGTTCAATGCCCTGTAGGAGTGGGCTTGCCCCGCGAACACCGGCGCAGCCGGTGCCATACACCGCGTCGCCTGCTTCGCGGGACAAGCCCGCCCCTACAGAAATACCAGTTGAATCAGATAGTTACGATTTTTCCATAGGAGCCTGCCCGGCCCTACGGGCTGCGCTGTCGCGCAGGGAACCGTGCCAGCAGTCGCGCTGCATGCCCTGTAGGAGCGGGCTTGCCCCGCGAACACCGGCGCAGCCGGTGCCATACACCGCGTCGCCTGCTTCGCGGGACAAGCCCGCTCCTACAGGGATTTTCACGCCAGCTTTTAGAAAGCCAAGTTAATAGCTAGCCGTCCCATGATCTTTCAACAAACCGCGCATCAGCAGCTCCAGTGCCGTGGTCGCTTGAGCGAGGCGCATAGGCCCGTCTTCTGCCTCAGCTATCCATACGGCCGCTTCTGCCAAGCTGCCATAAATCAACGAGGCCAGCGCCTGCGCGGGGACATCAGCTACCACGCCCTGCTCGATCAGGTTTTCTATCAGGTGTTGCATCGACTCCACACAATGCTGTTGGGCATCCGGTGAGCCAACGCCCAACACGGCCCTTGCATCACGCAGCACGATCCTCTGGATGGGCGGTTCCAGCGCCATTTCGAGGTAGGCGCGGCAGCGCCGATGAAAGCCGTCCCAGGCATCATCGGCGGTGTCGGTAATGGCGCGCAGCCGCTCATCCATCTCGGCATCTAGCTGATCGACAACCGCCTTGAGCAAGCCCTGCTTGTCGCCAAAGTGATGGTACAGCGCCCCCCGCGTCAGGCCCGCCTGCGCGGTCAGGTCATCCATCGAGGTATCGGCATATCCGCGCTCAGTGAATACCTGGCGTGCCGTTTCCAACAACAAGGCGCGGGTTTGTTCCATTGCGGCACGGGTACGGCGAACCATCCAGCGGCTCCAGTTGATAACGCGGCTCAAGGGGATGCTGATCTACCGATACAGCCTGCGTGCATTGTCATGATCGTCAGGTGCGCTGGCAAGCATACCCAGGCCCAGGTAACGCTACGTGGAGGATTGGGCACGGCTGTCCGCCTGCCGTTTGCCATTGCCAACGCCGATGACACAAGCCAGCAGCAATGCCAGCCCGGCCAGGGCGCTGGCGAACCACAGATTGGTCGCCAGACCGAGCCTGTCGACGGCTTGCCCACCGCCCCACGAGCCAAGTGCAATGCCCACATTGAACACCCCGACATACAACGCGGTAGCGACCTCCACTGCCCCTGGTGCGGCTTTCATCATCCAGGTCATCAGGCTCACCGACACCCCACCATAGGCCAGCCCCCAAACCATCAACAGCACCCCACTGCCAACAGGCGAGCCCCCCAGAGCAAGCAATAATATCGGTGTCAGGAGCAGCCCGACGGCAATCGCCATGAGCGTACGCAAGGTAGAATGCGCAGCGCCGAGGCCGGCGAGAAAGTTGCCGATAATGCCGGCAATGCCGTAGGCGAACAGAAGCACGCTAATCCACTGCACGCCAACCCCCGACACTGAGAGCAACAAGGGGCGGACGAAGGTGAAGGCCATGAAGTGCCCTGCCACCAACAGCAAGGTCAAGGCAAGCCCGGCGAGCAATGTACGGTTGCCCAACAGCGCGGCGAACTGGCTCGGCCTTACCGAGCTGTTCACTGGCAAGCGCGGGAGGACGGCTAGGTGAATCAGTAGCACAAGTGCGCAGAGCATAGCCATGCTGCCGAACGCCCAACGCCACCCAGCCAGGTCGCCGATCAGCGCCCCCACTGGCACGCCCAACACCGACGCCGCCGCCACTCCGCCAAAGATGATCGCGGTGGCCAAACCTATCGAGCGGCCTGGCACCAGCCGCGCAGCAAGGCCACCGGCAATCGCCCAGATCCCGCCCATGCACAGCCCCACCAGAACCCGAGCAGCGAGCATCCAAGGCATAGTAGGTGCCAATGCCGACACAACGTTGGCGATCACCAACAGCCCCAGCAGGCTGCACAAGATCCATCGGCGGTCCAGGCGCCCGGCCGCAATCACTACCAGCGGCGCGAACAGCGCTGCCAACAGCGCAGGCAAGGTGATCATCAGCCCTGCTGCGCCCGTCGAGATCTCCAGGGATTCGGCTATCGCCGTCAGCAAACCGACGGGAAGCATTTCGGTGGTAACCACAGAGAAGGTTGCCAAGCCTACGGCAGTGACCGCCAGCCAGGGGTGACAGGCCGTCGACTTGGCGCCGGCCGATGCAGTGGTACTCATGATTGCAGGCTCCATTCGATTTCAGCGAATGCTAAAGATCCGTCAAACCCCATAGGACACCTGCTCAGATCGATCGCGCATGCTGAAATAGCCCCACAAAGCTACCAGCAAGACCGCCAAGCCAGCGCAGAGCGCAACGTTGAAACCTGCCTTGGCGCCCAGCAGATCGACCACCTGGCCTGAGGCCGCGGCCCCAGCGGCAACGCCGACATTGAGGCCAGCAAGCAGCCAGGTCATGCCTTCGGTCAATTTGCGTTCTGGCACAACACGCTCCACCAGCGACATCGCCACGATCATGGTCGGGGCAAAGAACAGGCCGGCGACCAGCACTGCGGCGGCCAGCTCGAAAATGTTCCCCGCCAGCAGCAACGGCAACGTGGTCAGCGCGGTGGCTGCGCCACCCAACAGGAGCAGCTTGCGCAAGGGCGTCTGCCATTTCGTGGCCCCAAACGCCAGCCCCGCCACGCAGGAACCCATGGCATAGCAGGACAGCACCACGCTGGCTGCAGCCGGTGTGCCCCTGTGTTCGGCAAAGGCCACGCTGACGATATCGACAGTCCCGACGATCACACCCATGGCAACCATCAGCAGGGTCAGCAGCCGCACATCGGCGAGGCGAATCACCGACACGCTGTCCCGGCCGCGGGTCGCGGTGGCCTCTACCGGCGGCTCGGTACTCACCTGCACTACCAGGGCAGCGACACCCATGGCCAGCAATACCGCAGCAGCCAGAGGCCCGGCCTGGGGTAACACGGCCACGCTCAATCCCACTGAAATCGGTGGGCCGGCAATGAAGGTCACCTCATCGAGCACGGTTTCAAGGGAAAAGGCCGTCTGCAACTGCGGCTTGCCGCGGTAGATGGCAGTCCAGCGTGCGCGCACCATCGCCGACATACTGGGCATGAAGCCGGCCAGAGCGGCGCCAGCGAACAACGTCCAGTCGGCGCCCTGCAGGTCACTGCAGGCCAGTAGCAGCAGGATACCCAGCACGCTTACCGCGGCAGCAGCCGGCAATACCCGGCGCTGACCGTAGCGGTCGACCAGGCGCGAGATCTGTGGCGAGACCAGGGCATAGGTCATCACGAAGGTCGCCGAAACGGCCCCTGCCAGGCCGTAGCTGCCACGGACCTGCGACAGCAGGGTGATGATTCCGATACCGGTCATCGGTAATGGGATCCTGGCCAATAGCCCGGCCAGGACGAACCCCTTCGCGCCTTTTGCCTGGAACAACCCACGGTAGGTACTGAACATGGTCGACGCTCCTTATCGATGGCCAGCCGAACTGATTCAGCTGCATACATACGCTTCGTATGATTAAAAACCTTATTATCATACGAACTGAATGTAAAGCAGTGAGCAGCCCGGCGCCGCCTTGGTAGGAGCGAGCGCAGCTCGCGAAGCGCCGCGTGGGCGGCGCTCGATCTCACAGCGCTGAAAATCCCAAGCCGAACACATCCAAACACCACACGCCCCTCAAGCCCCCCCGTGCAACATCAACGCGCCAACGATAAGCGCCTTCATCCCCTCCAGAAGCTCGACCTCCATCTCCGACTCTTCCTCGCCCCGGTCAACGCCCAGCAGCGGCTCGCGCCCCGACACCGTGTACACCGTGTCGGACACGGCAAAGCCATGGAATGCCACGGTCGACAGTAGCCAGCGCGAGCGTTCCAGGCTCAACCCATAGGCCTGGGCGATATGCGCCTGGTGTTCGTTGATCTTGCCAATCATCGCCTCCGTCGCCGCCAGCCTGCGGATCACATACGGCGTCAGCCCCGGGTGAGCCTTGACGAATGCCTGCACCGATGTGGCGAAGCGGATCAGGTAGGCCTGCAAGTCTTCACCGCACGGATCGTCTGCCCGCGGGATTTGCCAGCGCTGGAAGATCTCCTCGGCCACCAGGCACTTGAGTGCCTCGATGTTCGCCACGTGCTTGTAGAGCGCCATATGGCTCACCCCCAAGGCAGCAGCCACACCGACGAAGGTGAGGTTGGGCAAACCGATGGCGATGCTGACCTCGGCTATCCGTTCGCGGGTAATCGTGCGGGGGCGACCGCGTGCAGGTGTGCGTTGGGGTGGTTGCATCAGCTCCTCCGGGCTTTCTGAAGACCGTCTTGTAGCCGTCTTGTCGGGTTTTCGCAAATTAGTTTATAGTCATGCAACTAATTCGCTGATCGCTTTTGCAGGGCCTGTTTCATGTCTGACTCGTCCCCTTTCCTCGGCCCCCTGGGGCTTGTGCTCGCACCTGTTCGCGGGCGTTTGCTGATTGCTACCTTGCTGGCCGCCTGCGGCTCGATGCTGACCCTGGTGCCGCTCGCAGGCATCGCGCACATCGGGCAATTGGCCATTTATGCCACGGGCACGGCAGGTGCCATTGGCTGGACCATCGCCGTCAGCGTTGCCAGCGTTTTCGTCGGCATGGCACTGATCACCGCCGGTGAGTTCTTGGCGCACCAGGCCGACAACCACCTCACCCACCGGCTGCGCTTGGCGATCGGCCAACGTTTGATGCAGGTGCCGCTCGGCTGGTTCAGTGAGCGCACGTCGAGCGAGGTGAAGCGGGCCATGCAGGACGACATTGGCACCCTGCACAGCCTGACCGCGCACTTCTTCACCACGCTAGGCCGTGCCGTGGGCGCCGTGCTGGTGTCGGTGATCTACCTGGTCGCCATGGACTGGCGCCTGGCGCTGATCGCCTTGCTGCCGTTCCCGGCGTTCTTCCTGTTCCTGCACCGGGCAGTCAAGGCCAGCGCGCAGCACATGGGCGATGTGGCGGCGGGCATGGCCCGCATCGACAACTCCGTGGTCGAGTTCGTCAACGGCATGCCGCTGGTCAAGGCATTTGGCGATCATGGCAACGCCCAGGACCGCTACCGCGCCGCAGTGGATGACTTCGCCGCGACCTTTACCGGCTTCACCCGCCCATTGGTTACGGCCATGGCCCGTGCCAATGCCTTGATCGCACCGGTAACGGTGCTGGGCGTGGTACTGCTGGCCGGCATGCTGTTCGTCGCCCTGGGCTGGATCGAGCCGCTGCAGATCCTGCCGTTCGCCCTGGTTACCCCAGGGCTGTGCGCGCCCTTGCAGCTGCTGCACTTCATCACCCATGACCTGAACACGGCCGTTGCCGCCGCCCAGCGGCTCCAAGCGCTGCTGGCCACCCCCGTGCTGGCGACGCCTGCCACCTGCACCTTGCCCAATGGCAGCGAAGTGCGCGTGGAGCAGGTCAGCCATGCTTTCGCGCCCGGTAGCAACGTGCTCAGCGATATCAGCTTTACCTTGGCCCCCGGCACCACCACCGCCATCATCGGCCCTTCCGGCGCCGGCAAGTCGACCCTGGCGCGCTTGCTGCTGCGCTTCTTCGACCCGGATGCCGGGCGCATTACCCTGGGTGGCGTCGACCTGCGCCAGGTCGCCAGCCCAGAGCTGTACCGGCGCATCGGCTTCGTGTTGCAGGAGGTTCGGCTGTTGCATGCCAGCGTGGCCGACAACATCGCCCTCGGCCGGCCAGGCGCAACCCGCGCGCAAATCGAAGCGGCAGCGCGCCTGGCCAATATTCACTCGCGCATCCTGCAACTGCCACGCGGCTATGACTCGGTCGTGGGTGAGGACGCGCAATTGTCTGGTGGCGAACAGCAGCGCCTGAGCATCGCCCGTGCGGTGTTGCTCGACCCGCCGCTGCTGGTGCTGGACGAAGCCACCGCCGCTGCCGACGCCGAAAGCGAAGCCGCGATTCAAGACGCCCTCGCCCACTTCGCCCAGGGCCGCACCCTGCTGGTCATCGCCCACCGGCTGGACACGGTCATGCACGCCGACCAGATCCTGGTGCTCGACCAAGGCACGCTGTGTGAACAGGGCAAACACGACGAGCTGTTGGCCCGCCAAGGGTTGTATGCCCAGTTGTGGGCGCAGGGGGGTTACCAAGACACCGAGAGCAAGGCGCTGCCGACATGCTGAAAACCTTCATTCGGCTGCTGGGCGACAATGCCCAAGCCGCCCGCCGCTACCTGGTCATGACCGTGCTGTATGGGGTTTTCAGTGGCCTGACCCTCAGCGCCCTGGCGCCGGTCATGCTGCACCTGCTGCACAACGAGATGCGCGCCGCCGCTGCCTGGCTGATCGGCCTGACCGTCGGCATGGCGTTGTGCTGGGCCTGGCGACGCCGGGTAGAACAGGCCGGCATCGGCTTGGCGGTGGCAGTGCTGCAAGACGGCCGCCAGCACCTTGGCGCCCATGTGGCGCAACTGCCACTGGGCTGGTTCACCCCCGCCAACAGCGCACGGCTGGGGCACGTCATCACCCAGGGCACCATGGCCGTGGCCCAGCTGCCGGCCCATGTGCTGACGCCGCTGATCTGTGGCAGCGTCACCCCGCTGGTGCTGCTGGCCGTGCTGTTTGCCTTGCACCCAGCGCTGGGCCTGGTCGCCCTGCTGGCACTGCCGGCCTTGGTCGCAACCGCGCTGTTCAGCGCTCGCCTGGGGCGCCACGCCGATCGCACCTTCAAGCAGCACTTCGCTGCCGCCAGCCAGCGCATGGTCGAGTTCGCCCAGGCCCAATCGGTGGTGCGCGCATTCAATGGAGACGGCGGCGGCACCCGCCTGCTGGCACACAGCCTGGAGCGCCAGCGCGACAGTGGCAGGGGCTTGATCGTCCGCGCGGCACTGGCGGCGCTGCTCAACAGTTGGGCGGTGCAGGCGACCTTCGCCGCGCTGCTGGCGGCTGCCGGGTCATGGCTGGCCGAGCTGCCAGGTGGGCAGGTGCAAGACGCCGTGGTGGTGACCGTGGCGCTGGCAATGGTCTGCCGCTTCATCGACCCGCTGCAGGACGTGGCCAGCCATGTCGAGATCCTCCGCGGCGCCCATGGCCACCTGCAGGAAATCGAACGGATTCTGTCAGCCGAACCGCTTCCCCAGCCCCCATCGCCTGAACAACCAGCGGACGCTGCCATCGACCTGGATCACGTGCACCTGCGCTACAGCGCCAGCAGCCACGACGTGCTGCGTGGCGTGAGCCTGCACATCCCGGCCGGCAGCATGACGGCAATCATCGGCGCCTCAGGCTCGGGCAAAACCTCGCTGCTGCGCTTGATCGCACGCTGCTTCGATGCCACCGGCGGCAGTGTGCGTATTGGCGGCGTGGACGTGCGCAGGATGGCCCGCGCCAGCCTGGCCGCCAGCGTCAGCCAGGTGCTGCAGGACACCTGGCTGTTCCAAGGCAGCATCGCCGACAACATCCGCATCGGCAAACCCGACGCCAGCGATGCCGAGGTACTGCAAGCCGCGCGCATGGCGGGGCTGGCGACTGTCATCGCACAGCTGCCCGATGGCCTGGCCACGGCCGTGGGTGAAGGGGGAACACGGTTGTCGGGTGGCGAACGCCAGCGTGTGACCATCGCCCGCGCCTTGATCAAGCAAGCCCCCGTGCTGCTGGTGGATGAAGCCACCGCCGCGCTCGATGCCCATAACCAGGCCCTGATCGCGCAAACCCTGCACAACCTGCGTGGGCGTTGCACGCAGGTGGTCATCGCGCACCAGCTCAGCACCGTGGCCATGGCCGACCATATCGTGGTGCTGGAGGCCGGCCAGGTTGTCGAGCAAGGCTCACCGGCGGCATTGCGTGCCAGCGGCGGCTACTTCGCACGCTTCCTGGCCCAACGTCACGCGGCCAACGGCTGGCGTATCAATGCGCCGCAGGCGGACCAGCCTTGATGCGTGTGGCATGGCTCGTTGCGTTCCTGCTGTTGTGCCTGGCCTCCCTGGCGGTTGGTGCCCGTGAGCTGGCCTGGGCGCAACTGTCAACCTTGCACGGCGACGCCTGGCTGACCCTGACCGCCAGCCGCCTGCCACGCCTGGCCGCGTTGCTGCTGGTCGGCGTGGGCCTGGCAACTTGCGGGGTGATTGTGCAGCAGATCGTGCGCAACCGCTTCGTCGAACCAGGTACCACCGGTGGGCTGGATGCCGCCCGCCTGGGCATCCTGCTGTCGCTGGGTTTGGCGCCAGCAGCCGGGGCGCTGCAGCGCATGCTGTTCGCCCTGGCCGTGTGCTTTGCCGCCAGCCTGCTGTTCGTTGCCATCATCCGCCGCCTGCGCGCCCGCAACGCCGTGTTGGTGCCTGTGATTGGCCTGATGTATGGCGGTGTGCTCAGTGCGCTGGCCGAATTCTATGCCTACCGCTTCAACCTGCTGCAAAGCATGCAGGGCTGGTTACTGGGTGATTTTTCCAAGGTGGTGCAAGGCCACTATGAAATCCTCTACCTGATCCTGCCCATCGTGCTGCTCACCTACCTGTATGCCCAGCGCTTCACCGTGCTCGGCATGGGCGAAGGCATGGCCACCAGCCTGGGCCTGAACTACACCGCCAACGTCACGCTTGGCCTGCTGCTGGTGGCGGTGACCGTGTCGGCCAGTGTGATCGCGGTCGGCGCCATTCCCTTCGTCGGCCTGGTTGTGCCGAACCTGGTGGCCCTGCAATGTGGCGATAACCTGCGCAGGACCCTGCCGCTGGTGGCACTGGGAGGGGCATCGCTGCTGCTGGTATGTGACCTGCTTGGGCGGCTGCTGATCTACCCGTTCGAAGTGCCCATTGGCCTCACGGCAGGTAGCCTGGGCGGGCTGATTTTCCTCGGGCTGATCCTCTGGAGGCAGCGATGAAAGCCCGTCACTGCATCTGGCTGGCGGTGCTCGCCCTGGCCATCGTGTTCGTGTTCGTCAACGCCGGGCTGGACTTCACCTATGTGATCCCCAAGCGCCTGGCACGGCTGGCCGCCATGGTGATCGGCGGGGTGTGCGTGGCCTGCTCGGCCATCGCCTTCCAAACCCTGTCCGGCAACCGCATCCTGACCCCGGCGATCATGGGCTATGAAGCCGTGTACCTGCTGCTGCAGGCACTCCTGGTACTGGCCCTGGGCGTACAGGGGCAGGCGCTGCTCGGCAACCAGGGTAACTTCCTGATCGCGCTGCTGGTGATGCTGGGGTACTCCTGGGCGCTGCACCGCTGGCTGTTGCGCAGCGCCAACGGCAACGTCTACTTCCTGCTGCTGGTCGGCCTGGTGCTGACCCTGGTCATGGGCACCTTGACCCAATTCGTGCAGCTGAAAGCCAGCCCTGGCGAGTTCTCGATGCTGCTGGGCTACACCCAGGCCTCGTTCAACCGCGCTTCGCCGCAACTGTTGCTGAACTGCGCCGTGCTGGTTGCCGGGCTGTGCGGGTTGCTGGCCAAGGCCATACCGGTACTGGACGTGCTGGTACTGGGGCGCGACCAGGCCATTTCCCTGGGCGTTGACTACCAGCGCAACGTGCGCCTGCTGCTGGCACTGATTGCGGCGCTGGTCGCGGTATCCACCAGCCTGCTTGGGCCTACCGCGTTCATGGGGGTGTTCGTCGCCAACATCACCTACGCCGTGGCCGGCACGTTCCGCCACCGCACCACCCTGGCGCTCGGCAGCGCCGTGGCCATTGCCGTGTTCATCGCCGCCCAGTTGCTGGTCGAGCACGCCTTCAACTACAGGACCACCGTCGGCATTCTCGTGAACCTGGTGTGTGGCACCTACTTCCTTGCCCTGATGGTGCGTAACCGGGGAGCCGCATGATTACTGTCCATGACCTGTACAAGCGTTACGGCGACAAGGCCGTGTTGAATGGCGTCAACGCCTGTTTTCCACGCCAGCAGCTGACTTCGCTGATTGGCCCCAACGGCGCCGGCAAGACGTCGTTGCTGATGATGCTGGCGCGGCTGCTCAAGCCAAGCAGCGGTGAGATCCGCCTGGACGGGCAAAGCATCGGCCACCTGTCCATCGGTGCCTACGCCCGGCGCGTGGCCACGCTGCGCCAGGCGGTGGAGGTGAACCTGCGCCTGACCGTCGATGAGCTGGTCGCCTTCGGCCGCTTTCCCTACAGCCGCGGCGCACTCACCCGGGAAGACCGCCAGGCGATCGACCAAGCCATTGCCTTTCTGGCCCTGGAGCCACTGCGCCAGGCCTACCTCGACGAACTGAGCGGCGGCCAGCGGCAATTGGCGTTCCTGGCCATGACCATTGCCCAGCAAACCGATTACCTGCTGCTCGACGAGCCGCTGAACAACCTCGACATGCGCCACGCCGTGCAGATCATGCGCAACCTGCGCCGGCTGTGCGACGAATTCGGCCGCACGGTGATCCTGGTGGTGCATGACATCAACTTCGCCGCGGCCTACTCCGACCACATCGTCGCCATGCAGGGCGGGCGGGTGCATTGCAGTGGCAGCGTCGACCAGGTGGTGACCGAACAACAGCTGCAGGCGCTGTACGGGCTGGATTTCGAAATCAGCCACAGCGCGAGCGGCCGCTTGTGCAACTACTTCAACCCCCCCGGAGAACTGCGATGAACCGCAATCAACTGGCCAGCGGCTGGCCTTTGGCGTTGCTGCTTGGCGCCACCCTGGCCCTGCACGGCTGCAACGAGCCCACGGCAGCCACCGTGCCACACGCTGCCCATGGCGACTATGCGCCGGTGACCGTGCAACACAAGCTGGGCACCACGGTGGTCAGCCAATTACCCCAGCGCGCCGTGGCCCTGGACATGAACGAAGTGGACTTCCTCGACCAACTGGGCGTGCCCGTGGCCGGCATGCCCAAGGATTTCGTGCCGCACTTTCTGGCCCGCTACAAGGACGCCACGGCAACAGCGGATGTCGGCTCGATCGTACAGCCCAACCTTGAGCGGGTGCATGCCGCCCACCCCGACCTGATTCTGATCACCTCCCTTCAGGCCAACCACTACGCCGAGCTGAGCGAAATGGCGCCAACCCTGCACTTCGATGTGGATTACCGCGACAGCGAGGCCGGCCATGTGCAAGTGATCCAGCAGCACCTGGCCAGCCTCGGCCAGGTGTTTGGCAAGCAGGCCGTGGCCCAGGCAAAAGTCGCCGAACTGCAAGCCAAGCTGGCCGAAGTGCGCAGCGTGACCCGCGACCGCCCGGAACGGGCACTGGTGGTACTGCATAACAACGGTGCCTTCAGCGCCTTTGGCGTGCACTCGCGCTATGGCTTCATCTTCAACGACCTGGGCGTCAAACCGGCCACCGCCACCCTGGACACTGGCCTGCACGGCCAGCCGATTTCCAGCGAGTTCATCCAGCAGGCCAACCCCGACATTCTCTATGTGGTAGACCGCACCGCCGTGATGGAGCACCGCCCGCTGCTGACGGCTGAAACGCTGGCCAACCCACTGCTGCGCCAAACCAACGCCTGGAAGCACGGCCGCGTTGTGTTCGTCGACCCCGAAGCCTGGTACGTCACCGCCGCCAGCCCCACCTCACTGGCGCTGATCGCGGATGACGTGATCAAGGGCTACCAGGACTAGGCCATGACCGCTCTCACCGCCCTGCTCATGTAATCAGCTGATTCTCATTTGCCTTTCGTCTTCGCTTCACAAAACCAAAAACCAATCTGCCATCCGCCCACCTGGAGCCACCGCGTGCCCAACCGTCCCTTGCATACTGTTCCGTCCCCTGCCCTGAGCGTTGCTGCCTTGCAACGCACCCCCCTGGCACATGCCGTGTTCATCGGCCTGGCCCTTGGCAGCTGCACACTGGCGCCCATGGCCGCACATGCCGACACCGCCAGCAGCCCCGCACACCAAGCGGGTGAAGAAAAAACCACCGCCGCTGAACTGCCCGCCACCTTGATCGACGCCCAGGCCAACGCCGCCGACACGCTACCGCCGGTGTATGCCGGTGGCCAGGTGGCCACGGGTGGACGTGTCGGCCTGCTGGGCAACAAAGACTTCATGGAAACGCCGTTCAGCACGGTCAGCTACACCGACGCCTATATCCAGGACCTGCAGGCCCGAGACATCACCGATGTGATTGCCGCCACCGACCCCTCGGTGTTCAGCAACGGCCTGACCGGCACCTACAGCGAGAACTACTCGATTCGCGGCTTCCAGACCAGCGTCAGCGACATGACCGTCGATGGCCTGTTCGGCATGGCGCCCTACTACCGTGCCTCACCGGAAATGTACGAGCGCATCGAAGTGCTCAAGGGCCCCTCGGCGCTGCTCAACGGCATGCCGCCGGGTGGCTCGGTGGGCGGTATCGTCAACCTCATTCCCAAGCGTGCCGGTGACACGCCGCTGACCCGCGTAACGGCCACCTACGCCTCAGACAGCCAGCTGGGTGGCCATGTCGACGTTGGCCGACGCTTCGGCGAAGGCAACCAGTTCGGCGTGCGCTTCAACGGCATGTACCGCGACGGCGACACCGCCATGGACGACCAGCGCCAGCGCAATGTGTTGTCTGCACTGGCCCTGGACTGGCGCGGTGAGCGTGCCAAGCTGTCGCTTGACCTGTTCGACACCGACGACCATATCCGCGGCCAGAACCGCGGCATGGGCCTGGCAGCCGGTGTGCCCGTGCCCAGGCCACCGAGCAACAACACGCTGCTCAACCCCGACTGGGCCTATGTCGAAACCAAGGACAAGGGCCTGATCTTGCGCGGCGAGTACGAATTGAGCGACCAACTGCTGGCCTACGGTGCCTTCGGCACCAGCAAGACCGACTACCACTATAGCGGGGCGCTGACCGCCACGGTGCTCAACAGCGCCGGCGATTTCAGGACCGACATGGGCCAGTTGCAGATGCAGATCCACAAGACGTCGGCCGAAGTGGGCCTGCGTGGGCATTTCGACACCTTCGGCATTGGCCACCAGTGGTCGCTCAATGCTACCGAGTACAGTGACACGCAAAAGGACTTCGGCCGCCGTGGCGCAGGCGCCAGCTGGACCACCAACCTCTACCACCCGGTCTGGGGCCCGAAGGCACCCGAAGCCTGGCCAGCGATTGCCCACACGGAAAACGACCTGAAAAGCTACGGCATCGCCGACACCTTGTCGGTGCTGGATGAGCGCGTGCAGCTGACCCTCGGTGTCCGTCGCCAGGAAGTGGTCACCGATACCTTCAACGTCACCACCGGTGCACGCAACAAGCCCGGCTACGACACCCATGCCACCACCCCAGCGGCGGCCGTGCTGTTCAAGCTGACCGATGAGTTGTCGCTGTATGCCAACTACATCGAGGGCCTGAGCAAAGGCGCGGCGGCGCCCATTACCGCGGCCAACTACGGCGATGTGTTCGCGCCGTACAAGTCCAAGCAGAAGGAAGTCGGCCTCAAACTCGACCTGGGCACGTTCAGCCACACCCTGGCGCTCTACGAAATCAAGCGCCCAGGCAGCATGACCGACCCGGTGACCAACATCTACTCGTTCGGTGGCGAACAGCGTAACCGTGGCGTGGAGTGGAGCTTCTTCGGCGCGCCCCTGCCCAGCCTGCGCCTGATGGGTGGCGTGGCCCATGTCGACCCGAAACTGACCAAGACCCAAGGTGGCAGCAACGACGGCAAGACCGCCACCGCCTACCCCAAGCTGCAGGGCAAGCTGGGCATTGAGGTCGATATCCCATGGCTGGAAGGGCTGACCTTGACCGGTAACGTGACTTCACAGTCCAAGCAGTACCTCGATGCCAGCAACAGCCTGTCGATTCCGGGCTACACGATCTTCGACGCCGGTGCCCGCTACGTCACCCACGTTGCCAGCAAGCCTGTGACCGTGCGCACGAACATCACCAACCTTGGCGACAAGGACTACTGGGGGGTGCCGCTGACCCAGAGCCTTGGGCTGGGGGCTTCGCGGACCTATCAGTTGTCGACGACAGTGGACTTCTAAGGCATTGCAGGCGCTCGCGATGGCGCGCCGCTGCGGCGCATCGCGACCCCGGTAGGAGCGAGCGCAGCTCGCGATGGGGCGCGCAGCGGCCCCAGGTCTTCAGCTTCGCAATTCATCACGCTGGGGCTGCTTTGCAGCCCATCGCGAGCTGCGCTCGCTCCTACCGGGTCCTGTGGGAGCGGGCTTGTCGAGGCGGCGAGTGGGGAATCAGCGTGCCCCCTCCAGGGCATGGCTGCCCGCCACGGCAATCGGGTCGTCGTGCGCCCCCACCGCCGTGCTAACCCCCACCGCACCAATCACCTTGCCCTCCACCAGAATCGGCTGGCCGCCGGCCAAGGTGGTAACGTCCAGGGCCAACAGCGCCGGGTGGCCATCGTTCACGCGGTTTTCAAAGTTCACGCTGGGCGCGCCGAACAGCGCCGAGGCCTTGGCCTTGCGCATGGCCAGCTCAGCGCTGATCGCGGTGGCACCGTCCATGCGGCGAACGACAATGGGGTAACCGGCGTTGTCGACCACGGCGATCGAACCTACCCAACCCTGTTGCTTGGCGTACTGGTCAGCAGCCTGGGCGATACGCTCGGCAGCCGCCAGGTCCAGTTGCTTGGTCGAAGGCAACGCGACCGGGCCGCCAGCCTGGGCGCCAGCACAGACGCCCAGGGCCAGCGTGGCGGACAACAGCAATCGTACGAACATGAAATTCTCCTGATGACATTGAAAACGCGCCCGGCCAACCGGGCACGTGAGGAAAGCGCCTCAGCGCAGCTCGGCCACCTGCGCGGCGGTAACGGCCACCTCGGAGTTGCCGAACTGCTTGAACAGGAAGGTGCTCAGGGTCGCAAGCTGGGCATCGCTGAGGTTGGCAAAGCCCGGCATGAACACCTCCTGGCCGTCGACCTTGCGGTGCACGCCGTGCAGCAGCACCGACACCAGGTTGGTGGGCTCGGCGGCGCCCAGCACGCTGTTGCCGAACAGCCGTGGGTATTCGCCCACACCCTTGCCGGTGACCGCGTGGCAGGTGGCGCAGTTGGCGTTGAACATCACCTCGCCGCCCAATGCGTCGCTGCCTGGGTCGTACTGCGGGTGGCTGGCGCGCAGCGCGGTGGTGCCAGTGTAGGCCTGGCCCTGGCCGGTACGCGCAGGCGCGCTGCCCGGGGCGCCACTAGCCGGCAGGTCGCGCAGGTAGGCGACCATGGCGTGCAGGTCGGCATCGGGCAAGTGGTTCAGGCTGTTTTCCACCGCCTCGGCCATTGGGCCTGCAGCGTTGGCCTTGCCATGCACGGCGCCGGTCTTGAGGTAGGTGAACAGCTCGTCATCGCTCCAGGAGCCGACACCGCTTTGCCCGCCGGTGATGTCGTAGGCCTTCCAGGCCCCCAGGTTGCCACCGCCCAGGTCCGGGTGGCCAAGGCCTTGGATGAAGTTGCGCGGGGTGTGGCATTCACCGCAGTGCTCCAGGCTTTGCACCAGGTAGGCCCCCCGGTTCCACTGCGGGCTCTTGCCCGCCACCGGCAACTGGCGCCCGGACTGGAAGTTCATCACGTTCCAGAAGGCCATGGCCCAACGCTGGTTGAACGGGAAGCCCATGGTGTTTTCTGGCGGCTTGCTGTCGATTGGCTTGAGCGTGCGCAGGTAGGCCACCAGTGCCAGGGCGTCGTCGTCGGACATGCCGGTGTACGAGGTGTACGGCATGGCCGGGTACAAGCGCCTGCCGTGCTGGGAGATGCCATTGCGCACCGAGCCGACGATCTCGGCGTCAGTGAAGCTGCCGATGCCGTTGACCGGGTCCTGGGTGATGTTGGTCGAATAGAGCCTGCCAAACGGTGTGTCGAAGGCCATGCCACCGGCATAGGGCTTGCGCGCATCGACGGTGTGGCAAGCCACGCAATCCGAGGCCAACGCCACGGCGCGGCCACGCTCGATCAATGCTGCGCTGTCCTGCCCGGGCCTGGCGGTGGGCATTTCGACCTGCGATTGCTTCCAGATCACGCCACCTGCTCCGATGCCTACGGCCACGGCCACGGCGACACCGGTCAATGCCAGCACCCGCCAGCGGGCGCGGCGTTTTGTCGATCCTGCTTTCATCAGCATGCGCCGCTCCTCACACCGAAGCCTTGATGATGCTGTCGGCGGCCAGCAGCGACAGCGCCACCCCGGTCAGCGTCGAGTTGACCAGCGCCGCGGTCGGCATCACGCCGGTGCCCCCGAAGTACAGGTTGTCGTGGTCGTGGGCCTGGGCCAGCTTGTTGCACACCGAGGTGTGCGGGTCGCTGCCCATGCTCAGGGTGCCGGTAATGTGCTGGCTGTTGGTGTACTGGCCGCGCTCGGAGAACTTCACCTCGGTGCCACCGGATGCGCTCACGCAGTCGGCGAAGTGCTCGCGGCAAACGTCGTAGCCACGGTGCACGTAATCGGGGAAGCGGTAGTGGATTTCCATTTTCGGAATGCCCCAGGCGTCTTTCTGGTCGCTCAGGACGATGCGGTTTTCCGGGTCTGGGAGCATCTCGAACATCGACTTGAGCAGCACGAAGCGTTCGCCATCGCGCTTGATCTTCTCGTTCAGTTCCTTGCCGTAGTAACCCTGGGCCACATATTTCTCGGTCAGGTAGCGGGTCGGGTTGTCGTTGTGCACATCGATGCGCAAGGCCGAGCGCTCGCTGCGGAAAGCGCCATCGCGGGTGTTGTTGATGCTGCCTGGGCACATTGGGCCACGGCCGATGTACAGGGGTTCGTCGGCAAGGTACTCGACGGCGCTCGCCGGGTGGTCCATCAAGCGGCGGCCAACCTGGTCGGTGCCGTTGGCCACGCCGTTGGGGTTGCGCTCATCCTTGGACATCAGCAGGATCTTCACGCTTTCCATGGCATTGGCGGTGAGCAGGAAATGCTTGCCGGTAACCCGGTGTACCGCTTTGTGCTGGTCGATGAAATGCGCCGCGACGATACGGTTGCCCTCCCCGGTTTCAAGCTTGAACACCACCGCGTTGCTGATCAGGTTCAGGCCCAGCCCCTGGGCGCGGCGCACCGACATGCTGCCGTTGTACTGGGCGCCGATTGGGCAAATGGGCATGCAGTTGTTGTTGCCGCAGCACGCCGGGCGATCGTCGTAGGCCGCGCTGTTGCGCGCTTGCGGGCCAGGCAGCAGCTCCAGGCCTACCGCTTCGTAGCGTTGGCGCAGGCGCTCGAAGCCGTAGGGCAACGGCAACACGTCCATCGGGTAAGGCATCGAGCGCGGCGAGCCGTAGTCACCGGCCAGCGTGCCGCCACCGGAGACGCCCATCTCAATTTCCGCTTCGCAGTAATAGGGTTCGAGGTCGTCGTAGCTGATGGGCCAGTCGACCGACTGGCCATACAGGCTCTGCATGCGAAAGTCGTTGGGAATCAGGCGCCAGGCCTGCCCTGCCCAATGCCAGGTGGTGCCGCCCACACCGCGAATGAATTGCGCGGTATACGGGGCCGGGCCCTTCTGGATCAGGTAGCCGTTGTCGTGCGGGACGAAGTTCGGGTGCGGCGCCCAGGGCATCATCGGGTACGGCGCCATGTGGTTGTTCTTGTACGCGCCATTGCGATAGTTGGACACCAGCATGGCTTGGTCCAACGGTGCGCCGGCTTCCAGCATCAGCACCGACAGGCCCTTGCGCAGCAACTTGACGGCCGCAGCGCCACCGGCGGCGCCGGCACCGATGATGACCACATCGGCCGACAGGGGGGTGGAATTCGAATCAGGCATGGCGTTCGCTATCTTTTTGCAGGGCGTAGGCAGGGGGGTTGACCCAGAAGTTCGGGCTTGAGGTGCAGTAGCTTGGGGGCTGGACGAAATCGGACACTGCCTGGTAGGCCGCCACGCTTTCGAAGGCGACACATTCGCGCACCCCGTCACCGTCCTCGACGGTGCCCAGGTACAGCGCAGTGTTCAGGCGCAGGAACAGGCTTTTCAGGTCCGGGTTCAGGCTGGCCAGCGTTTGCAGGCGCTCGGCCGGGGTCGGGAGGGCGGACAGTTCAGGAAGCGTGGCCAGCAGTTGCTCGACCAATCGGTCAAGGCCGGGCAGCGTTGGCTGAAGCTTCTGGTGCACCAGGTCGATCAGCTCGCGATCGACACCGATCTGGCCGGAAAGCTGGTCTGCGAGTGAGATGAATGGGGCCGGGGCAGCAGGGACTTCAAGGGCGCCGCCGGCCGCCAGGGCCTTGGGCAGAAGTTTGGGTGCGCCCAGCGTCAGCAGCATCATGCCAGCGCCGCTGGAGACAAAGAACTCTCGTCTACTAAGCATGGGAATTACCAATGAATGGGAAGCTGCCCAAGAGGGATAGGCATAGGCTCCCCTTTTTGGGCGGCGGCACCGTATCACATGTTACTAAATGTGTAGTTAACTTTTTAAAACGCTGAAAAGCCTGTTTTAGAAGGCTTTGTCGTCTTATTGCTAGACTTAAGGCGAGTAGTTTTGCGCATTGAAATAATGCTAGCCCGAGGTCATTCCAACACAATTACTGTTGAGTGAAACGCTCTCTGTTCGGACTTTTGTGCATGCAGGCGCAATGAGTGATTTCAACGCGAAGTGTCGAGTAGCCCTCAGTGTTTTCGGGGGCAGAATGCCCTCCCCGCCCTGCCAGCACCCCGTGCAATTGCCCACTGGAGCCCGGTGGCCGAAATAGGAACAGACAGGCTCGGTTCCAGGCGGGCGATAGCGGCCAAGCGCACGGGTGCTTTCAGTAGGTAGCCATTTCAACGGCTTGATGCCAAAGAAAATTTTTCACTGGAGCGTTCGATAACCGCCCACTTTAATCTCGCCAGGGCCAAAGCCATCGTTGTAGGAGCGAGCGCAGCTCGCGATGGGCTGCAAAGCAGCCCCGGCGTACCAAGCCGCGAAGCTGAAACCCTGGGGCCGCTGCGCGCCCCATCGCGAGCTACGCTCGCTCCTACCGGGGCGGCGCCGGCCTGGGCCTGAATTGCAGCCAACGCAACCGTCAGATCAAGCCTTCCGCTTCCAGGGTCTTGTGCACCGCCGGGCGGCTGGCAACGCGCTTCTGGAACGCGACCACGGCCGGCCAGGGGGATAGGTCGACCTTCAACATCGGTGCCCAGTTGACGATGGTGAACAGGTAGGCATCCGCCACGCTGAAATGCTGGCCACCCAGGTAGTCCTTGCCTTGCAAGGCCTTGTCCACTACCCCCAGGCGCTTGCCGAAGGTTTCCACGGTCTTGCTTCTGGCCTCCGGGGTGATGCTCGGGTTGAACAGCGCGGCAAGGGTCTTGTGCAACTCGGTGCCGATGAAGTTCAGCCACTCCTGCACCCGCGCCCGCTCCAGCGACCCCGCTTGCGGCAGCAAGCCAGCCTGGGGCTTCTGGTCGGCCAGGTACTGGATAATGGCCGGGCCCTCGGTGAGCACCTCACCGTTGTCCAGTTGCAAGGCTGGCACGTAGCCCTTGGCGTTGATGGCGTAGAAATCCGCGCCGCTGGCCGTGGTGTGCTGCTTGAGGTCGACCTTTTCGGCGGTGTAGGGCAAGCCCAGTTCGTTGAGCACGATGTGCGGCGAGAGTGAGCAGGCACCTGGCGTGTAGAACAGTTTCATCGTTTTCTCCCGTGAGGTAAGGCCAGCCGTAAGGCGGCTGGCGCGGCGAAATACTCTGCAACCCAGCCGATATGACACCAAAAGCCGAGCGCCCACAAGGTGTGGCCACCGATCACAGGCACTTGAGCGATTGCGCCAGGTCGGCGAACCGGTACGACTCGGTGATCAGCCCATCGACCTTGAGCGCATCGCGATTGCGTTCGGCCTGCGCGCGCAAGGCCTCGCTGACGTTGACGTTCAGCGCTATCTGGCGCGGCATGAAATCGGCATCCGTTTCCTTCACCGGCACCGCCGTTTTTTCCAGCTGGGCGATGCTCTGCTCGGAAAGCTGGGCCGGGTGGATCACCCGCTGCACATCCCGCTCGCTGCGCCGGTTGTTGCTGCGGATGGTGAAGTCCGGCGCGGCAACCCGGCCACTTGGGCTGTACATTACCGCCGTTACCAGCCGGTCCAGTGCGCAGTCTTCTTCCTTGCGCCGGTGGGTAATGTCGCGCACCGGGCGCTCCGGCAACGCCAGGCGGGTAATGCCGAAGTCGTTCAAGGCGCCCAGCACCTCGCGTGGGTCATCCGCCACCTGGATCTCGCGCCGGGGCGGCCAGAAGTCGAAGTTGCCGTGCCCTCCCCACCAGCCCCCCACGTGAATGGCGAACATCTCCGGGTAGACCTTGCGCTCGGTGCGGCGAACTGGCTTGGAATCGTAAAAGCACATGCACGCCAGCTGGATCAGGTGGGTGGCGCCAAGCGCGGCCAGCGGCTCGTAAATCAATACGCCCAGGCGGTCGTGGGCGTTCCAGTTGGCGAACACATCACCGCTGCTGGCGGGCGTGCCGTTCAACTCGACTTCGTAGAAATCGGTTCTCAAAGCGTCGATCACATGCATAAGCGTTCCTCGCGGATGGATGTTCGGTTCAGGCCGGAATGATGCACTGCACTTCGCCGGCCTCAACGCGCACGGCGTAGGTTTTCAGGCCGCACTCGGCAGGCCCCTCCAGCACCGCCCCGCTCTGGATATCGAAGCGCGCGCCGTGCAGCGGGCATTCGATTTCGGTGCCCTCCAGCCAGCCGTCCGACAGCAGCGCGTAGGCATGCGGGCACACATTTTCGGTGGCGTAGTAACGCTCTTCGACCTGGTAGACGGCAATCATCTTGCCATCGACTTCACAGGCGAACGGCGAATCCGGCAACACCTGCTGCGCTTCGCAGACTTTGGTCCAGACAGCTTCCATCAGACAACCCTCCGTGCCGGGGTGCGTTCCCCTGTTGTGCGTTGCGCCGAAACCAAGGCCGAAGCGTACAGCTCGGCAAGGGGCTCGTTGCGCTTGATTGCGCGCCGGATCGCCGAGATATCGCGGTTGCGATTCGCGGCAATGGCGCACACCAGACGATCTTCATCATCCCACCCCAATGCCAGCCACTGCCCGGCGTGCACATCACCCAGGTAGGCGTACTTGCCTGCCAACTGCGGCAGGCCCAGGCACTGCAGGGTGCTGCTGTACTGGTCGGACCACAGCCACGGCATCTCACCATAGGCTGCCGCCGCATCGCCTGCGGCAGCGCGGCCAGCCACGCTGCCCTGCTCCCCGGCGGCCGTCCAGGACTCCGAGCGGGTGCGCACGCCCAGGTGGGTGACCGGGTAGCAGGTAATCTCCCCCGCTGCGAAAATGGCCGGGTCGCGGGTCGCGCAGGCCCTGTCGACAACGATGCCATCGGCCACGTCCAGGCCACAGGCCTGGGCCAGTTCCGCATTGGCTTGCACGCCAATGCCCACCACCACCACATCGGCCAGCACAGGCCCGGCCGAGGTTTGCACCCGGGCCTTGCCCAATGGGCCAGGCTCGATGGCCGCCACCTGCGCCTGCAACTGAACCTCCACCCCGTTTTCCACATGCAGCGCCTGGGCCCAATGGCTCAGCGCCGCGCACCCGGTGCGCGCCAGCAGGTGTGCCTGCGCCTCGATCACCGTCACCCGGCAGCCGCGCTGGCGGGCAGCAGCGGCCACTTCCAGGCCAATGAAACCACCCCCGATGATCACCACGCGGGCCTCGCTGACCAGTTGGCTGCGCAGCGCCAGCGCATCCTCGAACGTTCGCAGGTAATGCACCGGCGCCCGGGCCACTTCACTGGGAAGCCTGCGCACACGAGAGCCGGTGGCAATTATCAGCTTGTCGTAGGCCAGTGCTGCGCCGCTTCCCAGGTGCACCCGTGCATTATCGCGGTCGATCTCGCCCACCGATGCCCCGCCCAGCCACTCCACGCGCGGCTCGCCGTACAGCTCGTGCCCGCCAAGCATGGCCGGCGACAGGCTGTCACCAGTCAGAAAACCCTTGGAAAGATGAGGCCTGTCATAAGGCAACTGCGGCTCCTGGCTCACCATCGCAAGGCGCGCCTGGGGTTTGGCTTGTAGCAGGCTTCTTGCCGCCTGGTGGGCGGCCGCGCCGCCGCCGATGATCACGAACTGTTCCATGGGACCCTCCCAGCGTTACCGGTTGAGAGGACTGTAGCGAGCCACCACCTGTACTACAATGCACACATTTTTGTGATTTCAAGTAGTACAGATGGGGGACCCCATGCAGCGTTTCAGAGCCATTGCCGAGCTGCTGCGCAAACGCATCGACGCCGGCCTGATCGCCCCAGGCGCCAAGCTGCCGTCCCTGCGCCGCTTGGCCAGCGAAACCGGCTGCAGTGTCGTCACCGCCTACCGCGCCTACGAATTGCTGGAATCCCAGGGCCTGTGCCAGTCCCGCGACCGCTCCGGTTTCTACCTGTGCAGCCCCGGCAAAACCAGCGTGCATCGCTTCGCCAAAGACATGCCAGTAATGCCTGCCGACACCGTGCGGGCATTGGATGAATCCCTGGCGCGCCCGCACTTTCATGCCCTGGCTTCGGCGGCCACGCTGCCAGATGCCGAACTGGTCGACAGCGAAGGGTTGAACAAAACCTTGCGTCGCGCCTTGCTGCATACTCACCCGCGCCCGGAACAGGCGCCAGACGGCCACCCGCATCTGATTGCAGCCCTGCTGCAACGGGCCGGGCGCAGGGAGCTGTTCTGCGAGCCGCACCAGGTGATCGTCACCCGCTCGGCCATGGAGGCGTTCAACCTCTGCCTCGACAGCCTGGCGCAAGGCGCAAGCCCGGTGCTGGTGGAAAGCCCGTCGTTCCACCCGGTGCTGGAAAGCCTGCGCCACCGGGGCATCAAGGCGCTGGAGATCTATTCGCACCCGCAACTGGGCATCGACCCCGAGCAGTTCGAGCACATCCTCAACAGCACAGGCGTCAAGCTGTGCGTGCTGATGGGCTGCAACCGCTTCCCCACCGGCGTGACCTACAGCCGGGCGACCCTGGAACGGCTGGTGGCCGCCGCCCGGCGTCACGGTGCCGTGATCATCGAGAACGACATGGCGGCCGAGCTCGGCCATGGTGCGCTGCGCAACGCCTCGTTGGCGGAGTTCGACAGCGGCGCCACGGTGGTGCAGTTCGGTGGCACGGCATCGTACCTTTCCTCTGCTTTCGAAATCGGTTGGGTCATGGCAGGCCAATACGCGGCGCAGATGAGCGCCAACCGTCACCTGGGCGCCACCTACCTCCCCCACCCGGCGCTGCAGGCGGCGCTGGCCGAGTACCTGGCGGGGCGCAAGGCCGAGCGTGACCTGCGCGCCACGTGCCTGAAACTGGGCCAGCGCATGCAGCAAGGCATGGGCCTGCTCAAGGCGGCCTCGGCTGGCAAGGTGACTGTCTCCGCCCCCCACGGTGGCTACATGTGCTGGGTCAGGGGGCCGCGCGGCTTCGATTCGATGAAGCTCGCCCAGACCGCCACCAGCGACACCTTTGCCTTCATACCCGGGCCGTTCTTCTCGCCTGCGGGAGCCTTCGCGAACTTCATGGCGCTCAACTTCTCGGCCCCCTGGACAACGCAGCGTTGCGAGCAATTGCGCCAGCTGGTCGAGGCCATGTACAGCCAGGCATGAACAAGGCCCGAAGCGCATGGCGCGTCGGGCCCGGTTCAATTCCCCCAACCGTTAGGCCGTTTGCAAGTGCGTGTAGGTGGCCAGGAATTTTCCGTACTTGTAGTTACCGCAGGTGTAGGGCTGATACTTGGCCGGGTTGCTTGGCGACACGCAGGTCGGCACAGGCTCGACCACGGCGTCGTAATCCATGTCGATGAAGAACGGAATCGAGTAGCGCGCCTTGCCGGTGGTATTGATCACCCGGTGGAACGTGGCAGGGTAACGGTCATTGGTCAATGTTTGCACCAGGTCGCCGATGTTGACGACGAAGGTGTCGTCCACCGGAGGCGCGCTCACCCAATCGCCATCACGGTTCTGCACTTGCAGGCCACCGATGTTGTCCTGGTGCAGGATGGTCAGGAAGCCATAGTCAGTGTGCGCGCCTGTGCCCAGCTCACCCAGGGACAGTGGCCCGTTCTGCGGCGGGTAGTAGTTCAGGCGGTGAATGGTGATCGGTTTGCGCTGCAACTTTTCGAAGTAATCCGGCGGCAGGTCGAGGCTCAGGGCAATGGCACTGATCAGTTTGCGGGCCAGGCGCATCATGTGCTCGTGGTACAGCTCGAACACTTCGCGAAAGCCGGCGATGGTGGGCGGAATCGGGTTGGGGCCGAAGAAGCGCGACACTTCATCGTAGTGTTTACCCAAATCGTAGGCTTCCTTGCGGTCCCGGGTGTTCTGCGGGTCGGCGTTCTCCGTGTACATCGGAATGTAGCCGCGGAACACTTCACCGTGGTGGACGATGCTGAGCTTTTCCTTCTCCTCGGCGGGCAGCGCGAACAGCTCGGCGGTAAGCCGGTAGGCGTCTTCGATCAGGCTTTTCGGAACACCGTGGTTCTTGATGTAGAGAAAGCCGATATTTTCGCAGATATGGCCAATTTCCCTGGCTACCTTCTGGCAGTCCGTGCCGTCCAGCAGCGTGGTCAAGTCAACCACCGGGATCTCGTGGAACGACGTGGTCTTGCTGTTCAAGCTCCGATTAACACTACTGCGCATAGCACTGCCCTCTTGTTGTTGGATATGGCTGACCAATGGCTTGGTGGTGGTTCTGATGCCTGTTCGCTGGCTGGTCGCTGCGTGTTTCAGCACGCCTCGACGAGCCAAGATTGGTACCACTAGACACTAGTGTCAAGTAACAAGAACACACGTGTACTGGTGTTTTCGATAATCCACTGATTTGCCGAAGAAAATAGTTACGCCGCCCGGCGCGGGCCGCAGCCGGTGTATGCTCAGAGCAATCTTGAGTCTGCGGGCGTCTCCTGCGCGGCATTGCTCCTGCCAATGCCCCACCGAGATAAACGCTTCAGTTGAGGTACAGATGGCACATCCAAACAAGCAGAACGACCTTGAGAACCCGGCCCGGGGAACCGCTGATGCATGGCTGGAAGGGGCTTTCGAGCTGTTTCTGGAATCGGGGATCGATTCGGTGCGAATCCTTCCGCTGGCCAAGAAACTGGGCCAGTCGCGCACCAGCTTCTACTGGTTTTTCCAGGACCGCGAAGCGTTGCTCGACGCATTGGTGGGGCGTTGGCGGGAGAAGAACACCGGCAGCATCGTCCGCCAGGCAGGTGCCTATGCCGACAGCCTTCAGGAAGCGGTGCTCAACGTGACCGACTGCTGGTTCGACCAGGCCATTTTCGATGCCCGCCTGGAGTTCGCGATGCGCAGTTGGGCATTACAGTCGGCGCCCATCGCCGCCGAGATCGAAACCGCAGATGCCCAGCGGATCGCGGCCATTGCCGACATGTTCAGGCGCTTTGGCGTAGTCGACCTGACCGCAGATGTGTGCTCGCGCGGGCTTTACCTGATCCAGATCGGCTACATTTCCATGCAAATCAGCGAAGACACCGGCACCCGCATGAAGCGCCTCCCGGAGTACGTGAGGCTGCTGACCCAGCACCCGCCCCTGCAGAAGGAAATGGACAGGTTCCATGCCCGTCATGGCTACGTGCCTGGCTGACATCTGGCGAACACGGGGCTGGACATTGCCGGTAATGAGAGTCATTATCTCTATCTAAATGTAACTTTATATCATTCCATAGGACGATGACATGAAACCCGGCATCCACCCCGACTACCGCCCGGTCCTGTTCCACGACGTGTCTGCCAATGCGTTCTGGTTGATCGGCTCGACCATCGACACGGACAAGACCTTCGAGCACAGTGATGGCAAGACGTACCCCTACGTCACCCTCGACGTTTCCAGCGCCTCGCACCCGGTGTATACCGGCCAGGAACGCAAGGCCAAGTCCGAGGGCCGCGTGGCAGGGTTCAACAAGCGGTTCGCGGCATTCACCAGCAAGTAGGCAGGCTCGGCCCTTCGCGAGCTGCGCTCGCTCCTACCAGGCCAATGCAGTTCCCGGTAGGCGCGAGCACAGCTCGCGGCGCGCGTTAGTCAGGGCTGCTGCAACATCCCCGCGACTTTCTCCAACAGCAGCGCTATCTCGAATGGCTTGGTGATCAACGCCGTGCCCGGGGTCAGGAACCCACCCTTGAGCACCGAGGCCTCGGCAAACCCCGTGACGAACAGCACGCGCAACTCAGGCCGTTCCAGGCGCGCCGCATCGGCCACCTGGCGGCCGTTGAACCCACCCGGCAGGCCAACGTCCGTCACCAGCAGGTCGAACGGGCGCGGGCTGCGCAGCAGGTGCAAGGCACCCGCGCCCTCCTCGGCTTCCTCGACCTCATAGCCCGCCTCGCGCAGCGTATCGACCATCGACATGCGCACCACCGGCTCGTCGTCCACCACCAGGATGCGCCCAACCTTGTCGCCCGGAACCGACCGCTCCCCCACCTCCTCGGTTACCTGGGCATGCAACTGCCCGTCGAACCTGGGCAGGATCAGGCGCATGGTGGTGCCCACGCCTTCCTTGGAGTGTACGTCCACCTGCCCACCGGACTGGCGCACGAACCCGTGCACCATCGACAAGCCCAGCCCGGTGCCCTGCCCCAGCGGCTTGGTGGTGAAGAACGGGTCGAAGATACGCTTGAGATTCTCCGCCGAAATGCCAGTACCGGTGTCAGCCACCGAAATCACGATGTACTCCCCCGCCGGCAGGTCCACCTGCACCGCAGCCTCCCCCTGGAATTCGACCACGTGCGTGGAGATCGAGATGGCACCGTTGCCATCGGGCATGGCGTCACGCGAATTGATGGCCAGGTTCAGCAGCGAACTTTCCAGTTGCGCAGGGTCGATGCGCGCAAGCCCGGTGTCCGGCTCCAGGTGCGTGATCACCGTGATGGCCGGCCCCACCGAGCGGTTGATCAGGTCCACCAGCTCAGCGATCAGCACGTTGATATCGGTGGGGCGCGGGTCGAGCGTCTGGCGACGCGAGAACGCCAGCAGGCGCTGGGTCAGCGAGGCGGCGCGCTTGGCGCTGACCTGGATGCCGTTGAGCAGGCGCTCGCTGGAGTCGGCCTTGCCCTGCTTCAAACGCCGGGACAGCAAGTCGGCGCTGCCCAGTATGCCGGCCAGAATATTGTTGAAGTCGTGGGCAATGCCCCCGGTGAGCTGGCCGAGCGCTTCCATTTTCTGCGCCTGGCGCAGCGCCTCGTTGGCCTGGTAAAGCTCCTCGGTGCGCTGCGCCACCCGCTCTTCCAGCGTGGCCTTGGCCTGCTGGACCTGGCGGTACAGCTGGGCATTGTCGATCGCCACTGCCGCCTGCGCGGCGAGCGACACGATCAACTGCTCATGCTGCTCGGTAAAGCGGTTTGGTTCCGGGTGGCCGAAGAACAGCCCGCCCAGCACCTCGCCGGTTCTGGACACCACGGAAATCGCCAGGTAACTGCGCACCGGCAGGTGGCCCTTGGGCATGCCATGGTGGGGCTTGAACTGGCCATAACGGGGGTCGGTCAGGATATCCAGGGACCGCACCACGCCCTCATTGCGAAAGGTTGGCGCAAACACCGGCGTGGCGCGCGGGTGACCCAGTTTCTCGAACGCCGCGCGGTCTGCCCCCGACAGCGTGTAGAGCTTCAGGTGGGCGCCGGTTTCATCGACCTCGTTGGCGAAGTACGAGCCAAAGGCCGCGCCAGTCAGTGCCATGGCGGCGTCCGTCAGGTTCTGGACAATGCGCTCCAGGTTCAGGTCACTGGCGAATGCTGCGTTGATGTCACGCAAAATCCCCAGGATCCGGCTCTCTTCCCTCAAGGCCTGCTCGGTTTCCACCCGGTCGGTGACGTCGAAGCCCTCGCAGAAAATGCCGCTGACCACGCCGTTGTCGTCGAACACCGGTTCATAGACGAAATCAAGAAAGCGCGTGGCCTTGCCTTTGTCGCCCCAGTACAGGGAAATCGCCGTCCCGTTGGCAACGAAGCGTTCACCGGTGGCGTACACGTTGTCCAGCCAGGTGTAATAACCCTGCCCTTCCAGGTCGGGGAACACCTCGCGCACCGACCGGTTGAGGTAGCCGCGCTCGCCGAAACTGCGCCGGAAGGCTTCGTTGACGAATTCGAACACGTGGTCCGGGCCTCGCAGAATGGTGATGAACCCAGGCGCCTGGTCGAACATCCTGCGGTCACGGCCCAGGGTAATGTGCGACGGCACCGGCTCGATCGCCGCCGCGCGTACCTCCTGGCCTTGCACCAGCACCCCGGCCACCTGCCCGTCCGCGCCGCGCAGCGGGCTCAGGCTGAACGCCCACGGCTTTTCCCGGTCCAGCCGCACGGGGAACTCGGAGTCCGACAGCAGCAGCAACGCCCCGCTCTCGATCACCGCATCGAGCTGCGGCGCCACACGCGGCCACACGGCTGTCCACACATCGTGCGCCGGCCGGCCCAGGGCGGCAGGATGGCGATGGCCCATGGCTGGCACCCAGGCGTCGTTGTACAGCACCGCCCGCTCGCCCGACCACACGATGGCCGACGGCAAATCCGAGCTCAGCAGGAACGAGAAGGCATGCTTCAACGCCTCCGGCCACTGTTCCCTGCTGCCAAAAGGCGTTGCCGCCCACTCGACAAGGCCAAGCCGTGCGGCCACCTCACCACGTCGAGGGCAAATGGGGTGCAGGAGCGGTTGTTGATCGCCAGAGTCCATATCGGTAAACGTCGCAGGAGCAGGGCCTTCAATTTAAACCATCGGCGACCCTTGGGCCTTAACTATTACCGCAGGCCTTTCACCCACTAAAGGTTTGCCCCGAGGTACTTGAAGCGCCTCGTCTGAAAAAGCGAAAAAGTTTGCAGCGCCCGGCACTTTTCCAACGGTCACAACTGAACACAGACCTTCCTGTGTTTGACTTGAGGTAAGCGATCATGGCGAACAATCAAGACAAAGGCGCGCACCAAGGCGGCACCACCAAGCCCGACATGGGCAAGACTGGCCAGCAAGGCGGCCATGGCGCGGGGGGCGATATGGGCGGCAAGCACCAAGGCGGTCAGAAATCCGGGCAAATGCCGGACGACAAGATGAACAAGGATTGGGACGCAACCAAGGACACCGGCCGCCAGGGCGGCCAGTCAGCCACCCACGACCGCGACACGAAAACCGCTGACAAGGCTGGCGCCATGGGTGGCCAGCATGCCCGCGACGATCAACAACGCAAAGATAAAGACCGCTGATCGCGCCCTGGCACCAAGGCGGCCCAGCCGCCCTGGTGCGGGAAAGGTGAAACCCAAGGGCCCGTCAAGGTGCCGAATTGACGTGCCCTGTTTGCCCCTCAAGCCGCTGGGCCTGGCCCGATGAGGGGCGTTTGAGGTGGAAAAGGAAGTACAGCAACCCGGCCAGAACCAGCCCCGCAATCCAGCTGACATCGGCGCCAATCCACTTGGCCAGGTAGCCCTCGAAGAACGACAACTTCATGAACGGCACCGTGCCGATGATCGAGGCGCCATAGACGATCATGGTCTTGCGATTCCAGCGGCCATAGCGCCCCTGGGCGTCGTACAGGTCGTCGATGCTGTAGTTGCCCCGCCGGACCACGTAGTAATCCACCAGGTTGATCGCACTCCACGGAATCAGCAGGTACAGCTGCCCAATCAGAATATCGGCAAAGAAGGTGTCGAACTGGTATTGCGTGTGCACGGCAATGGCACATGCCAGTATCGACAGCAGCGCCATCAGCCCTGCCTTGGCGCCACGCCGCACCTGCAGCACCTTGGCGAAGCCGCTGAAAATCGTGGTGGTGGACATGTAGGCGCTGTACAGGCACAGCACGTTGTACTGAATCACCCCCAACGCCACCACCAGCAGCGCCGCCTTGGCCCAAGGGCCGAACAGGTTGGCAACGGCCGTGCCGGGGTCGGCGCCGAGCGCGGAAGGCACCACGGCGGCCAGGGTCGCCCCCAGCGCCATCATGCCCAGCGAACCCAGTGCGCAGCCGAAGTAGGTGGTCCAGAACGTGTCCCGGGTGCGCACATCGGCCGGCAGGTAGCGCGAGTAGTCGGCCACGTAAGGGCCGTAGCCCAAGGTCCAGGAGGCCGCCTGGGCGATCACCAGGTTGAACACCGGCATGGAAAAGCCACCGGCATCCACGTGCAGCGCGTCGGGCGCACTCGCCTGCAACAGGATCAACACCAGCGCAGCACCGAATACCACGGACGACAGCAAGCTCATCCAGGCACCCAGGCGGTGAATCAGCTCATAACCGACGACACCGATCAGGAACGTGAGGGCGCCAACAATCAGGATGGCTTGGTTGTCGCTGACCGCCAGCAGCGCCTTGAGCGGGTCGCGCATCAGCACGCCGCTGGCGGCCATGAACAACACCGCGGCCGTCACCATCACCAGCAACGGAATGGCCGCACCGAACACGCCGAACTGGGCACGGCTCTGAATCATCTGCGGCACCCCCAGGTGCGGTCCTTGGGCCGAATGGGCGGCCATGAAGATGGTGCCCAGCAGGCAGCCCACCAGTAGCCCCACCAGCGTCCACGCAAGGCTCAAGCCCGCCGCAACGCCCAAGGTGCCGACCATCAGCGCGGTTACCTGCAGGTTTGAACTGAACCACACCGTGAACAGCCGTCGCGGCCTGCCGTAGCGCTCGTTGTGGGGGACGAACTCGATACTTCGCTGCTCGATTTTCATTGTTATTGTCCTTGTTACCAAGCGAGAGTTTCCCCGAACGGGGTGCCGGCGCTAGCGACGAATGCCGATCACCCGCCCGCAGTAGCCGGGGCGCGGCAGGGTTCGATGGGTTTGCAACAGCGCGCTGATGTTCGCCTCCACACCGGTGGCGAACTTCGCCGCGCGCCCGGCCAGGCTGGCAATGTTCATCAGCATCTGTTCACTGGCCGCCAACAGCTCGCCATCGGCAGGCCGGTACAGGTGATGGACGATATGCAGGCGCTTGCTGTCGTGGTCGATCAGCTGGGTAAACACCTGCACCTGCTCACCCAGCCGGGTTTCGCCCAAGTAGTTGATATGGGCTTCGAGGGTGTACAGGGTGTGGCCATGGATCGCCCGGCCGTCGGCATCAAGGCCGATGCGGTCCATCAGGGCATCGGTGGCGTGGCTGAACAGCAGGAAGTAGAAGGCATCGCGCAGATGCCCGTTGTAGTCGATCCAGTCTTCGACAATGGTGGCTTGATGGGTCAGCAGCAGCTCGTTCACGCACATACTCCTTGCACACGTCTTAGGGGCGCGTTTTCAAAGGTCGAGCACAAGGCTGGGTGACAGCGACCGGGAAACGCAGATCATCATCACGTCGTTGTTCTTGCGCTCGGCAGCCGTCAGCACGCTGTCGCGGTGATCCGGCGTACCGCCCAGCACACAGGTTTCGCACGAGGCGCAGGTGCCCTCCCGGCAGGAGCTTTCGACGCGCAGGCCGTTGGCCTCCAGCACCTGGAGAATGCTTTTGTCCGCTGGCACTTCGAGCGAAGTGCCGCTCCTGGCCAACTGCACCGTGAAGGCGTTGTCCACGCTAGGGCGTTGCGGCGCCTTGGGCGTGAACCACTCGAAATGCACCTGCGCCTCGGGAAAGCCGCGCGTGGCGGCTTCAACGGCCAGCATCAGGGGCGTGGGCCCGCAGGTGTAGAAATGAACATTGCCAGGTTGCCGGCCCACAGCCGCGGCGATATCGAACAGGCCGCCCGCCTCATCGTCGGCATGCAGGGTCACCTGGTCGGCATACCGCCCAAGTTCCTCAAGAAAGGCTGCACGCTGGCGGTTGCGCACCAGGTAGAACAGGTGCCAGGGGCGCTTGTTGGCTTCGCACCACTGGATCATCGACCACACCGGGGTAATGCCGATACCGCCCGCGAAGAACACGAACGCCGGCGCGTCTTCTTCCAGGGGGAAGTGGTTGCGCGGCGGGGTCACCGTCAGCCTGTCGCCCACGCGCAGCGCTTGATGCACGTGGCGGGAGCCGCCCCGGCTGGTGGCAGACAGGCCAACCCCCACGCAATAGCGGTGTTGCTCCCGGGCGTCATTGCACAGGGAATACTGGCGCACGGTACCGCCAGGCAAATGCAGTTCGATGTGGGCGCCGGGCTTGAACGGCGGCAGCGCCTGGCCCGGTTCAGCGCGCAACTCAACGACCATGACGCCCTTGGCTTCGGCAGTCAGGTCGGTTATCTGCAGGGTCAACTTCTCTTCAGGCATGGCACACCTCACGCAAGGGCAGACCGGCCCGGGGCCACTTGCACCCCGGGCCCGAACTCAAGGGCGGCGCAGTGGTACGCTGGCCTTGAGTAGCTGAGTGATCAGCTCATCGCGCTGGGCCGCCAGCGATGCCCAGCGGGTGCCACCGGCTTGCTGATCCACGCCTGCCACCAGCAGGGCGGCCGTTTCGCTGTCCAGGCGTGGGTCGCCCAGGTCATCCCACCAGCCGTTGAAGCTGTCGGCGTACTTCTGGCAGAAGGCCGCGAGGCCATCCGGCCCGCCCCCCAGGTGGAACAGCAGGCTCGGCCCCATTGCCGCCCAACGCAGGCCAGGCCCCGCCCACACCGCCTTGTCGACATCTTCCACACTGGCGACGCCGCTCTTGACCAGGTGAATGGCCTCACGCCACAGCGCCGCCTGCAGGCGGTTGGCCACATGGCCTTTCACCTCGCGATTGACCCGGATCGTCACCTTGCCCACCAACCCATAGAACCGCTCGGCCTGCTCCACCACACCCGCTGCCGTCTTGTCGTTGCCCATTACCTCCACCAAGGGAATCAGGTGCGGCGGGTTGAACGGATGGCCCAGGATGAAATGCGAAGGGTTGCGCCACCCTGCCTGCATCTCGCCCAGGCGCAGGCCGGACGCGGACGATGCCACGATGGCGCCCGGCTTGAGCGCCGCTTCCAGCCGGGCGAACAGCTCATGCTTGATAGCGATCCGCTCCGGCACGCTTTCCTGCACGAAGTCGGCGCCCTGCACGGCACTGGCGACATCGCTGTGAAAGCTCAGCTGGCCGGGTTCGGCCTGTACCAGGCCCAGCTCGCGCAGGGTGAGCCAGGCATTGTCGATGTAGCTGCGCACATCGGCTTGCACCGTCGGCGAAGGGTCGTAAACGGCAACGTCACGCCCCGATGCCAGAAACAGCGCCGCCCAGCTGGCGCCGATCACCCCTGCGCCAACCACTGCCACCTGTTGAAATTCACTCATCGGATAAACCTCGGTCGTTGGAAAACATCGAAGGCGCGCCGTTTCACTGCGGCGCCCTGCTGATCAGCCGTGTGCGTACATGACGTGGCGAATGCTGGTGTAGGCGTCGAGGGCGAACACCGACATGTCGCAGCCATGGCCTGAACCTTTCATGGCGGCCCAGGGCATTTCCGGCGTGGCAACGCCGTGGGTATTGACCCAGGTGAAGCCGTAGCGCAGGCGGCTGCTGGCCGCCATGGCGCGGCCGCTGTCACGGGTCCAGATCGACGAGGCCAGGCCATAGCGGCTGGCGTTGGCAATCGCCACCGGGTCCTGGTCGGGGGTGAAGCGCGACACTGAAATCACCGGGCCGAACACTTCCTGGGTGGCGATTTCAGCGTGGTGGTCAACGTCGGCAATCACGGTCGGGCTGTAGAAGAAGCCCCCGCCCGGCAGCACCGCGCCGCCACTGACCACTTCGGCGCAGGCGCGGGCACGCTCGACGAACCCCGCCACCCGCTGGCGGTGCTGTGCGCTCACCAGGGGGCCCATCTCGGTGCCGCTTGCCCGCGGCGGGCCAACCTTGATCGAACGGGCAGCCTCGGCCAAGGCCGCGACGACGCGCTCATACACATTGCTGGCCACCAGCACCCGACACGGCTGGGCACAGTCCTGGCCGGCATTGAAGAACGCCGTGGCGCGCAGGGTGGCGACCAGTTTGTCGATATCAGCATCCTCGTAGACGATCACTGGCGCCTTGCCGCCCAGTTCCACATGCACCTGGCGCATCTGCTGCGCCGCAGCGCGCATGGCCGCACTGCCCGTGGCGGGCGAGCCAGTGATGCTCACGGCCTCGATGCCGTCGGCGTTGATGAGCCGAGCCCCGAGCGAAGGGCCCTCCCCGTGCACGATGTTGACCAGCCCCTTGGGCACCACCTCGGCCAACAATTGCCCCAGGTGCAAGGTCGACAGCGGGGTCAGCTCCGAAGGCTTGAGCACCACGCTGCAACCGGCGGCCAGCGGCGCCGCCAGCTTCCAGGCCGCCATCATCAGCGGGTAGTTCCACGGCTCGATGGCCGCCACCGGGCCGATCGGGTCGCGGCGAATCAGGCTGGTATGCCCGGCCACGTATTCACCCGCCGCCACCCCGGCCAGGGTGCGTGCGGCGCCGGCGAAGAACCGCAAGGTGTCGAGGGTCAGCGGCATTTCATCGTCAAGGGCCGAGGGCCAAGGCTTGCCAACGTTCTGGCTTTCCAACGCCGCCAGCGCCTGGGCGTGCTGGCCGACCACCTCGGCGATGTCTTGCAAAAGCCCCGCGCGTTGCGCCGGGGTGGTGCTGGCATGGCGCTCTAAGGCTTCCCGTGCACCGCGCACGGCGGCATCGAGCTGCGCCTCGTCGGCCTGGCCAACGCGGGTGATCGCCTCCCCGGTGGACGGGTCGATGACCGCCAGTGGCGCAGCAGCGCCTTCGACGAGCTCGCCGTTGATCAACATTCTGCTAGGCATGGTGTATCCCCGATCACGCATCACAAGGTGATTTTGTCGCGGCCCTTGAGGCCAAGGCGGGCCCGGGCTTCTTCCGGCGTTGCCACCTTCAGCCCAAGCTGCTCGACGATCGAGCGGATCTTCAGCACCTGCTCGGCATTGCTCCTGGCCTTCTCGCCGGCGCCGATGAACAGGCTGTCTTCCAGGCCAACCCGCACGTTGCCGCCCAGCATCGCCGCCTGGGTGGCAAAGGCCATCTGGTGCTTGCCCGCCGCCAGCACCGACCACTCGTAGTCCTTGCCGAACAGCTTTTGCGCCACGCTGTGCATGTGCATCAGGTTGTCCAGGTCCGCCCCCACACCCCCGAGCACGCCGAACACGATCTGGATCAGGAACGGCGGCTTGACCCAGCCCTGGTCGATCACCCACGCCAGGTTGTACAGGTGGCCCAGGTCGTAGCATTCGAACTCGAAGCGGGTGCCGTGGCCGTCGCCCAGCTCCTTGACGATGTATTCGATGTCGGCAAAGGTGTTGCGGAAAATGAAGTCGCGGGTGCTGTCGAGGAACGCCGGCTCCCAGTCGTGCTTCCAGTTCGAATACTTGGCTTTCATGGGGAAGATGCCGAAGTTCATCGAACCCACGTTCAGCGATGCCATTTCCGGGCTGACCGCCAGGGCCGCACGCAGGCGTTCTTCACGGGTCATGCCCAGGCCTCCGCCGGTGGACACGTTCAGCACCGCATCGCTCTGGCGGTGGATCTGCCCCATGAAGTCCTGGAACAGCTCGGGGCGCGGGTCGGGTTTACCGGTTTCGGGGTTGCGGGCATGCAAGTGAATGATCGACGCACCGGCGCTGGCCGCCTCGATGGAGGAATCGGCAATTTCCTGCGCGGTGATCGGCAGGTACTCGGACATGGTCGGGGTGTGCACGCCACCGGTAGTGGCGCAGGTGATGATGACGGACTTTGGCATGGGGGCTCACCGTTTCATGGGTTGGGCTGGGGCGGTCTGGCCGATACGGCTCATGGCTTGACGCTGCGGGCGTAGGCGTCCAGCACCAGGCCGTGGAAGTGGTGCAAGGCGTGCTCGGACTTGCCCGAGCCGTTGGGGTCGGTAACGATGCGCCCCTGGTCGAAGGCTGGGGTCTGCATGCCGCGTTGCACGTTCTCCACCAGCGAGATGTCCTCCACCTGCAGCACTTCGTCCAGGTAGCGGATGGCCTCTTTCTCCATGGCGTCCGGCTCGGGGGTTTCGAGGAAGAAGTCATAGGTTTCGAAGGTGCGGTCCGGGCCCAGGGGCACGATGTTGAGCACGATCATCGAGCTGCGCCCCGGGTAGCGCATCAGGCAGGTGTTGGGCCACAGCCACCACACGGCGTGGGTCCGCACGCTGGCCTTGGACACGTCGTAGGCCGAGTTCTGGCCCTTGCCGGCTTCGGCCATGTGGCTTGAGTAGATGCCGTGGGTCTGCACCTTGTAGGTGTCCATGTCGACCAGGGTGCAGAAGTCCTTGTGCGCGGTCGGGCAGTGGTAGCACTCAAGGAAGTTGTCGACCACGTTCTTCCAGTTCGACTTGATCTCGTAGGTCAGGCGGTGGCCGAAAGTGAGCTTGTCGATGTCTGGCGCCCAGTGCAGGATCTCCTTGGCCAGGTCGCCGGATTGCTGATGCAGGGGCGCGGCCAGCGGGTCCAGGTTGACGTAGACGAACCCGCAGAATTCCTCGACCTGAACCGGGGTGAGGTGGATCTCTTCCTTGTTGAAGTCTTTCAGGCCGCCGACATGGGGCGCCGCCACCAGGTTGCCGTTGAGCCCATAGCACCAGGAGTGGTAGGGGCAAACGATGCGGCGGGTCTTGCCTTCACCTTGCAGCACCGGGTGAGCACGGTGCTTGCAGACGTTGTAGAACGCCCGCAGGCTGCCGTCCTGGTCGCGCACCACGGCAACCGGGTGTCCGGCGATATCCACGGTGGTGTAGCTGCCCGGTTCGCGAACCTTTTCCCCGTGGCACACCCACTGCCAGGTTTTTGCCAGGATCGCCTGCTGGTCGAGGCGAAACCACTCGGGGTCGACGTAGGCCTCGGCGCGCAGCGATTGGGACAGCAAAGGATCCGGGTCGTAGCCCTGTTTGATCGATTCGAATTGGCGAGGATGCAGCAACTCAGACATATCAACGGCCCTTTTATTGTTCCGGGCAAGGGGTTTTTGCCCGTTCTGTGGGGTCGATGATGGTCTGGGGCCGAGGGGTTAAATGTGCAAGATCCGCCGTTTTTTATCCTGTTTCGGCCATTGTCGTTTTTGGGTAAGTGGCGCCTGGAAACGACCCTCAACGGGGCGCCACACCCCGCTGGTGCATGGGCCAGGCGCGGTAGTCGAACGGCACCCTGCCCTCCTGGCGGTCCTGGCGCGGGGTGAGGCCGAAGCGTTCGCGGTAGGCGCGGCAGAAATGCGACTGGTTGGGAAAGCCTGAGGCGACGCCGACCTTGGTCAGGGCCAGGTCGGTCTGGGTGACCAGGCCACGTGCCCGGTCCAGGCGAATGTCGCGGTAGTACAGCGCCGGGCTCTTGTGCACCACCTGGCGGAACAGGCGGTCGAGCTGGCGCTGGGAAATGCCCACCTGTTCGCACAGCGCCGCAATGCCAATCACCTCTTCCAGGTGCCGCTCCATCAGCTTGATCGCCTGGCGCACCGGCACCGGGATGGTGTGCCCCAACGGCTGCTGGGCTTCGGGGTTCTGCTGCGCGCTGCCTGGGCGGAACTGCTGGTGGAACACGTAGCGGGCCGCCTCGTTGGCCAGGGTTTCGCCGTGCAGGTTGCGAATCAGCTGCAAGGCGGTGTCGGTGGCCGCAGCGCCGCCGCAGCAGGTGATGCGCTGCTGGTCGAACACGTACAGGTCCTCGACGATGGTCACATCGGGGTAAAGCTCCAGCAGGGCATCGATATGTTCATAGTGCGCCGTGGCTCGCCGCCCCTTGAGCAACCCCGCCTCGGCCAGCAGGAGGGTGCCGGTGTCCAGGCCGCCGAGCAGGCAGCCCTTGCTCGCCCAGGTTCTCAGCGCCCCCTGCAGGTAGCTGCCGTGGTGCTGCTCCGGCGCCCAGCTGCACGAGAGCATCACCAGGTCCCAGGGCTGGTCACGCAGGCTGGCAAGCGGTTGGGTGAGCAGGTCCATGCCGTTGGAGGCACGCACCGTGCCGCCCTCTACCGAAGCAAAGGCCCAATGGAAGCGGCTTTCACCGCTGAGGTAGTTGGCCGCCCGGAACGGATCGACGAACGCGGTGCTGGCGGCAGCGTTGAAGTCAGGGAACACGATGACCAGAAAGTTGAACACGGCGGCCTCGCTCAGCGGTAAAAGCCCCATTGTAGGAGCGGGCTTGCCCCGCGAACACCGGCGCAGCCGGTGCCATCCACCGCGTCGCCGGTTTCGCGGGGCAAGCCCGCTCCTACAGGGGGGTCATACGCCCCCCCGCAGGGTGGGTTATCTCCTAAGGCGGGCGCTTGCCGGCCAGGTTGAGGCGGCTGATACTAACCTTCCCCTTGATTCAGCCCCTACCCCATGCGCTATTCACCTGAAGCCCTCGTCGCCTTTGTCGAAGCCGCCGCGCTCGGCTCCTTCTCCGCCGCCGCCCGCAAGCTGCGCAAGAGCCAGTCGACCATCAGCATCGCCATCGCCAACTTCGAGGCCGACATCGGTTGCCCGTTGTTCGACCGTACCGGCCGTCACCCCACGTTGAACAGCGCCGGGCGCCAGGTGCTCAAGCAGGTGGAAGCGATCCTCGATGCCAGTGCCCGCCTCGACGCCCTGGCCGTGCGCCTGGCCGGGCAGGTGGAACCACTGGTGTCGGTGGTGATGTCCGACAGCTACAGCGTCACCTTCCAGGGCGCGGCGATGGCGCGCTTCGCCGAACGCTACCCGCACACCGAACTGCGCTGCGGCCCCTCCGAAGACGCCGATGTGATCGACCTGGTGCAACAGGGCATCGTGCACCTTGGCATCCTGGCCGCCCAGGACCGCTACCCGGCGGATGTCAGCGTGGCGCGCCTGCCCGAGCAGGCCGAATTCTGCCTGTATGTCAGCCGCGAGCACCCGCTGGCAACCCTGCCGGCCTTGCAGCCGGAACACCTTGAACAGCAACGCCAGCTGTACATCAAGACCTACGCCCCCAGCCTGCCCCATGGCCACGGCCAGGCCTGGTCGGCGCCGGACTACCTGACCCTGCTGGAATTCGCCGTGCGCGGGTTTGGCTGGGCCGAACTGCCCAAGGCGCTGGTGGCGCGCTTCGGCAGCGGCTTGGTGGAACTGCCCATGGCCGGCTACCCGCGCCGCGTGGCCATGGACGTGGCCTGGTCGCGCCAGCAGGCGCTGGGGCCTGCCGGGCAATGGCTGCTGGGGCAGTTGCTGGGGCACTAGGCGAGCCTGCCCTGCCCGGCTCCTATGAAACAAATCGTAACTATCTGATTCAACTGGTATTTCTGTAGGAGCGGGCTTGTCCCGCGAAGCAGGCACCGCGGTGTATGACACCGGCTGCGCCGGTGTTCGCGGGGCAAGTCGGGTCGCCGCACCGCCGCTCCTACAGGGCATTGCGGCGCGGCTGCTGGCACTGTTCCCTGCGCGACAGCGCAGCCCGTAGGGCTGGCTAGGCTCTCATGGAACAAATTGCAAATATCTGATTTAACAGAGGATCCTGTAGGAGCGAGCGCAGCTCGCGATGCGCCGCACCCGCGGCGCCCATCTCATCCCTCAAAAATCGACCGTAGCCGACAGCTGCAAGGTGCGCGGATACCCCGGCGATATAGCCCCATACGACGCCACGCCCGCCCAGTATTCACGGTCGAACACGTTCTGCACCGTGGCCCGGAAGGTGGTGGGCCGCCCCTCGATCCTGGTCACGTAACGGGCACCGGCGTCGACCCGCGTCCAGGAAGGCAAGGCCTGGGTGTTGGCCTGGTTGACATACTGCCTGTCGGTATAAATGACACCGCCCGTCAAGGTGAAGCCTTCAAGCCACGGCGTATCCCATTCACCCCACAGGTTCGCCTGCACATTCGGCACGCCGACTGGCTTGTTGCCGCGGTTGGCGGCGGTGGCCGAGTCGGTCAGCTTGCCGTCCAGCACGGTCACGCCGCCCATCAAGCGCGTGCCGGGTGCCACTTCGCCGAACAGGCTTAGCTCGACACCCCGGTTACGCTGTTCGGCCTGCACGGAAAACACGTTGCCCGCGCCCACTTCCCCGCTTGGCTTTTCAATCTGGAACAGGGCCAGCGTGGTCATGAACGTCCCCTGCTCGTACTTGACCCCCACCTCATGCTGCTTCGAGGTGTACGGCGCGAAGGTCTGCCCGGCGTTGGCCGCGGTGCCGGGCGCGATGTCACCTTTGCTCAGGCCTTCGACATAGTTGTAGTAGAGCGACACATCGTCCCAGGGCTTGACCACCACCCCCACCAGCGGCGTCGTCGCATGGTCGTCATACCGGGAGCTGACCGCCCCCGTCGCGCTGTAGTTGCGCGACTCGATGTCTTGCCGCCGCACGCCCAGGGTCAACTGAAAGCGGTCGTCGAACAGGGCCAAGGTGTCGGTCAGCGCCACACCGGACAGTTCCGATTCGGAAATGCGCAATACCTTTGGCGCGGCGATAGCGGGCTTGGCCACATCCATCGGGTGATAGATGTTGGAGCGAATCTCGCTGCCGTTGTTGATGCCACGGGACAACTCGTCCTGGTAGCGGGTCGCCATCGCCGTCAGGGTGTGGTTGACCGGCCCGGTGGCAAACACACCGCGCACGCCCACATCGGCCGTGGAGCGGTCGACGTTGAATTTGTAATAGCCGGGAATGTTACTGGTGTCCCCTGCCGCGTTGAGGATTCTGGGCACCTGGTCAGACATCCGTTTCACGTCCGCCTTGCCGCCGCCGGCGTGGGCGAACACGGTCACCGCGTCGCTCAGGTCATACTCACCGCCCAGCAGGGCCGACTGCTCCTTGGTGTCGGACCACCCCCAATCCTGCGGCAAGTTGGTTCGCCCGTTGGGCGCAGAAGGCACGTCGATGCCCGAGGCGACCGTGAAGGGCCGGGAAGCGGCGTCCCAGCTTTCCTTCTGGCTGAGGAAATCCAGGTTCAGGCGCAAGCGCTCCCCACGGTAGTCCAGGGCAATGGCGGCAATGCCCAGGTCACGATGCTGGCTGTCGACCGCAGTGTCGCCGCCCTGCAGGTTGCCATTGAAGCGCACACCAAACTGCTTCTCGTCACCAAAGCGCCGGCTCAGGTCCAGGTGGCCACCCACCTGCGAATCCGAGGCCAAGCTTGCGGTGAAGCGGGTCAGGTCGTCTTCCAGCGGGCGCTTGGGCACGATGTTGATCACCCCGCCCACGCCACTGTTCGGTGAGATGCCATACGCCAGGGCACCCGGCCCTTTCAGCACCTCGACGCGCTCGGCGTACTCGGTGAACACGCGGTAGTTGGGCGCGACGCCATACACGCCATCGAATGCCAACTCACCCAGGTTGCCCTCACTGATCGGGAAGCCGCGGATAAAGAACGAATCGACGATACCCCCCGTCTGCCCGGTAGAGCGCACGGACGGGTCGCGCTCCAGGGCATCGGCGACGGTGACCGTTTGCAGGTCGGCCAGGGTCTTGCTGGTGTAGCTGGTGACACTGAACGGGGTGTCCATCACGTCCTTGTTACCCATCATTCCCAAGCGAGCGCCGCGCGCCACCTGCTCGCCGGCCAGCGCTTGCGGCAACGCCGGGCCGGTGTAGGTGGCTTCGACGTTGGTGTTGTCGAGCACCAGCGCCTCTGGCTGCTCAGGGCTGGCCGCCAGCGCAGGGCTGCTGCCCGCCAGCAGAAGGACGTTCAGCAGGGTGTGACGCAAGGCGTTTCGATTGCAGGGACGACTGACAACGGGCATGGCGAGGGGATCCTTTTCGGCAGGAAGATGGGTAATCACCTCCTGTAGCCAGCCGAGCGGGGAAAAAGTATCAGTAGATTGAACAGATATTTCTGTAGGAGCGGGCTTGCCCCGCGAAGCAGGCAACGCGGTGCGTGGCACCGGCTTCGCCGGTGTTCGCGGGGCCAGCCCGCGCCTACAGGGGGTTGCGGCGGCGTGAGCGGGCTTGCTTGCCATGCACGATCACACTAGCATTGTTAATACTTCTCAATTACAACAAAATCGCAACCATGAGCCAAACCCTCCCCGCAGACAACCAGCCCCACCTGCGCGTTCTCGAAGCGTTGTACAGTGGCCATCATGGCTGGCTCTACGACACGCTGCGAAGGAAGCTCGGCAATGCCATGGATGCAGCAGACCTTACCCAGGACACCTTCACCCGCGTGCTCGCCTCGAAGGTGACCACCATCGAGCAGCCTCGTGCCTACCTGCGCTGCGTGGCCAAGGGCATTCTCATCAACTGGTATCAACGCAAGGCACTGGAACGTGCCTATCTCGATGCGCTGAGCCACTTGCCGCCCCAGGACGTGCCCTCCCCTGAGTTACGCTGGGTGGTGCTGGAAACCCTGCACCAGATCGACGCCATGCTCGATGCACTCCCTCCCCTGGTCAAACGCACCTTCCTGCTCTCCCAGCTCGGCGGCCTGACGTACGCCGACATCGCCGGCCAACTGGGGGTGTCGCTGATTACCGTGAAGCGCTACATGAAGCAGGCCTTCATCCAATGCCTGTTGCTGGTGGAGTAAGTGCCCCTGCCCGCAAAAGCTGCCCCACTGGACCCGCAAGCGCTTGAGGAAGCCGCGCAATGGCTGGTGCGCTGGAACGAAAGCGCGCTCAGCGAGTTGGAGCAGGCCCAATGGCAAGCGTGGAAAACCAGCAGCCCCGAACGGCAACAAGCCTGGGCGCGCGCGCAACTGCTGCAAAGCCGCATGGGAGGCTTGCCTCGGGCATTGGCGATGTCGGTGCTGGACCGCCCAGACAGCCCCGAACGCCGCGCCGCACTGCTCAAGCTGGCCCTGCTGCTGGCGGTACTGCCCGCCGGTTGGGGCGGCTGGGCGCTGAGCCGCCGGCAACAATGGACCGCCGACTACCGCAGCACACTGGGCGAGCGCCGCGAGCTGGTGCTGGCCGACGGCTCGCAGGTAACCCTGAACACCGACTCGGCCATCGACGTCTTGTTCGATGCCCAGCAGCGCCTGCTGCGCTTGCGCGCTGGCGAAATCATGGTGCAAACGGCGCTCGACCGCTTCTCACCCGCGCGTCCGTTCCTGGTCGAGTCCGCCCAAGGCCGCATGCAGGCACTGGGCACACGGTTCTGCGTGCGCCAACGCGACGGGCGTACCCACCTGGCCGTCCTGGAAGGGGCGGTCAAGGTCGTGCTGGCAAGCCCGCACCAGGTCCAGCCGATGGTCATCATGGCCGGCCAGCGCACGGATTTCTCGGCACACGCCTTTGGCCAGGTGCTGGCGGCCGACCGCAATGCTGGCGCCTGGGCCCAGGGCATGCTGATGGCCGACAAGATGCCCCTGGCAGACTTCGCCGCAGAACTTGCGCGTTACCGCCGAGGCGTTGTGCGCTGCGACCCACGCATCGCCGCGCTGCAGGTTTCCGGCGCCTACCCCATCAGCGATACCTCACGCACCCTGAACATGCTTGCACAGACCTACGCCATCAACGTCTCCGGGTACTTGGGCGGGCTCTGGGTCACGCTCTCGCCACGCGGATGAAACCAACAATGTCCGCCCCTCATGCCCATTTTTCGCGGGGCCCACACCCTCGGCCAGTGGTTTGCAGCGCCCTGCTCGGCCTGGTGCTGCTGGCATCCCATTGCCCGCGCGCCAGCGCCGATGCGCCGGTGCTACTGGATGACGTGCAGGTGCGTAGCTACGCCATTGCCCCCGGCCCGCTGGGCCCCACGCTGTCTGCGTTCGCCATGCAAGCCGGCATTGCCCTGGCGTTTCAGCCAGCGCTCACCGAAGGCCTTTTCAGCCCGGGCCTGACGGCCTCCTGCACCCCGCAGGAGGCCGTGAAACGCTTGTTGGGCGACAACCACCTGCAGATGCTGCTGCATGACGATGGCAGCTACACCCTGGCGTTGCGCCAAGTGACCCTGCTGGAAACCGACATCAAAGGCCTTGCCGCCCCGGCAGCCAACGAACAGGTGCCGCCCGCCTATCCCGGCGGCCAGGCGGCGGTAGGTGGGCGGCTCGGCTTGCTGGGCAACCGGGACGTCATGGACACCCCCTTGAGCATCAGCAGCTACACCTCGGCCATGGTGCAAGACCAGCAGGCCAGCACCGTCGGCGACCTGCTCGAACGGGATTCGTCCGTGCGCGCCACGGGGCAGACGGGCGGGATCGTCGACTCGTTTTTCATCCGCGGCTTTGCGCTGGGCGAAGGCAACCTGGGCGAGCTCGCCTTCGATGGGGTTTATGGCGTTGCCTCCAATTACCGCGTGTTCACCGACTATGCCGAACGCATCGAGGTGGTCAAAGGCCCTGCCACACTGCTGTACGGCATGTCGCCCAACAGCACGGTAGGCGGCGTAATCAATGTCGTGCCCAAACGCGCCCTGGATGACGACCTCACGCGCCTCACCACCCGCTTTGCCCTGGATTCGCAAACAGGCAGCCATCTCGACCTGAGCCGGCGCTTCGGTGCAGAGCGGCGCCTGGGTATGCGCTTCAACGGCAGTGTGCAGCAGGGCGACACGGCCATCGACGATCAACACCGCGCATTCGATGTGGGCGCACTCTCATTCGACTACCAGGGCGACAGCTTGCGCGCCAGCCTCGACCTGGTCGATCAGCGGGAAACCTTCATCGCCGCATCACGCCCTTTCCTGATTGCCGAAGGCGTGCCGATTCCCTCGGCGGCCAATGGGCGCACCAACGTGAGCCAGGAGTGGGGGAAGTCGACAACCCATGACCGCTCGGTGCTGCTCAGCGGCGACTACGCGGTCAACGACCAGCTCTCGCTGTTCGCTCACGCCGGCGGCGGCAAGTCCCGGGTCAACCGCCTGACCGACCAGACGCCCACCATCATCAATAGCGCCGGCGACACCTCGTCGATTCCCGGCTACTACGCATTCGACGTGCAGCGTTACACGGTGGATGCCGGTGCCCGCCTGCACATCGACACCGGGCCGCTGGCGCACAGCGCAGCGCTTCAAGTCAGTCGTTACCGGGACCAGCTGGGCCGCGGGATCACGTCCTCGGCGCCGGTTCTGTCGAACCTCTATCACCCGGTCGATCGCCCCGAACCGGCCATTGCCGAGCCTGCCACCGCCAAGGTTTCCTCCAGCGAGCTCTCCGGTGTCGCGCTTGCCGACACCTTGTCACTGTTCGGCCAGCGCTTGCAGATCACCGTGGGGCTGCGCCAACAGCAGATCGAGGCCACCAACTACCGCCCCGACGGCAGCGTTACCAGTACCTACCAGCAAGCCCGGTCGACTCCGCTGTTCGGTGTGCTGTTCAAGCCCCTGGAAAACCTGTCGGTCTATTACAACTACCTCGAAGGGCTCAGCAAGGGCGATGTCGCGCCCGGTACGGCCAGCAATTCCGGCGAGGTGTTCGCGCCCTACGTGTCCCGCCAGCATGAGGTTGGGCTGAAAGTGGATTACGGCACCTTTCTGTCCACCCTTGCGCTGTTCCAGATCACCAAGCCTTCGGGCGAACTGGCGGGCGGAAGCTTTTCGGTTCAGGGCGAACAGCGTAACCGGGGCCTTGAGCTCAATCTTCTGGGTGAGGTCACGCCCCATGCTCGCCTGCTGGCCGGGGTGACGCTGCTCGACGCCCGGCTGACCCGTACCCGCATTGCCGCCAACCGCGGCAACAGAGCAGTAGGCGTACCGAAGGTCCAGGCCAACCTGTGGGGCGAATGGGACACGCCGTGGGCCGAGGGCCTGACCCTGACCAGCGGTGTGATCTACACCGGCGAGCAATACGTCAACCAAAGCAATGCCCAGCAACTCGACAGCTGGCTGCGGGTGGATGCCGGCGTACGCTACACCACCCGCGTGGGCGGCTACCCCACCACCTGGCGCGCCACCGTGCAGAACCTCTTCGACACGGCGTACTGGTCGGGTGTCGCCTCCTACGGGGCGTTCTCCCAAGGCGCCCCGCGTTCGCTGCTGCTGTCCGCCACGGTCGATTTCTGAGCCGCCACGGGCCAACTCAGGCACACGCGGCAACCACGGCGTGCGGCCTCATCGCTGAACCCCACCTGCGCCGTGCCGCCACTGCGCTGCACCAGGGTCTGCACGATCGACAAGCCCAGCCCCGCCCCCTCGCCACCCTGGGGCGCCACGCGGTAGAACGGGTCGAACACCCGTGACCAGGCGTGCGGGGGAATGCCGGGGCCATCGTCACACACGCACAGGGTTACCCGGCCGCCACCCTGCCCGGCCTGCAGCACGATCTGCCCGCCCACGGGTGCGTGGCGGATGGCGTTTTCGACCAGGTTACGAATCACGTTATGCAGGTGCATGTCCGCCAGCGGCACACGCACATCGTCCCCCTCCACCGCAACGTCCAGCTGCTTGTGCTCCAGCAGCGGCATCAGCGCTTCCAGCACCGAACGAAAGGCCCCGTGCACGGAGGCGTCCGCCGCCGCCGGCTCGCCCAGCTGGGCGCTCGCCGAGGCTAGCAACTGTTCGATGAGCGTACGGCTGCGGGCAATGCCCAGGCGTAACTGCGCCACCTGGGCCTGGGCACGCGCGGGCAGCGCCTGGTCTTCCAACCCCTGGGCCTGCAGGGACAACGCCGTCAGCGGCGTGCGCAGTTCATGGGCGGCATCGGCGACAAAGCGCTTTTGCCCCTCGACACTGCGGGCAACCCGCGCCAGCAGGCGGTTGATTGCCTGGACGAAGGGCCGGATCTCGCTGGCCAGCAGGCGCTCGTCGACCGGGCGCAGGTCCTGCTCGTCACGGGTGTCGAGCGTCGCAGCCAAGCTGGCAACGGGCTTGAACAGCTCACGAATCAGGTTGGCGACCACCAGCAGCAGGATGGGGAACAAGATGGCAAAGGGCAGCAATGCTCGCCAGGCGCTGGCCCGGGCATCACGGTTACGGCTGTCGATCTCCTGGGCCACCGCAAAGCGCCGGCCGGACACTTCCTGGCCAACCAGCACGCGAAACGGCTCGCCACCGACCACCACGGTCGACCAGCCATCGGCCACGGAAGCTGCAATGGGCAACGGCAGCTGGCTATCATCGCCGTGGCTGACCACGGCGCCATCGGCGACATACTGGATGACGATGCGTGTTTCCTCATCGTCCCCTGTGCTTTGCAATGGGGCGCTCGGGTAGTGAAATTGCAGGCCCTGGCGCGTGTACAGTGCCGCCACCTGGCGCAGGCTGTTGTCCTGCAGCGTCAGCGCCTCATCATAGGCCGTGAGGTAACTGAACAGGGCGCTCAGCGAAGCCACCAGCAAGATCGCCAGCGACAACGCCAGCGACAGGCGCAACTGCAGCGACTGGCTCAGGCGTCTTTTGAAACCATCCATCCCAGCCCCCTGATATTGCCGATCACGTCCTTGCCCAGCTTGCGGCGCAGTGCGTGAATGATGAATTCCACTGCATTGCTTTCCACCTCGTTGCCCCAGCCGTAGAGCCGGTCTTCCAGTTCGCTGCGCGACAGGATCGCCCCTGGGCGCACCAGCAACGCCTGGAGCAAGGCGAACTCACGGCTGGAAAGCTGCACGGGCGGCTGGCCTGGTACGCTGGCGCATTTGCTCGCCGGGTCCAGGGTGACCCGGCCGTTGCTCAATTCCGGCGCTGCCCGCCCGCCTTTGCGGCGCATCACGGCGCGCATCCTGGCCAGCAGCTCGGCCATCTCGAAGGGCTTCTGCAGGAAGTCGTCGGCGCCGCCGTCCAGGCCGCGCACGCGGTCATCGAGCCCGTCACGGGCGGTGATGATCAACAACGGCACCGGGTTGTCGCCGGCACGCAATGTTTGCAGCAACTGCAGGCCGTCCTGGCCGGGCAAGCCCAGGTCGAGCAGTACCTGGTCGTAGGCTTGCGCGCGCAGGGCCGCTTCGGCGGCCAGCCCATCGGCAACCCAATCGACGGCATAACCGGCCAACGCCAGCGCATCCTGCAGCGCCTGCGCAATCATGCTGTCGTCTTCGACCAGCAATACCCTCATGGCCATCTCCTCGGCGAACCGGCAGGGCAACGATAGCCGCCCTGCGCCGTCCGCGAAAGCCCGTGCATCAGCCTTGCCGCGGGCCCTGCAGGGTGTCGAAGGTGCCCAGCAGCTCAACCATGGCCGCCTTGCACGCCGCCTGTTGCGGCGAGCTGGCCCGCAGCGCGTCCAGGGCGCGGTCGATGGCCTTGTCCAGCAGGTGCCAGTCACCCGCGGCGCGCGGTTTGATCCCGGCCTCGGCGTCATCCCAGCTTTTTTCAAGGTCCTTGATGCGCGCCTTGGCGCCTGGCAGGTCCTGGGCATCGACCTTGCTTGCGACATCCTGGGCGATGGCACGGAAGGCGCTCAGGTCGCCCAATTTGGTAGGCGCATGCACCTCCGAGGCTGACGCTGGCGGCTCATCGTGCTTCGAACAGCCTTGGGTGAAGGCCAGCACACTGGCCAAGCAGGCGATGGCCAGTGTGGTGGTGAACAGTGGTTTTGCAAGCATGGTGTGTACCCTCGTTATCAGGGGTGGGGGGTTATCAACGGGCAATTCGCTTGGCCTGGTTGGCGCTGAACTGGGCAACGCTGACCAGCATGAAAATCACGCACAGGAAGATCGCGCTGGTCCAGGTTGCGCCCATGCCCAGGCCGCCGTACTCGCGGGCCTGGGTCAGCAGGTCGCCCAGGGAGGCGCCGAGCGGGCGGGTGAGGATGTAGGCCAACCAGAACACCAGCACGGTGTTCACGCCCAGGCGCCAGGCGACCAGGCAGGCGGCGATCAGCACGGTGAAGATCAGCGAGCCGACACCAAAGCCCAGGCCTAGCGCCTCGGTGGCCAGGTCGCCGCCCGCAGTGCCCAGGGCGAAGGTGCACAGCACGGTTGCCCAGTAGAAGCCTTCACGCCTGGGGGTGACGATCTCGCGGATGGACAGGTTGCGCTCCCTGGCGTACCAGACTGCGAAGTTGACGGCGAGCAGGCCTGCAAAGAAGGCACTGCTGGCGTACAGGCTGACGTTCAGTTCGTCGGTGAGGATGTCGGTAATCTGCGTGCCCAGAATGCTCACCAGCACCACATTGAGCCAGTAGATCCACGGCTCGCAATGGCGCTTGCGCAGTTGCATCGTCAGCGCCGCCGCCAATAGCAGCGCCATTACCGCGCTGGTGATGCCCAGTCCCCAGCCGACATCGACGGCGAGAAAATCGGCGAATGTCTCCCCTACCGTGGTGGACATGACCTTGATGATCCAGAAGGACAATGTCACTTCCGGGACCTTGTTGAGCCATCCGCTATTCGTTGCGTTCATCGGGTAAACCTCCTCGGTGCCCGTCTTGGTGTCTGGGCAGGAGGTTACGCATGAAGACTTAGCTGAGCCTGAGGGCCAGCCTGCTGAAAACCATGATGTTTTTTTGACGAATTTTTGCCAGATGCTTGCTTAGGGTAGCGGCCTGATCACACAGGTAGCCCACCGATGCCCCCACCCCTTCCCGACCCTGAGGATGACGCCCTGCTGACCCAGGCTGCCGATTGGTGCCTGCGCCTGCATGACGGCAGTTGCACCGCTGCAGAGCGCGCCGCGTTCGAACGGTGGGTGCAGGCCGACGCCAGGCATGCCCTGGAGTACGCGAAGATGCTGGAAATCTGGGACCTGTGCGACGAGCTGCCCAGGCATGAAAGCACGCTGGACACGCTGCTGACGGTAACCTCACCGCGTAACAAGGGTGTGCTCGACAGCTAGCCTGATATAAACCCCAGCTGTCGCAGCGCGGCACGCTCCCCCGTAGGAGCGAGCACAGCTCGCGATGGGCTGCAAAGCAGCCCCAGCATTACGAGCCACTAAACTGAAACCCTAGGGCCGCTACGCGCCCCATCGCGAGCTACGCTCGCTCCTACCGGGGCGGTACCGGCCTGAAGATGGGGGGCTAATCAGCAGCCTACTCCCTAAAGCGAAAATTCCTACAACGTTTTGGGAAGTGATGAACTCCCCCGAGACTTGATTCCTCGTTAGTGTTCTGGCGCACCTTCATACGCACCTGAGCGCAGCCGCTGCTGGCCTGCACGCCCGTGCGCCAGTGGCTGGACGAGGACACCCAATGTTCAAGGAACTGAATTCAAGCGACACATCACCCCGGCGGCACATGCAGCCTCACCATGGGAGAACCGCCCATGACTGAAGCCTCCGTCAGCCGCGCCACCTCCGGCCCACCCTGCAGCCCGCGGGTACCCATCCTGCCCCTGCGCTACGCCATCGTGCCTCGCACCAGCAATGCACCACCCTGCCGCTACAGTGCCTCGGGCTTCGCCCTGGAACAAGGCTTCCCCACGCTGCAGCACTGCGCCTACACCCTGCGTGCCTTGCGCCCTGGCTACGTCTACGTGTTCATGAAAGGCACCCACGGCGAAAAGCTGGTCATCCACGAGTACGACGGCGAAGGCCAGTACAAGGAACTGCGCTACCGAGGGCTGGAGCATTACCAGCGGCGTGACCGCTACCTCTCCAGCCGGTCGATGGGCTGGGTGTGGGCCGACACCTGCACCACCACCGCCCAGGAGGTCTGGATCGCCTACAGCCCGCACCTGTGGACCAACGCCGTCACCGCACGCATCACCGGCTCGGCGGCCCTGCGCAACCGGCACATGCGCCAAGTGAACATGGCCGAGCTGATCGCCGGCGACAAGGCACCCTCCACCCAGCCCCATGTACTGCCCGTCAGTGCCCTGCCCACTTGGGTCGAGGACTTCAAGCCAGACGCCCAGCGCATGTCGCTGGCCTGGAGCAGCCACCCTCGCCCTTCGGCGCTGTTCGCCGGCGCGCTTCACGCCGTGGCCCGGCACTACCCCTTCACCCAGCCGAAGATTCCCGCCGTGGTGGTGTTGAGCGACGCCGAAGGCATGGCCCTGGACCTGAGCCTGTCGGTGTCGGCCTACCAGCACCAGTTGCGCGACCTGATGCCCGCCGAGCCCTTGCCCCACCTCCGGCCCGCCCAGGGCAGCGAGCAGGCTGATGTGCCGATGTGCTACCAGCTCAACGCCGAACGCCTGAGCCCGCGCAGCCGCGACTTCCACCACCGCAACCTGGTGGCCACGCTGCTGAACAAGACCCTCGAAAGCCTGTACCCCGCCAAAAACCCCAGCCTGGCCACCGCCGCGCTGCGCATCCGCCCAGACAGCCGGCCAAAACCGCCGTACGAAGAGCGCTTCCGGGTGCTCACCCACAAGGACTACTCCGAACAGGGCCACCGCCTGGGGCAGCGCCTCGATACCGCCAAGTACCTCAGTTTCCTGGCCGAACGCGACGAGCTCGAACAGCGTATCGCCGAGTTGCAAGCATCGGCCCTGCAAGCCAGCGCCGATCACGATGCCTGGCTGGCCACTGCCGAAACCGGCCACCTCGACACCCCCTACAGCCTGGCCGCCGCACTGGCCTGCTACGACCGCGACGACCTCACCTCCGCCGGTGGCCTGGAAACCTCCCTCGCCTTGCTGATTCACCCCATGGGCCAACCCGTGCCCGGCACCGAAGAGCAAGACCTGCGCTTACAGCGCCTGGAACGCTGGCTGGACCAACACGACAGCCCGCTGTATGTAGCCCTGGCACCGTTCAATCCCTTCCGCGACAAGGCCGACGCGGTCGGCACCTTGCTCGGAGGCAGCGACAACGTGATCGAAGGCCTGGTCGGCCGATTCCCGGCCCTGGCCAACATCACCGACCTCACCGCCCAGTCCGTCACTACCGTGGTGCTCAAACGCATGCATGGGCAGGCCCGCTGGACGGCCAGCAACAGCCTGCGCCAGCAAGTGCTGGCGGCGGCCAGCGAGGCCAATGCCGAGAAGGCGCTGGGGCTGCTGGCGGCGCGGTATGCCGTCACCGATACGCTGATCCGGGAGAACCCCTTTAGCCAGGAGGTCGATAAGTACCTGAAGACCGGAATGGCCCAGGTGGAGGAAATGAAGGCACTGCGCATCACGGGCAGCCGGACGGTGGCGCTGGAACTGACCACGACTGCGCGGGTAAAGCCGAAGTTGCTCGGGTTACTAACGTCAGGTACGGGAACAGGTTTGAATGTTGGGATGCTGTGGTTCAATGTCATTGCACTAAAAGCGGCTTACAACAGTTTGCAGAAGAGTAATGCACCGGAATACACCCTGGGGTTTGCTGCGTCGATCTTTGGGGTGATCGGCGCCGCGGCAGCGACGCTAGTTGGATTGCGGGCTACCCAGAAAGCAATAACGCTACGTTTTGGTTCTGCAGCTCCGGGCATGGGTTTCGGAAATGGGCTTACCAAACTTTTTGCAAGTAATTTTTTCGCTAGGCTCTCTGGTTATCCTGCGATAATTTTAGGTTTTGTTTCTGATTTCAAAAAGTCAAAAAGACAAAGCGCTTATGGCGATTTGCAAGCCTCAGACCTTACTTTCTACGGAGGAGGATCCGTCGCACTCGGCTCCATATTAGTACTGGAGGGTAGCCTTGCTATCGCGGGCGCCACGTCGGTGATCCCATTCGCAGGATGGGCTGCAGCAGCAGTTGTATTGCTGGGAGCAGCAGCCATAACAGGTGGTCTGTATCTACATGCTATGGCTGATGAGCGCCTGCACAGCCCTATTGAATTATGGGCATCAAGGTGCATTTTTGGAAACCGGCTGAATGATGGTGAGAAACGGATCGATATCAAATTAGACTTCGAGAGAAAACTCCCCCTTTACTCCAGTCTGAGTGAGGAAGTGCAAAGCTGGCACTCAGCCTACTATCAACCAGTGCTGCTTTCAGCGAATGATGCTAAAAAATTTGGTCTAGACGAACTAGACAGTCGCTGGAATAGAAGTACCGTCTTATCACCAGCTGATTGGTATAGAGCCATTCACAACGCTCCGCCCTCTTCCCCTGCCATTGAGTTTACGATTTTTCTACCTGGATTCACTTTAACAAAAAGTAGCTGGAGTGCACATTTAAGCGTTGCAAGCGATCACCATCAGTCAATCATCCCCCTACCAGACCCTGTATGCTACCTCGTCAACGGGAGCCTCATACTGAATTTCAAAATTGAAGCTCGCCCGTATACGAGTGCAACGCTTTCAGTCACATACCACCCTGCCAAAGGCTTGGATGAAGAAAATTATACCACTACGCATTTCACACTAGAGAGGTAGGCCAATGTCTATAACCTGGCTATTCTCACACCACGGCAGCACGAAAAGCACACCATACATAAAAGATCAAGTAGTCGACATATCCACCAACCATCTAACCTTGAGAAACCCCTGGATAAAAGACTCCGTCTTCATGGGAAAACTCTATACAGCCATAGTCTTGATCTCGGCGCTATATATTTACCCAGAAATATTAGACGATGACTACCGCCATTTGCTCCTGTCACGCCCACACTCAATGCTTCAATATCTAATTGCCCCATTGATTTTCATACCATTTTTGCTGTACAGAGCTTACATAATAAAGAATAACTCCCACTTCCACTTAAGCAGACTCAAAAAGAGAGTCTATTACCAGCGCGGCAAAAAACTCGTACAGTTCGACTGGAAAACTACAATGGGAGGAGCCTTCAAACGCACCGAATTCGGGGGTTCATCTTTCAGCACTAGCTACGCCCTCGCGTTCGCTCCCCGCCGAGCTGACGGCACTCTCCACCAAAAAGACTGCCTCTGGATCGACAGCAACGAGCCCACCGAACCAGACGTAAAATACGTCGCCGAAGTCTGGGAATACCTGCGCCACTTCATGGACCACGGCCCCGACAAACTCCCCCCACCTGGCGAACCCAACTGGTGGCACGTCCCCCTGCATGCCATCTGCCTGACCCCAGCCCAAGCCTGGCGCCACTACGCCCCTTGGCGAACGGGCGAACCCGGAGAACTGCAGGGCAAGAAAAACTGGCAACTGCCGCTTTGGGCCGTCTTGTTCCCCTACAACCTGAGTGTCGCCATCTGCTGGTACTTCATCTGCATACTTTTCAATGTGAAAGCTGCACCTGCACCGCCTGAAGCACTTGAGAGCAGCCCAAGAACGCCAGAAAAGCGCAAAAGACGATAAGACGTGTGCCATCAAAGGAGAACGACGCAGTGGATGGCACGGGCAAGTTCATTTCTATGGAACAAATCATAACTCTCTGATTTAACGGAGAATCCTGTAGGAGCGGGCTTGACCCGCGAAGCAGGCACCGCGGTGCATGGCACCGGCTGTGCCGGTGTTCGCGGGGCAAGCCCGCTCCTACAGAGGATGGCAGCGGGCTTGCGGGCAATGGTCCCTGCGCGACAGCACAGCCCGCAAATGCAGCCCCGCAGGCACTTCGATAGTCACTATCGACAACACCAATTTCTATCCATCAGCGCCAACCCATAACCTCACTCCATCGATTCCCGTCCCCCGAATCCTGGAGCTTCCCGATGAACACCTCAGCCCGCCTGCTGCTCGCCACCCTCACCGCCATCGCCATCAGCGTGCTCACCGGTTGCGCCGCCAATCACCCCGAACTGCGTGGCTACACCGTCGAGGAAACCCGACAACTGCAACTCGAAGCCATCCAGCGCCAAAGCCTGTCGCTGGACGAATACGAACTGCGCAAACGGGTGATCGAACGTGCCGCCAGCCGGCAGGTAGTGACCGAAGCTGTCGAAGCCCAGCCGGCGATCAAGGGCTGACCCTGGCAGGCTGGCGGAGTTGGCTGTACCTGCATCTGGCCGAAATGCCCCCGACACAGGTATCCTTGGCCGCTCAAGAGCAAGCCTTCCAGGACGGTGACCATGACCAGGCCCTTTCTGTCGCTGTGCGCGGCGCTCCTCTTCAGCCCGTTGCTGCAGGCCCAGCAGATCCAACGCCAGTTGGGCGATTTCGATTTCAAGCTGGGCACCACGCCCTCACGCAGCATGGCCCAGGGGCTGATCTCACCTAGCGCGGTAGGTACATTTCACGGCGGCCTCGACCTCAGCCACCCCAGCGGTTGGTACCTCGGCCAGTACGCCCCGAGCATGGGCGTAACACCCGACTCGACCCTGCGCCTGGACAGCTACCTGGGCTATAAACATTACTTCGACAGCACCCTGGGCTACGAGGTCGGGCTGATTCACTACAGCCAACCGAACATCGCCGGGGCCAACAGTTATGCGCTGTACGGCGGTATCTCGATACTTGGCAGCCGCATCGGCGGCGCCTGGCGCGACAACCCCGACAACCGCACCGGCACCCTGTTCGCCGACTTTGGCCAGTTGCCGCTACTGAACATGGACTTCACCGTGAAGGTGGCCCACCACCGCTTGGGCACGCCCTTCACCATTGGCGACGGCAGCCAGGTCAGCGCGTTTTCCGACTGGTCACTGGAGCTGTCACGGCCATGGCTGGGCATCGACCTCAACTTGATCTACAGCAACTCCGACCTCAGCGGCGGTGGCTGCGACGCCTACTCGGGCATCAATACCTACTGCGAAAGCGTGGTCACCCTCAAGGCTCAGCGCAGCTTCTTTTGACGGATTTTGCCGGCAGTAGCGCCAGCGCTACACCGCCCAGTACCACCAGCGAGGCGAGCAGCAGGCGCAGCGACATTGGCTCACCAATCATCAACACCCCAGCCAATGCGGCGATCACCGGCACACTGAGCTGCAGGGTGGCCGCCTGCTGGGCGCTGACCTGCCTGACCACCCCATACCACACGGCATAGCCCGCGCCGGACGCCAGAATGCCTGAGGCCAGGGCAAACAGCAGCCCAGCCGGGGTGACATGCACATGGGCGAGCAGCACCATGGGCACGCCCAGCATCAGCACCAGCGGCAGGCTGCGCACGAAGTTGCCAGCGGTATCGGCCAGTGGGTTCGGCGCACCTTTGCCCAGCAGCGAGTATGCGCCCCAGGCGACACCGGAGGCTGCCATTACCAGCGCGCTGACCAGCGGCGGCGCTTCAGCGCCGGGCAACAGCAACACGACCAGGCCGGCGAAAGCGATCAACATGCCGAGCAAGCTGGGAGCGCTAACGTGTTCGCCCTTGAGCCAGGCGAACGCGAACATGGTGATTTGCACGGCGCCGAACAGCACCAGCGCGCCTACGCCTGCGCCCAACTGCAGGTAGGCCACGGAAAACAGGTAGGCATAGAGAAACAGGGCAAGCCCGCCCTTCCAACTGCCGCCCAGGGGTTGGCCTGGCTTGCGCAGGCGTATCAGCAACAGCAGAAACGCAGCGCCGCTGGCCAGGCGCAGCAGGGTGAACGATTCGGCATCGATCGCTCCGTCGCGCAGGGCCAGGCGGCAGAAGATGGAGTTGGCGGCGAAGGCTACCAGGCTGAACAGGGCGGGCCAGCGCCAGGATTTATGGCCGGTGGTGGTGCGGGGGCTCATGGTGATGACACCTCTGAGATAGGGATTCTTGTTCTGATGGTTCTTTTTAGGGGGTTTGGCCGGATTGGACAACCTTTGTCAGTCCACATTGCTGTATCAGGAACTTCGTATTTGTAGGAGCGAGCGCAGCTCGCGAACACCGGCGAAGCCGGTGGTGGCCGGTGGTGGCCGGCGAAACGAATGGTGTCTCTTTCCTTCAAAAGCAAAAAGCAAAAGATCAGAAACCTGGATCGCGCCGGTTTTGATTCACGCGAGTCATTCATTTGCGATGGTGACGCATAGTCACCATCGCAAATGAATGACTCGAAGTAATCAAGACCCACGCCATCAAGCTTTTGGCTGTGACTTTGGCTATGTGCGCCAATCCCAAACCGCAAGATCAACACCTTGATGTAATGGCAAACCAAGCCCATCCCCGCTACACAGTGTGCCCCTGAACAAGCACCAAGGTAGAGCAGATGGACCACATGGATCACATCCTGATCGTCGACGACGACCGTGAAATCAGGGAGCTGGTAGGCAACTACCTGCGCAAGAACGGCCTGCGCGCCTCACTGATGGCCGACGGCCGCCAAATGCGCAGTTTCCTGGAAACCAACCGCGTCGACCTGATCGTCCTCGACATCATGATGCCAGGCGACGACGGCTTGGTACTGTGCCGGGAACTGCGCGCCGGCAAGCACAAAGCCACCCCAGTGCTGATGCTGACCGCCCGCAATGATGAAACCGACCGCATCATCGGCCTGGAAATGGGCGCAGACGACTACTTGGTCAAACCCTTCGCCGCCCGCGAACTGCTCGCCCGGATCAACGCCGTGCTGCGCCGCACACGCATGCTGCCACCCAACCTCGTGGTCAGCGAAGCCGGCAGGCTACTGGCCTTTGGCGACTGGCGGCTGGACACCACCGCGCGCCACCTGCTCGACCGCGAAGACACCATCGTCGCCCTCAGCGGCGCCGAATACCGCCTGCTGCGCGTGTTCGTCGACCACCCCCAGCGCGTGCTCAGCCGCGACCAGTTGCTCAACCTGACCCAAGGCCGCGATGCCGACCTGTTCGACCGCTCCATCGACCTGCTCGTCAGCCGCCTGCGCCAACGCCTGGGCGACGACGCCCGCGACCCGGCCTACGTGAAGACCGTACGCAGCGAAGGCTATGTGTTCTCCTTCGCCGTGCAGATCCTCGGGGAGCCAGCATGAAGGCCCCGCGCTGGCCCCGCACCCTGGCCTCGCAGCTGTCGCTGATTTTCCTGCTCAGCCTGGTCATCGCCCACGGCCTGTCATTCGGCTTGCAGTTCTATGAGCGCTACGAAAGCGCCAAGACCCTGATGCTAGGTAACCTGGAGCAAGACCTGACCACCACCCTGGCGGTACTCGAACGCCTGCCAGCCAGCGAACGCAACGCCTGGCTGCCGCGTTTCGTGCACCCCAACTACCGCTACCAGCTCGACGAGGGCCAGCCCGGAACGCCCCTGGACCTGGCCTCGCCGCCCGCGTTCGTGCGCTCCATGCAAGCCACCCTGGGCCGCACCTACACCCTGCACTACACCCAATTGGCCGATACCCGCCCGCATTACCAGGCCCACCTGCGCCTGCACGATGGCAGCCCGCTGACCATCGATGTGCGCCCCTCCGTCTCGCCGCTGTCGCCCTGGCTGCCCCTGGTACTGGTCGGCCAGTTGCTGCTGTTGCTGGCCTGTACCTGGCTGGCGGTACGCACGGCGATCCGCCCGTTGACCCGGCTGTCCCAGGCAGTCGACACCCTGGACCCCAACGGCGGCGGCGCGCGCCTGGACGAGTCAGGCCCGGTTGAAGTGGCCTACGCCGCAGTCGCCTTCAATACCCTGCAAACACGCATCGCTGCCCATGTGAAAGAACGCATGCAACTGCTGGCCGCCATCTCCCACGACCTGCAAACGCCCATCACGCGGATGAAATTGCGCGCCGAGTTGATGGAAGACTCCGTGGAAAAAGACAAGCTGTGGAACGACCTGAGCCAGATGCAACACCTGGTGCAGGAAGGCGTGGCCTACGCCCGCAGCATGGACAGCGCCACCGAAGCCAGCCGGCGCATCGACGTGCGGGCGTTTCTGCAAAGCCTGGTGTTTGACTACGAAGATACCGGCAAGCATGTCAGCCTCGACATGCCACGCGACGCCGTGCTCGACTCCCGCCCTCACGCCTTGCGCCGGTTAATGGTGAACCTGGTGGACAATGCCCTCAAATACGCCAGTGACGTCGAGATCGCCGTGGGCCGGCCCACGGCCGGCAGCCTGAGCATTTGCATTCTGGATCGCGGCCCCGGCATTCCCGAAGCGCTGCTGGGCGAAGTGCTCAAGCCGTTCTATCGCCTGGAAAGCTCGCGTAACCGCGACACTGGCGGCACCGGGCTAGGCCTGGCGATTTCCCAGCAATTGGCGCTGTCGCTGCAGGGTTCGCTGCAGCTGTACAACCGCGAAGGCGGCGGGCTGTGTGCCCAGCTGAGCCTGCCACTGCCGGTGGCCGAACAGGTGAAGGCCCAGTTGATCGGCTAACGCACCTGAAGGCGCACTGCCACAGGCCCCGGTAGGAGCGAGCGCAGCTCGCGATGCGGGCTCACAGCGGGCTGAGTGCGTGAGGTAGATTGCACCTGCCAGATCGCATTCGCGAGCTTTGCTCGCTCCTACAAGGGTTTGAACTGCGCACGCGCTAGCCCACGATGCGGCGTATTTCACAACCTGGCCTGCCCCGCCTCCCACCCCCCGCGGTTTTCAGGCAGACTCCGGGCAAAAACCACGCTGGCGGCCCAGCACACCTGGCCACACACAGAGAACCCCCATGCCCAACCCGCCTGACCTCAGCCACCTGGTCAATGCCGTGCCCGGTTTCATCTGGAGCGCCGGCGCCAATGGCGAGGTCAACTTCATCAACCAGCGCTGGTGCGACTACACCGGCATGACTCAGCAACAGGCCAGCGGCCACGGCTGGACGGCCTCGCTGCACCCGGAAGATGCCGAGGGCCTGCTGCACTACTGGGTGGCCTTGATGCAGGAAGGCACCGCCGGCGAATACGAAGCCCGCCTGCGCCGCCAGGATGGCGTGTACCGCTGGTTCCTGATCCGCGCCGTGCCGCAGCACGATGAGCACGGCACGGTGGTGGGCTGGTATGGGGAAAACACCGACATCGAAGGGCGCAAGCAGGCCGAAGAAGCGCTGGACAAAGTCCGCTCGGAAATGGCCCACCTGGCACGGGTGGCAAGCCTGGGCGCGCTCACCGCGTCCATCGCCCACGAAGTCAATCAGCCGCTGGCCGGTATCGTCACCAATGCCGGCACCTGCCTGCGCATGCTCGCAGCCGACCCGCCCAACGTCGAGGGCGCCATGGAAACCGCCCGGCGCACCCTGCGCGACGGCAACCGCGCCGCCGATGTCATCAAGCGCCTGCACGCCCTGTTCGCCCGGCACAGCGTAATGGCCGAGGCGGTGGATGTGAACGAGGCCGCGCACGAGGTGGTTACCCTGCTGCTGGGTGAACTGCGGCGCAACGGCGTGGTGCTGCAAGTGCAATTTGCCAAGGACCTGCCTGCAATCAAAGGCGACCGCGTGCAACTTCAGCAGGTGATCCTCAACCTCATCCTCAATGCCGTGGAGGCCATGCGCGAGGTGCCCGGCGCGCTGCGGCAACTGCGCATCAGCACCACGCTGGAGCCACGCCAGTGCGTTCAGCTTGCCGTGCGCGACAGTGGCGCGGGGTTCGATGCCACGGCGGTTGGCCGCCTGTTCGATGCCTTCTACACCACCAAGCCCAACGGGATGGGCATGGGCCTTTCCATCAGCCGCTCGATCATCGAGCATCACCAAGGCGAGCTCTGGGCCACGCTCAACGATGGCCCCGGGGCGACTTTCCATTTCTGCATTCCGCTGCCCGACCTGCTCTGGGAGTGAGGAGCCCACCCCATGAACGCCCACACCTCCTCCCCCTCTGCCGGCGCCGTGGTGTACGTGGTGGACGACGACATTTCCGTGCGCGAGTCGCTGGAATTGCTGATTCGCTTCGCCCACTGGCAACCGCGGCTGTTCGACTGCGCCCAGGCATTCCTGGCCCAGCCGCGCGAACCGCTACCCAGCTGCCTGGTGCTGGACATCAACCTGCCCGACCTCAACGGCCTTGACCTGCAAGCCGCCCTCGCCGCCAGCCGGCCGCACATGCCGATCATCGTCATCACCGGCTACGGCGACATTCCCAGCACGGTACGGGCGATGAAGGCCGGGGCTGTGGAGTTTCTGACCAAGCCGTTCGACGACGGCGTGCTGCTCGACGCCATCAGCGCTGCGCTGGAGAAAAGCCGCTGCGCCCTGGAACGCGAAGGCCAGCTCAGTGACCTGCGCGCACGCTACGTCTCGCTCACCCCACGCGAGCGGGAAATCATGCAGCGGGTGGTCGACGGCTGCATGAACAAAGTGATCGCGCTGGACCTGGACATCAGTGAAATCACCGTCAAGGCCCACCGTGGCAAGGTCACGCGCAAGATGAAGGCGCGCTCGGTGGCCGAACTGGTGCGCATGGCAACGCAATTGGCGCAGGCCCCCACGGTCGAACCGTGAGCCCTGCGCCCGGGGTGTTCATGCATTACCAGTTCATGGCGGCGCTCCTGTGTGGTGGCGGGCAACTGGCTCAGTTCTGGCCGATGCAGTGGTCGCCCAGGGTGCGGTAGTTGAGCACCTGGGTCTGGTCGTGGGAGTCAAGGTAGGTCAGGCGGGCATTGACCACACCGCAGCTGGGCGTTGCGTCCTGGCTGGTGGCCAGCACTTTCTTGATGTCCAGCTGGGTGCCGTAGGTGTAGTCGCGCACGTTGTCGGCGGCTTCGGCACGGGCGGCCAGGGTGCAGACGTTGAGGGCGGCGAACAGGCAGGCGGCGTAGATGGCTTTGGTGTTCATGGTGGATGCTCCGGGCTTCTAATGGGTTCTGGTTCAGTGACTGCGAGGCGCTGTGCCTCGATGGAGCCCATTTAACGCCCGGAACGTACCTGGTCCGTGTCAACAACCCCACCGGTTTGAACCCCCAGGTATCTGCCCCCCCTCTCGATACACACCGATACAAACCACCCCAGGTTCACCCCCACCACCCCGGTAGGAGCGAGCGCAGCTCGCGATGCGATTCCCCAGGCGAATACAACCCTTGAGGCATGCGGCGTTTGCCAGATCGCATCGCGAGCTGTGCTCGCTCCTACCGGGGGAGGGGGGCCGCGCTGTCAGCGCAATTGAATCCAGGTCGTTTTCAACTGCGTGTACTTGTCGAACGAATGCAACGAAAGGTCCCGCCCAAAGCCCGACTGCCCGCCCCCGCCAAACGGCACGGTCACATCCAGCGCATCGACCGTGTTCACCGACACGGTCCCCGCCTTCAGGCGCTTGGCCACGCGATGGGCACGGTTGAGGTCGTCGCTCCACACCGAAGCCGCCAGGCCATACACGCTGTCATTGGCCAGGGCGATGGCCTGCTCCTCGCTGTCAAAAGCGCTCACGGCCAGCACCGGCCCGAACACCTCTTCCCGGGCCAAGTCCATCTGCGGGCCAACCCCGGCGAAAATGGTCGGCTCGATAAAGTTGTCCGAGCCACCCAGGTTCAGCCGTTGCCCGCCACACACCAGCTTCGCCCCCTGCTCCTGGGCCTGGCCGATGGCCCGCAGGATGCGCCCGGCCTGTTCGCCGTCGACGATCGCCCCGGCCCGGCTGGCTGGGTCCAGGGGGTTGCCCGGCTGCCAGTGGCGGGCCTTGGCCTGCAGGCGCTCGATAAATTCATCGTGGATCGAACGCTGCACATACAGCCGCGAGTTGGCCGAGCACACCTCGCCCTGGTTGAAGAAAATGCCGAAGGCCGCCTTCTCCGCCGCCAGGTCCAGGTCCTGGCAGTCCTCGAACACCAGGTTCGGGCTTTTACCCCCGCACTCCAGCCACACCTGCTTGAGGTTGGACTGCGCCGAGTACTGCATGAAGTACTTGCCCACCTGGGTGGAGCCGGTAAACACCAGGCAGTCGACATCCCCATGCAGCCCCAGCGCGCGGCCAGCCTGTTCGCCAAGGCCCGGCACCACGTTGAGCACGCCCTCCGGCAGGCCCGCCTCCAGCGCCAGTTGCGCCAGGCGCAAGGCCGAAAACGGCGACTGCTCTGCCGGCTTGAGCACCACACTGTTACCCGCCGCCAGCGCCGGGGCGAGCTTCCAGGCCGCCATGTCCAAGGGGAAGTTCCACGGCACCACCGCCGCCACCACGCCCAGCGCTTCGCGGGTTATGGTGGCCACCGCGTTGGACGCCGTCGGCGCAACCTGGTCGTAGCGTTTGTCGAGGGCTTCGCCATACCAGGCGAACACCTGGGCCGAACCAGGTACATCGATGCTGTAGGCGTCCATCACCGGCTTGCCCATGTTCAGCGAATCGAGCAAGGCCAGTTCTTCACGGTGGGCCATGATCAGCTCGGCCATGCGCAGCAGCACACGCTTGCGCTCGGCAGGCGCCATGCGCGCCCAGGGGCCATGCTCGAAAGCCTGGCGCGCACTGCGCACCGCGTGGTCGACATCGGCGTCGGCACAGGCCGCCACCTGGGCCAGCAAACGGTTGGTGGCCGGGTTGATCGAGTCGAACGTTGCACCGCTGGCCGCGGCAACGAATTGGCCGCCGATCAGTGCGTTGTTCAGAAAGGTCTGCCTGGCAGCTTGTTGCTGCCAGTAAGCGAGGTCGTACACGTTGTGCTCCAGGCGACCGTCTGCTCGGTCGTTCGTGGGTGGATGCCGCTGCCGAGTATCAGCGTTAACAGCCACCCACGAGAATCACCCTTCAGGGTGAGCCCTGGCGCTCAGGGCTGCTGGCGCGTGGCGCACACCACGATTTCACGCACGCACACCGACTGCGGCTGGCCGTAGGCGAACTCGATGACTTCGGCAATGCTCTGGGCACTGAGCACCCCGCCCATCTCGGCCTTCCAGGCGTCGTAGCCGGCCTTGATGCCGTCGTCGGTGGTGTGGCTGAGCAGTTCGGTGTCCACCGCGCCCGGCTCGACGGTGATCACCCGCACATTGCTGGGCGACAGCTCCTCGCGCAGGTTCTCGGAAAGCCCGGTAACCGCGAACTTGGTGCCCACATAGGCAACGTGGTTGGGGAAGGCTTTGCGCCCCGCCACGGAGCTGACATTGATGATGGTGCCGTGCTTGCGCGCAACCATGCCGCCAGCCACGGCGTGGATGCCGTTGAGCAGCCCGCGCACATTGACGTCGAGCATGCGGTCCCACTCGGCCGGGTCTTGCGTGGCGATGCTGCCCAACAGCATCACTCCGGCGTTGTTGATGATTGCATCCACCGGGCCGAAGCGCGCCTCGGCCTCGGCGACGGCGGCCAGCACGGCGGCGCGGTCGGTGATGTCGACGGCCAGCGCCAGGCAGTTGGGCAACTGCAGCTGCTGCATCGGCGCCAGGCGGCGAGACAGCAGCAACAGGGCGTGGCCACGGGCGGACAGGCGCTGGGCAGTTGCCAGGCCAATGCCGGAGCTGGCGCCGGTGATCACCACCAGGGGTTTGTGCGTAGTCGTCATCAGAAGTGTCCTGTTATCCAGATTGCCTATAGGTAAGCAGCAGAGCGAGTATAAAAGGCCCTTAGATCAACGAAAAATGGGATATTCTTCTGGCAGCCATCGGCAACACTTATGGGTAACCCATGGATTATCGCCAGCTTCGCGCCTTCATCGCCGTGTTCGAAGAACGCAACATCACCGCTGCTGCACGCGCCATACACCTTAGCCAACCGGCACTTTCCGGCAGCATCAAGGCCTTGGAAGAAAGCCTGGGCACCACCCTGTTCGTGCGCCAGGCGCGGGGCGTGGAGGTCACCGAAGACGCCCGTGCGTTGTACCCCGAGGCCCAGCGCATGGTGGCCGATGCCGGCCGGTTGCTCACCCGCTTCCGGCAGGACCGTGAGCGTGAACCCCTGCACATGGGCGTCGAGCACGACGTGGCCGCCCAGGTGCTGCGCACTGTGCTGCAGGCGGCGGCAGGCCTCAGCCCAGCGGTGCGCCTGCAACTGCGGGTGGGTTGCCAGGGCGCGGTGCGCTTGGCCAGCGAGGAACTGCGCTGCGAGGATGAGCTGTTCCTGGCGCTGCACAGCGAACCGTTCGTGCTGGCACTGCCGCCAGGCGGTGAGCGGCATCACTGGGTCACCTGCCCCGCTCAGCCCAGCCACCAGCGCCTGCTACCCTACTACGACCGTGCGGCAGTGGCAGAAGCCGAAACCTTTGCCTTGGCGCTGGAGATGGTCGCCGCCGGCATTGGCGCTGCCATCGTGCCGCACTCGCTTGCCGCCGAACATCCGGGGGTGCGCAGCGAGCCATTGCACCAACTGGACCTGCGCCGGCGCATCGGCCTGTGCTATTCGGCCCAGGCACTGGCACTGGAAGGCGTGGTTCGCCTGCGCGATGCCTTGGAGGGCAAAATTGTACAAATAAATTCCGCTGTATAGATTTATCCAGGCACCTGCACTATACCTTGTACATCCAATGAATTTTGTACAGGTATTGTGCATGACCGCCTACCTGCAACATTTCACCGAACGCTTTACCACGCTGGGTGCACACAACCTCGACCTGCTCGCTGACTTGTACAGCGAGGATGTAACGTTTCGCGACCCGCTCCACCACATCAGCGGGCTGGCCGCCTTGCGCGCCTACTTCGCCCAGCTGTACGCCAACGTTGCCGAAGTGCGCTACACCTTCGAAGGCCTGGACGAACCACAGCCCGGCCTGGGCTACATTCGCTGGTCCCTGCACTACCGCCATCCACGCCTGGCCGCTGGCAAGCTGATCAGCCTGCAGGGCTGCAGCCACCTGCGCTGGCGCGAACGGGTTCACTTTCACCAGGATTACTTCGACGCAGGCGCGCTGCTGTACGAGCACATCCCACTCATGGGCGGCGCCATTCGCTGGCTCAAAGGCAGGCTGGCATGAGCCGCTGCTGGCTCACCGGTGCCAGCAGCGGCATTGGCGCAGCGCTGGCCCGGCGGCTGCTCGAACAGGGCCACCAGCTGGCACTGGGGGCGCGCCGCGCCGAAAGCCTGGCCCCCTTGGCAGCACGCTTCCCCGGCCAGGTGTTGCTGGCGGTTGGCGACCTCGACCAGCCCGAGCAGGTAGCCCGCATCGCCGCCGAAATCGAACAGGCCTGGGGCGGGCTGGACCAGGTGATCCTCAATGCCGGCACCTGCGAATACCTGGAGCCGGGGCAGTTCGACCCCGCCCTGGTCGAGCGGGTGATACGCACCAACGTGCTGGGCACCAGCCAGTGCCTGGCCGCCGCCCTGCCCTTGCTGCGCCGCGGCCAGCAACCGCACCTGGTGGTGATGGGCAGCTCGGTGAGCTGGCTGGCACTGCCCCGGGCCGGTGCCTACGGCGCGTCCAAGGCGGCGCTGCGCTACCTGGTGGAATCCCTGCGCATCGACCTTGCCCACGAGGGCATCGATGTCACCCTGGTCAACCCTGGTTTTGTCGACACACCGTTGACCCGCCGCAACGATTTTCCCATGCCCCAGCTATGGACCGCCGAGCGCGCCGCCGGCCTGATCGCCAAGCGCCTACCCCGTCGCCCGCTGGAACTTACCTTTCCCGCCACCTTCACCCTGGTGCTGCGCCTGCTCGGCGCATTGCCAGCCGGCTGGCGCCTGAAGCTGGGCCAGCGCCTGGCGCGCCAACCACAGGGCTGACCTATGCATATCGCCATCATCGGCACCGGCATCGCCGGGCTCACCTGCGCCCACCTGCTGTCTCGCCGGCACGACATCACGGTGTTCGAAGCGGCAGACCGCGTCGGCGGGCACACCCACACCTTCGATGTGCACTGGCGCGGCCAGCATTACGCAGTAGACACCGGCTTCATCGTGTTCAACGACTGGACCTACCCGCACTTCATTCGCCTGCTCGAACACCTGGGCGTTGCCTCACGCATCACCGAAATGAGCTTTTCGGTGCACGACCCGCGTACCGGCCTGGAGTACAACGGGCACGACCTCAACAGCCTGTTCGCCCAGCGCCGCAACCTGCTCTCACCCGGCTTCTGGGGCATGTTGCGCGATGTGCTGCGCTTCAACCGCCAGGCACTGGCCGACCTGGACCAACAGCGCATCGACGGCAACACCACGCTGGGCGACTACCTGCGCGAGCACCGCTACGGGCAGCGCTTCATTGACCACTACATCGTGCCCATGGGCTCGGCGATCTGGTCGATGTCGCGGGCCGATATGCTGCATTTCCCGCTGCAGTTCTTCGTGCGCTTCTGCCGCAACCACGGCTTGCTGTCGGTCAACCACCGCCCGCAATGGCGGGTGATCGAGGGCGGCTCGCGCAGTTACCTGGCGCCGCTGTGCCGGCCCTTTGCCGAGCGTATCCGCCTGGGCTGCCCGGTGCAGCGGGTGAGCCGCGACGCAAGCGGCGTAACCGTCACCTGGCCAGGCGCCAGCGAGCGTTTCGACAAGGTGGTGTTCGCCTGCCACAGCGACCAGGCCCTGGCCTTGCTGGAGGCCCCCAGCGAGCAGGAACAGGCGATTCTCGGCGCTATCCGCTATGCCAGCAACGACGTGGTGCTGCACACCGACACCCGCCTGCTGCCGCGCCGGCGCAGGGCCTGGGCCAGCTGGAACTACCGCCTGGGCGGCAGCCCCCAGGCCCCCGCCGCGCTCACCTACGACATGAATATTCTCCAGGGCATCCAGGCGCCGGTCACCTTCTGCGTCAGCCTCAACCAGACTGCGCAGGTGGACCCAGCACAGATCATCGCCCGGTTCGACTATGCCCACCCGCAGTACAGCCTGGCAGCGCTCGCCGCCCAGGCCCGCCAGGGCGAGTTGCAGGGCCCGCTGCACAGTTACTATTGCGGTGCCTACTGGGCCAATGGTTTCCACGAGGACGGCGTGCTCAGCGCCTTGCACGTGGCCGAGCAGTTCGGAGAACGCCTGTGAACAGTAGCCTGTGCCAAGGCTGGGTCAGCCACCGGCGCCTGACGCCCAGGCCCCACGCCTTCCGCTACCGCATCGGCATGTTCTACCTGGACCTGGACGAGCTGCCCGGCCTGTTGAAGTTGTCCCGCTGGCTGGGCCGCTCGCGCCTGGCCCCCCTGTGCTGGCGCGAAAGCGACTACCTGCCCGCGCTGACCCGCCACGGCATGCCCCTGGTGGACGCCGCCCGCCTGCTGGTCGGCCAGGCCACCGGGCAGGTGCCCGAAGGCGCCGTGCACCTGTTGACGCAACCGCGCTGCTGGGGGCTATCGTTCAACCCGGTCAGCCTCTACTTCTGCCACGACCGCCACGGCCAGCCCAGCGCGGTGCTGCTGGAAGTGCGCAATACGCCCTGGCGCGAGCGCTTCCACTATGTGCTGCCGGTGCACGGCGAACTGAACCAGCCCTTTGCCGTGGCCAAGGCCTTCCACGTGTCCCCGTTCATGCCGCTGGACATGGACTACCACCTGCGTTTCGCCGTGGGCGCGCAGCACGTGCGCGTGCACATGGAAAACTGGCGCGCCGGGCACAAGGTGTTCGAAGCCGACCTGGCCCTGCAACGCCAACCGCTGCAACGCAGTAATCTGCACCGCCACCTGCTGGCCTTCCCGTGGATGAGCCTGCGCACCGTGGCAGGCATCTACTGGCAAGCCCTGCGCCTGCTGCTCAAACGCACCCCCGTCTACGACCATAGCGCCAGCCAGCATGACCTGGCACTCGGCCAACCCATCCGCGAGGAGCCCGACCATGTCCGAACCGACCTTGAGCGTTAGCAAATCGGCCGGGATCACCCCGCTGCTCGGCGGACTGGCCAGGCGCGCCGTGCTGGCGCAACTACGCCAGTTGCGCCACGGCCACCTGCGCCTGATCAGCCGCGACCAGCAATGGACCTTCGGCGACGTAGCCAGCCCGCTGTATGCCGAAGTGGAAATCCTCGATGACGCGGCCTGGGGCCTGGTGGCCGGCAATGGCTCGATTGGCTCCGGCGAAGGCTACATCCACGGTTACTGGCGCAGCCCCGACCTGGCAGCAGTCACCCGCCTGTTCGTCGCCAACCTCGACGTGCTGGACGCCATGGAGGGCGGCCTGGCGCGCCTGGCGCGGCCAGCGCTGCACCTGCTGCACCGGCTCAACCGCAACGACCGGCGCGGTGCCCGGCGCAATATCCTTGCCCACTACGACCTGGGCAACGCCCTGTTCGAGCGCCTGCTCGACCCGACCATGATGTACTCCGCCGCGCAGTTCGACAGCGCCGAGCAAACCCTGGAGCAGGCGCAACTGAACAAGCTGCAGCGCATCTGCCAGAAGCTTGAGCTCAAACCCCACGAGCATCTGCTGGAAATCGGCAGCGGCTGGGGCAGCCTGGCCATTCACGCCGCCTTGCACCATGGCTGCCGGGTCACCACCACCACGCTGTCGGCGGCGCAGCATGCCTATACCCTGCAGCGGGTAAAGGCCCTGGGCCTGGAGCGGCGGGTTACCGTGCTGCTCGAAGACTACCGCGACCTGCGCGGGCGCTTCGACAAGCTGGTGTCCATCGAGATGATCGAAGCGGTCGGCCACCGCTACCTGCCCACCTACTTTCGCCAGTGCGCCGCCCTGCTCAAGGACGACGGCCTGATGCTGCTGCAGGCCATCACCATCCGCGACCAGCGCTACGCCCAGGCGCGGCGTTCGGTGGACTTCATCCAGCGCTACATCTTCCCAGGCGGCGCCCTGCCGTCGCTCAGCGTGCTGCTCGACACCGCCAGCCGCCAGACCGAGCTGAACCTGGTGCACCTGGAAGATTTTGGCCAGGACTACGCGCGCACCCTGCGCCACTGGCGCGACAACCTGCGCCATGCCCGCAGCGAACTGACGGCACTGGGGTATGACGACACCTTCCAACGCCTCTGGGAGTTCTACCTGTGCTACTGCCAGGGCGGTTTCGAGGAGCGCACCATCGGCGTTGCGCAGATGCTCTGGGCCGGGCCCCAGGCGCGCCGGGCAGTGCTGCCGGGTAGCTGAGCATGGGCCACCGGGGCTGGCTGCTGGGCAACGCCGTGTGGCTGCAGGCCGGCTGGTGGCTGTGTGTACTGGGCGCCGAGCGGCCCTGGCTGCTGGCACTGGTGGTGGCGGGCCTGGCGCTGCACCTGCGCCTTGCCCCTGACGGTGAACTGCGGGTGCTGCTGGGGGTGGCCCTGGCAGGCTGCGTGCTGGACAGCACCCTGGGCCTGCTCGGTGTGTTCGCTTTCAGCCAATGGCCGCTGCCCGCCTGGCTGGCGCTGCTGTGGCTGGTACTGGCCAGCGGCATGCGCCACAGCCTGGCATGGCTGGGCCAGCCCCTGTGGCGCGCGGTGCTGGCGGGCCTGCTCGGCGGCCCCCCGGCTTACCTGGCCGGCGCCCGCTTGGCCGGAGTCGAACTGCCCCTGGGGGCGCTTGGCACGGCGCTGCTGCTGGCACCGATCTGGGCATTGGCCCTGCCGCTGGCCTTGCGCGTTGCCGCACGTGGCTGAGGGCTCAGGTGCGCAGCACCTGCTCGCCGGCATTACGCGGCAGGCGCACGGCGTCCACCAAGGCGGCGCAGGCAACCAACGCCACGCCGAACAGGGCCCAGTGGAAATCACTGACCGCAAGGCCGCCCTCGCCGCCTCGCACTTGCATCGCCACCCGCAGCAGCAGGGCCGCCACCGCCACCCCCAGCGCCATGGCCAGTTGGAAGAACATGCTGAACAGCGTCGACGCCTCGCCCATCTGCGCCTTGGGCACCTCGGCAAAGCCCACGGCGTTGTAGGTGGTGAATTGCATCGAGCGCGACAGCCCGCCCACGAACAGCACCAGCGCCATCCAGTACCAGGCCATGCCCTGCTGCAAGCCCAGGCAGGCCAGGATGCAACCCACGCCGATCAGGCCATTGACCAGCAGCACCCGGCGAAAGCCATGGCGGCGCAGCAGCCCGGTGGTAAACGGTTTCATCGCCAGGTTGCCGGCAAAAATCGCCAGCACCAGCAACCCGGCATCCACCGGCGACAGGCCGAAACCAACCTGCAGCAACAGCGGGATCAGAAACGGCAAGGCGCTGATCGACAGGCGGAACAAGGTGCCGCCGACGATGCTGGCGCGGAACGTGGCGATACCCAGGGTCGCCAGCGGCAGCAGGGGTTGCGGGTGGCGCCGGCAGTGGCGCACCGACAGCCAGGTAAGCAGTGCGCCTGCAGCAACCAGGGCAGCGCCCGCCCCCAGGCTGCCACCGCTCAGCGAGCCCAGCATCTCCAGGCCGAGCAGCCAGGCCGCGCAGGCCGAGGCCAGGAACACGAAGCCCATCAGGTCGAAGCGGCGGGTTTCGCTGGCACGGGCGTTGGGAATCAGCCACCAGGCCGCGGCGATGGCGAGCCCGCCGAGGGGAATGTTCAGGTAGAAGATCCACGGCCAGGACAGGTGGGTGACGATCAGCCCGCCCAGCGGTGGGCCGAGCACCGGCGCCACCAACCCAGGCCAGGTAATCACGGCAAGCATCTTCACCAGGTCCTGCTTCTCGGTGGTGCGCAACACCACCAGCCGCCCCACCGGCACCATCAATGCCCCGCCAATGCCTTGCAGCACGCGCGCGGCAACGAAGGTTTCCAGGGTGGGGGCCAACCCGCATAGCCAGGAGGCCAGGGTGAACAGGCCGATGGCGCCGGCGAACACCTGGCGCGCGCCGAAGCGGTCGGCAACCCAGCCGCTTAGCGGGATGAATACCGCCACCGCCAGCAGGTAGGCGCTGATGCCGATGTTCAGGCTCACCGGGTTCTCGGCAAAATCACGGGCCATCTGCGGCAACGCCGTGGCGATCACGGTGGCGTCGAGGTTTTCCATGAAGAACGTGACGGCGACCAGCAGGGCGATCCAGGTGGCTTGGCGAGGGGTGTTGGGGGCTGCGGGGGTGGCCAAGGATACACATCCTTCTGCAAATGGGGGCTCGTCGTGTGTGTGTGTGTAGGAGCGGGCTTGCCCCGCGAACACCGGCAAGGCCGGTGCCAACCACCGTGTCGCCTGGTTCGCGGGGCAAGCCCGCTCCTACACGAGCCCTTTGATCATGTTCATCGCCGCACGCAGCGCCAGCAGGTAGGTTTCAACCCCAAACCCGCAGATCTGCCCGCGCACCACGTCGGCGAACACCGAATGATGGCGAAACGGCTCCCTAGCATGGATGTTCGACATGTGCACTTCAACCACCGGCGCCTCAAGAATGGCCAGCGCGTCACGAATGCCGTAGCTGTAATGGGTCCAGGCCCCGGCATTGATCAGCACGGCATCCACCCGTTGCTCATGGGCCAGGTGAATGCGCTCGCACAGGGCGCCTTCGAAGTTGCTGTGGAAGCTCTCGACCCGCGCCCCCAGCGCCTCGCCCAGCGCCAACAAGGCCCCGTCGATGTCGGCCAGGGTGGCCGTGCCGTACTGACGTGGGTCGCGTTTGCCGAACATGTTGTGGTTGATGCCGTGCAGCATCAGCACCGTGGCAACCATGGGCTTACTCCAAGGGAATCGTCAGTTGATCGATCACGGCGCGCGTGCCTGGCCGCACCCCGCGCCACCAGGCAAAGGCTTCTGCCGCCTGCTCCACCAGCATGCCGACACCGTCGGCCAAGCGCACCACGCCCTGCTCCCGGGCCAAGGCCAGGAACGGGGTGAGGCCTTTGCCATAGGCCAACTCGTAGGCCAGGCGTGCCTCGCCCAGCACCGCGCCCGGCAGCGGCGGCAGCTCGCCGGTCAAGCTCGCGGAGGTGGCGTTGACCACGATGTCGAACGCCTGCCCTTGCAGTTCCTCATAACGGCTGATGCGCAGCCGTGGGTGATCGAGTTCGTTGCGCAGGGCCAGCGCCTTGGCCATGTCGCGGTTGGCGATCACCAGCTCGCGTGGGCCTGCCTGCAGGAACGGCAACAACGCCCCGCGCACCGCACCGCCAGCGCCCAGCATCAGCACCCGGCGGTTGCGCAGCGGCTCGCCAAGGTTCTCTTCGATGTCGCGCAGCAAGCCGATGCCATCGAAGTTCTCGGCCACGATGCGGCCGTCCTCGAATTTCAGCGCGTTGGCCGCCCGTGCCAGTTGCGCCCGCTCGCTGCGCCGGTCGGCCAGTTCGAAGGCGCGCAGCTTGAACGGTGCGGTGATGTTCATGCCCAGCCCGCCGCCCTCGCGAAACTGCAGCACCTGGGCCTCGAAACCGTCCAGCGTCCCTTCGATGGCGCCGTACGCCAGCTGCTGGTGGCTGGCCTGGGCGAACAGGCCATGAATCAGCGGTGACTTGGTGTGGTTGATCGGCCGGCCGATCACTGCATAGCGGTCGCTCATCGTGCATCTCCGTGGGTAAACAGCACACCGTCTGCCTGCAGGGCCGTGATTTCTTCAGGGCTCAGGCCCAGGCTGGCGGCGACTTCGGCATTGTGCTGGCCAAGGTCGGGGGCCACTTGGTGAATCGTGGTGTCGCAGCCGGAAAATCGAAACGGCAGGTTGGCCAGGCGCACGCTGCCATAGCGCGGGTGCTGCTGTTCGATCACCATGTTGCGCGCCTGGACCTGCGGGTCGGCCAGCACCTCGTCGATGCGCTGCACCTTGGCGCTGGGAATGTCGATGCCATCGAGCAACGCCAGAATCTCGGCCACCGGGCGCACGCCAACCCAGTCGCGTACCACCGCCAGAATCGCCTCGCGGTGGGCGTTGCGGCCATTGAGGCTGTGGTAGCGGTGGTCGCTGCCGAACCCAGGCGGGCCACCGTTGGCTTCGAGCATGCTGGCAAAGCGTTGCCAGGCATCATCCACCTGGGCGGCGATCACCAGGTCGCCGTCGGCGGCGCGAAACACGCCGTACAGGGTCGAGGTGGGCATGTCGTGGCCGGTTTGCTGCGGCAGCACGGTGCCGCCGGACAGCGTGTAGCACTGCACCGCGTACTCGTGCATCGACACCAGGGTGTCGTACAGGGCCATGTCGATATGCTGGCCACGGCCACTGCTCACCCGGCCCAGCAGCGCCGCATTGACTGCCGCCACCGCATGAATGCCGGTGTACATGTCGCCCAGGGAAATGCGCAGCAACGGCGGCGCTTCTCCGGGCACGCCGACCATCTGCATGATCCCGCTCTTGGCCTCGGCGATCAGCCCGAAACCTGCACGGTGGGCGTCCGGCCCGGTATGGCCGTAGGCGGAGATCGAGCAGTACACCAGGCGCGGGTTGCGCGCCGCAAGCTCGGCGTAGCCCAGGCCCAGCTTGTCCAGTGCGCCGGGGCGGTAGTTCTCGATGAACACATCGGCCGAGTCGGCCAGGCGCTGCATGAAGGCCTTGCCGCGTGGGTCTTTCATGTTCACGCTGACGCCCTGCTTGCCCATGTTCAACTGCAGGAAGTAACCGCTCTGCTGGTCGTCCAGGGTGTAGGCATGCTGGCGGCCGGCATCGCCGCTGCCCGGCCGCTCCACCTTGATCACCTCCGCGCCCAGCGCAGCCAGGCAACGCCCCACGTAAGGCCCGGCAAGGAAATGGCTGTAGTCGATGACGCGGATGCCTGCCAATGGCAATGCCTGCTTCATGCCTGCCCCCTGCGCGGCACCATCAGCCGGTGCTCGCCACGTTGCACGACTTCGCCGTGCTGGTTGATAAGCTCCGACGGCAGCACCACGATGCCCCAGCCCGGGCGGCTGTTGCTCGGGCGCATCGCCCCCACCCGCATGCGTACATGCAGCACGTCGTCGACCTTGATCGGCAGCACGAAGTCCCAGGTCCAGCCCAGCGACATGCCCGGCAGGAAACGGTAGTCGCACTGGGTTTTCAGGCCATCGGCGATCGACAGCCCGAACAGGCCGTGGGCCACCAGGCAACCGAAGTGGCTGGCCTTGGCATAGGCCTCGTCGACGTGCACCGGGGTGTGGTCGCCGGTGAGTTCGGCGTAGGCCAGGATGCGCTCGCGGGTCACGGTGTAGCTCGGGCTGATGCACTCATCGCCCTCGTGGGCATCGTCCCAGTATTTTTCCACCACGCTCATGCCTGCACCTCCTGGCGTGGGTCGATGGCCAGCGCCTGGTGCACGCTGGCAGCCGGCAGCGCCTGGATGAATTCGACTGCCAGGCCATCGGGCAGGCGCAGCCAGTTGCGGCCCTGGGGCATTTCACTGACACCGAAGCGCTGCGCGGCGGCCAACGCCGCTTCCAGGTCTTCGCACATGATGCCCAGGTGCGCCATGCGCCCTTCGGGCCCGGCGAAGTCCGGCTGGTGGATGAACTGCAGGCCGCCGAGCGTCCAATATTGCGCCGGCTGCTCGACGTCGCCTTGCACTTCACGCATGGCCATGCCGCACACTTCGCTGAAGAAACGGATATGCCACTGGATGTCCTTGACCCAGAACGCGACGTGTTCCAGGTACGCTTTTGGCGGGTTCATGGGTGCTCCCTTTTCTGGTGGTCGGCCATGGCGCGCTCGATGCCCTTGATACAGGCCACCAGGGTTGCGTTGACCGGCGTGGCCACGCCGTGGCGCTGGCCCCAGCGCACGACAGAGCCGTTGATGAAGTCGATTTCAGTGATCGAGCCCTTTTCCAGGCTCTGCAGCATCGAGGTGCGAAAGCTTGCCGGCAGGCCTTCGGCGGCCAGTGTCCAGGCCGCTTCGGGGCTGTTCAGGCTCAGGCGAATGCCAGCCTGCCGGGCAACGCTGATGGCCTCGGCCACGGCGGCCTTGGCCGTGCTTTCAAGCAGCGGCTCGCTGTACAGCTGGCCATAGCTGAGCATGGTGATGCCGCTCAAAGCGCCAGTGGCAACGTTGACCAGCAGCTTGTCCCACAGGGTGCCGAGGATGTTGTCACTGGCCGTGGTGGCCAGCCCGGCACCGTTGAAGGCGTCGGCAATGGCCTGCAACCGTGGCGTCAGTTGCCCGTCGAGTTCGCCGATAAAGGTCTGCTTGCCCGCCACGCCAGCGCGGATCGAACCTGGCCCGAGCAGCACGCCGCCGACGTAGGTCTTGCCGGCCAGCACCCGCTCGCGGCCCACCGCCTCGGCCAGGATATCTTCGTGGCCCAGGCCATTTTGCAGTGACAGCACAGAGGTGCGCGGCCCAATCAGCGATGCTGCTCCGGCGATGGCTTCAGCGGTGTGGAACGACTTCACCAGCACCACCACCAGGTCGGCTACGCCAACCGTTTCGGCGCAGGTCGCCGCCTTTACCGCCACCCTGCGCTCGCCGCGCTCGTCCTGCACGTGCAGGCCATGCTGGTTCATCGCCTCGACATGGGCGCGGCCTCGGTTCAACAGCCAGGTTTCATGCCCCGCCTCGCTCAAGGCCGCGCCAATGGCGCAACCCAGGGCGCCGGCGCCCAGAATGCAGATCTTCACGTCGCAAACCTCCTGTGGTGTGCAGCCACCTTATGCAGGAGGTCTTATTTGCGCTATACAATGGCCTCAATACAACTATTGAGATTCGCAATAATGGATGCACGCGAAGCACTGCCCGAACCGAAGCTGCTGCAGCTGTTCGACGTGCTCTACCACTGCCGCAGCGTGACCCGCGCCGCCGAGCAACTGGGGCAGAGCCAACCGACCATCAGCATCTGGCTGGGGCGCCTGCGCGAGCAGCTCAATGACCCGCTGTTCGTGCGCACCCCAGGCGGCATGGCCCCCACGCCTCGGGCCGAGCAGCTGATTGGCCCGTGCCGCGAGGTGCTGGAATCACTGCGCCGGCTGGCCGCCTGGGAGCCGCAGTTCATTGCCGCGACCGCCCAACGGCGCTTGCGCCTGTGCGTAAGCGATGCCAGCCATATCACCTTGCTGCCCAGCCTGCTCAACCACTTGCGCAGCCATGCGCCGGGTATTCGCCTGGAGGCCCTGCGCATCGATGGCAACACCGAGCGCGCGCTGGAATCGGGCGAGGCGGACCTTGCCATCGGCTTCGTGCCCTGGCTGGGCGGCGGCATGTACCAGCAAGTGTTGTTCGAGCAAGACTGGGTGTGCCTGAGCAACCCGCAGCACCCGCGCCTGGGCAAGGGCTTGAACCTGGCGCGCTACCGCGCCGAGGGGCATGTGCAGGTCAGTGCCGGCACCGGGCAGAAGCTGCTGGAGGCGGGGCTGGCGCGGGCCGCGGTCGAGCGCCGGATCATGCTGGAGCTGCCGGGTTTTCTGGGGTTGGGCATGATCATCGGCACCACCGACCTGCTCGCCACGCTGCCCCGGCACATCGGCCAGACGTTGGCCGACATGCATGGGCTCAGGGTGCATGACTGCCCGTTCGAGGTGGAAGGTTTTACCGTCAAGCAGCACTGGCATGCCCGCTATCACCAGGACAGCGGCAACCGCTGGTTGCGCGAGGTGGTGCGCGGGTTGTTTGGCGTTGGTAGGAGCGAGCAAAGCTCGCGATGCGCCCCCACAGGCGGGCTCATGCCTTGAGGCAGATTGCGCTTGTCAGATCGCATCGCGAGCTTTGCTCGCTCCTACGGGCGGTGGCGCGCTGCCCGGCTGCGCCTTGCATCTGCCTGCCCATACGTGCAAGGGTAAAAAAGGAACGTCAGTCACCGGAAAAGGAAGATAAGCACCTTATGCTTGGAATCACACGTATCCATCGCTACGTGCGCCCATTGTCTGCACACCAAGCTGCAGCCAGTGGGCGTGACGTCAACGTCAAACGATGCACCCGCATCAAAGCCACCCTTGCCACCCTCCTCTGCACCCCCCGCGCCGTCCCGCCCTACCTCTGGGTCACCCCCAAGCGCCCCCCTGCCGACCGCATGCCCCCGACCTGACTGCGCACACCGCAGCCATCCCATCTGCCTGGCCGTTAAAGGGCTCAGGGCAGCACGTTACATGCAACACAAGGGGCAACACCGCATGATCTTTTTTCACGGCAAGACCATTCACAGCGCCATCTTCGACATGGATGGCACGATGTTCGACACCGAGCGCCTGCGCTTCAAGACACTGAAACAGGCCTCGCTGGAAATATTCGGCCAGGCCTTGAGCGAGCAGACGCTGATCGGCTCCCTGGGCCTGAGCGCAAAGAAGGCCGAAGCCCTGGCCAAAGCCCACCACGGCGAACACTTCCCCTACGCGGACATTCGCCAGCGCGCCGATGAGCTGGAACTTGAATACGTGCGCAGCCACGGCGTGCCGATCAAGGCTGGCCTGCTGGAAGTGCTCGAACGCCTGCGCAAGTCCGGCCTGACCCTGGCCGTGGCCACCTCCAGCCGCCGCGCCATCGCCGAGGAATACCTGATCAACGCCAACGTGCTCAAGTATTTCGACATCACCGTGTGCGGCGATGAAGTCGGCCAGGGCAAACCCCACCCGGAAATCTTCCAGCGCGCCGCCCGCGCCCTCAATTGCCCGCCCGCCCAGTGTTTCATGGTCGAGGACTCGGAGAATGGCCTGCTCTCGGCGATCCGCGCCGAAGGCCAGGCCATCCTGATCGAGGACATCAAGCCACCGGCCACCGAGGTCAAGGCCGGCGCACTCAAGGCCTACCGCAGCATGCACGCCTTTCTCGCCGACCTCAGCGAATGCGTGCCCGACCTGGGCATGCCGGAACTGGCAGAGCCCTTCCCCTCGTCGTTGAACCAGTTTCGCGTCGGCATCCATGGCTTCGGCGCCATCGGCGGCGGTTACCTGACCCAAGTGCTCTCCCATTGGGACGGCTACACCCGGCCGTGCGAAATCATCGCCGCCACCCGCTCGCGCCTGCTCAGGGAGTCGGTCACCGCCTTCGGCCGCTACAGCGTGCGCTACGGCGCCACCGCCTTCGACCAAACCGTCGACAACGTGCGCATGATCGACATGGACGACGACCAGGCCGTGATCGACATGTACACCGCCGCCGAGGTAATCGGCATGAGCCTGCCCGAGCAGGCCATCGCCCACCAGGCCAAGGTCATTGCCCAAGGGCTGCTGCAACGCTTCGAGCGGCGCGGCCGCGAGCTGACCCTGCTGATCGTGCTGAACAAAATCGGTGGTGCGGCGTTCGTGCGCCGGCAGGTACAAGCGCAATTGGCGCTGTTGTGCCCGCCCGGCATCTGCCAGCAAGTGCTGAAAAAAACCCACTTTGCCGAAACAGTGGTCAGCCGCATCGTTTGCAAGATCAGTAACGAGGCGCTGGTGCGCCAGTTGCGCATCAAGTCGCAGATCTTTCGCAACAGCCTGGAAGACGAACCGGCGGCCCCGGGTAAAACCACCACGCCCGTGCCCGAGTATGAACGCCTGATCGGCCATTTCAGGCCGTTCGCCCAGTCCAGCAGTGCCCTGAGCCAGTTGCACCTGGTTCTGTTCAACAGCGAACCGGACATGCCCCTGTACGTGGAACGCGGCAGCCCCTTGCTGGAACGGCTGCGCCAGGTCAGGACGGTGGCCGACATCACCCAGATCCAGGTGATCAAGAACCGCTTGTGGAATGGCCCCCATGCGATCATTGCCTGGTACGCCAGCGTGCTGGGGCATGCCTGGGTTGGCCAGGGCATGGGCGACGCCCGCGTGAGCGCGCTGGCCGAGCGCCTGATCCACCAGGAAGTCGCGCCCGCGCTGGTGGCCGAGTACCCGCACATGGCCGAGGTGGTGCGCAGTTTCGCCAGCACGTTCCTGGAGCGCTGCAAAACCTCGTTCAAAGACCCCTGCGCCCGGGTCGGGCGTGACCCGCTGCGCAAGTTGCAGCGCCACGAGCGCATCCTCAGCAGCATCGACCTTGCCCGCAAGCACGCCATCCAGGCACCGGCACTGGCCTTCGGCGCGGCCTTGGCGATTCACCATGCCTTGCGCTGCCCTGCCGGCAAGGACCGCGAGGCGCAGCGGATCAAGCAGCTGTACCAGGCCAGTGGCGAGCGCGTCGAAGCGGTGCTGACCTACAGCGGCGATTACAATGGCAAACCCTACCCAGGGCTCGACCCGATTGCAGACAAGCCATTGATCGACGCCATTGCCGCCAGCTTCCAGCGCTTGCAACAAGGCGTCGAGCCGCCGCGAACACGGGCGCAGCCCGTGCCATCAACCGCCTGATTGCACCCTCAGCCAGCCAGCATCTCCCGCACCTGCCCCACCAACGCCTCCAGCGCGAACGGCTTGGTCAACACCCGCATGCCGGCGGGCAGGTGCCCATGGCCGATGGCGGCATTCACCGCATAGCCGGTGATGAACAGCGTGCGCAGCCCCGGCCTGAGCTCGCGCCCGGCGTCGGCCAGCTGACGCCCGTTCATCCCGCCTGGCAGGCCGACATCGGTAATCAGCAGGTCGATCTTCACCCCCGAGCGCAGGATCTGCATGGCCGCCAGGCTGTCAGCCGCCTCCATCAATCCATACCCCAGCCCGGCCAGTGCGTCGTTGAGCAGCATGCGCACGGACGGTTCGTCATCGACGATCAGAATTGCTTCGCTGCCGGGGCTGCCGGTCACCGCCTCGGCCGCGTTGCGCTCCTCGCCCTGCAACAGGTCGCCGTGGTAGCGCGGCAGGTACAGGCTGATGGTGGTGCCCAGGCCAAGCTCGGACTGCATGCGCACCTGCCCGCCTGACTGCTTGGCAAAGCCATAGATCATCGACAGGCCGAGCCCGGTGCCCTGGCCCAGTGGCTTGGTGGTGAAGAACGGGTCGAAGGCCTTGGCCATCACCTCGGCGGACATGCCGGTGCCGGTATCGCTGACGCTCAGGCACAGGTACTCGCCCGGGGGCATCTCCAAGGCTGCAGCGGCGTCCTGGTCCATCCCGCGGTTGCTGGTTTCAAGGGTGATACGGCCCCCCTCGGGCATGGCGTCCCTGGCGTTGATGCACAGGTTCAACAGGGCATTCTCCAACTGGCCGGCATCGACCAGGGCCGGCCACAGGCCCTGCCCGCACAGGGTCTGAAGCTTGATTTCAGGGCCCACGGTACGCCCGATCAACTCAGTCATGCCGTCCATCAGCACGTTGACATCGGTTGGGCGCGGGTCCAGCGTCTGCCTGCGGGAAAACGCCAGCAGTCGGTGCGTAAGGCTGGCGGCGCGGCGGGCGGCGCCTTGGGCGGCGTCCATGTAGCGCTCGACCTCGGCCAAGCGCCCCTGGGCCAGCCGCGCCTGGATCATTTCCAGCGAACCGGAGATACCGGTGAGCAGGTTGTTGAAGTCGTGGGCCAAGCCTCCGGTCAGCTGGCCAACGGCTTCCATCTTGTGCGCCTGGCGCAGTTTCTCCTCGGCTTGCATCAACGCCTGGGTTCGCTCGTCAACGCGCTTTTCCAGGGTATCGTTGAGTACCTGCAAGGCGGCGGTCGCCCGGTCACGCTCCTGCGCGACGGTGCGCCGCTCAGTCACATCGTTGAAGAAAATGGCGATCTGGCGCTCATCCTGCCGCCCGACCTTCACGGCGCGCACATCGAACCAGCGGTCGAAGGTGGTGGCGTAACTCTCGAAGTTGGCAGGTTCCCCGGACTTGGCCACGTGCCCATAAATTTCGAACCAGAACGGCTCAAGGTCGGGGGCGTACTCGGTGACCCACTTGCCTTTCAGGTCGATGCCGGATTCCCTGGCGAAGGCCGGGTTGGCGTCCAGGAAGCGGTAGTCCACGGGGCGATCCTCCTCATCGAACTTCACCTCGACGATGGCAAAGGCCGCCTCGATGGTATTGAGGATGGTGCGAAATAGCTCAAGGCGCTCCTGCAAGCGGGAATCGGCGGCGCCCGGCGCGATGAAGTCGAAATAGCCCAGGCTGGCCGGTGCTTGTTCAACCGATGGGGGTGGAGCAAGTGCCCGCAAGCGCATCACTTCGGCGATGAGCTCGTCACGGGTCAACGTGTTCAGGGAGTCGTCCCGAACCATCGCAGCGTTCCATGAAAGGGGTTGGAAAGAAGCCTGTCGCGGTTTGCAGCCTGTTCAAGATATAGCAGGCCGCTTGCCTGATGAAAACCCCAGGCCAGGGCGCCGTCAGTACGGGGCTTTGCTAACAGCACCAAACAGCAACAGATCCTGGTACTGGCCATCCTTCAAGAAGGCTTGCCGCTTGCAGCCCTCGGCAACCAGCCCTGCATTCTCCAACACACGCGCCGACGCCTCGTTGAAGCCGAAACAGGCACTTTCCACCCGATGCAACTGCAACACCCGAAAACCATGATCGACTACCGCCCTCGCCGCCTCGCTCATGTACCCAGCCCCCCGGTAGCCAGCCCCCATCCAGTAACCAAGGTGCCCACTGCGGTGACGCAGAGACAGTTTGAGATTGATCACACCGATCAAGCCCCCATCGCGCAGCTCAATAGCAAAAACCGGATTGGTTGCGCCGCTCTCGGTGGCCAAGGCGATATAGGCCTGAGCACACGCCAGCGTGTAGGGCGAAGGAAAATTAGCCGTGTGCGCAGCGATCAAAGGGTCGTTTCCCAATTCCGCCAAGCGCGGTGCCTGCTCAGCACGCAAAGGGCACAGCAGCAGGCGTGCAGTACGAATAACGTGGGTCATCAGCCGGCGTCCAAAGCCAACATCTTGCCTGCACGACATGACAATTTTGCCAGCAGCCGCGCCGCGGCCCCTTGTAGGAGCGGGCTTGCCCCGCGAACACCGGCGTAGCCGGTGCCATGCACCGCGTTGTCTGCTTCGCGGGGCAAGCCCGCTCCTACAGGATTTGTGCCATGCAAATGAAACGGCGCCCGAAGGCGCCGTGACGGGAAAATCAACCAACCGATTTCAACAGCGGGCGCCCCTCGATGCGCTCAAGCATGGTCGCGCAATACCAGTCATCGAACTGGCATACCCCATTCTCGGCATTCTCCGAAAACGGCCCCGGCTCGTAGCTGGGCGACGAAACCCCGGCATGGGTGCCCTCCACCAAGCGCCGATCCTGATCGTTGGTGGCCAACCAAACCTTGGTCAGGCGATCAAGGTCATAATCCACACCCTCAACCGCAGACTCCGGCACCAGCCACTTGGTGGTCACCAACGTTTCCCCAGGCCCGATCGGCAACACACGGAAACTCAGTGCATGGTCACCGAGAAAGTGGTTCCAGGTAGACGGATAATTGAAATACAGCAACGCACCGATATCCGCCTCACCGCTCTTGTCCAACCGCCCCGCTACCGCAGGCTTGCCATCCATGGTGTAGCTCACCGCACCGGCAGAAAGCGGAATGCGCGTCATGCGAAAACGCCCCAAGGGGTCCATGTTCAGCCGGCTGGGCATCCCGGCGGCCTCGCAGCGGTCCCAGTGCGCCACCAGTTCCGGGTCGTCATCTCCGCCCACCCCAGCCACCGACAAGTTCTCGACGAAGGAATTGAGCAGTTCAGGGTGGGTGCCGTCGCAGTGGTAGCACTCACGGTTGTTTTCGAAGACCAGCTTCCAGTTACCCTTCTCGATCAGGTTCGACTCGAAAGCCACCTTCGCGTTTTCCAGGAAATGCGGCGCAATGAACGGGCTCACCGCCGCGCGGAAGCTTGAGAAATCAGGTGCCTTTTCCGCCACGCACACATAGATGTACGTGTGCACCACCTCCACATGCACCGTTTTCAGGCCATAGTTCGAGCGGTCGAAGTCAGCCCCCATGTTGCCGGCATAGATCAGGTTGCCGTCGAGCTCGAACGTCCACTTGTGGTAGGGGCACACCAGCTTGGCCACCTTGCCGCTGGCATGCTCGCACACCTTGGCACCGCGGTGCCGGCAAGCGTTGTGGAAGGCCCGTACCTCGCCCTCTTTGCCACGCACCACGGCTACCGGGTAATCCCCGATCTGCAGGGTGAAATACTGGCCGGCCTTGGGAATTTCAAAGGTATGCCCGGCAAATACCCAATCCTTGTGCCAGATATGTTCCAGGTCCTGGCGATATACCTCAGGGTCGAGATAAAGTTCACGCGGCAATACATGACGCGGCTTGCGCTGCTTGATCAGGCTGATAACGGATTCATTACTGTTCATTATTATCCTCCACGCACCGCTAGCCTCATCGCCTGGTGCACTTGACTGAAATATTGTTCTTGTTGGTAGCGGCTCAAGCCGATTAATGCGGTGGCTGGCGCCGGGTAAACTTGGACATCACCCACTCCTTCACCCGCGCGCAGGCCTGTTGGTTCGCCGCGTCTTCCTTGCACGCCAGGTAATGAAGGCTGTTGCGTAGCGTTACATGCTCTGGCACAGGCTTGACCAACTGCCCCGATGCCACCTTGTCCGCCACCAACTGGTCCCAGCCCAAGGCAATACCTTGCCCGGCCAGTGCCATGTTGATGATCAGGGTGTAGTCGTTGGCCTGAAACACGGGCGGGCTGCCGGGCAGTCGTTCATCGATGTCGATATTCTGAAACGCCAGCCAAACCCGCCAGTCAACATGCTCCGCTACCCCTGCGCGGCCATAGGGGCTCAAATCAAGCAGCGCGGCATCCGGCAAGCCTTCCAATGTGGCAACGCCAGGGTGGCGCTTTACATAATCCGCCGAGCACACCGGGTAGATGACATCGTGGCAAAGTGGGAAGGCCTTGTACCCTGCCCCCACGTTGGCAAACTTCGAGATGACGATATCGGGTTCGACCCCCGGCTCTTTCGTCTGGAAGTTCTGCGTGGTGATCACGTTCAACCTGATATCCGGGTGATCGGCAAGAAACGCCTGTATATGCCTGCTCAACCACAAGGCCGAGAACGCCGGCGAGCAGCACACCGTCAGCACTTGCGTGTCCGTGGGCGCGTTGCGAATCCGCTCGGCCGCCTGGGCGATATTCACGAACGATATTTGCGAGGCATCGAAGAAAACCGCGCCCTCGGCCGTCAGCTCCACGGCACGCCCCGCCCGCACGAACAACGGCGCATCCAGGTAGATTTCCAGCTCGCGCACCTGGCGGCTGATCGCAGCCTGGGACACGCACAGCGCCTCGGCGGCGCGGGTGAAACTGGCGTACTTGGCTGCAGCGACAAAGGCCTTCACTGCTCTTAAGGAAGGCATCTTGAGCAACAAGGTGTCTGGGTCAACGTGCCTGTGCGACATACTGCCTACCGTTCTGTAATGCCATCCAAGGCGCTGTGTTACCCCCATACTAGGCAGGGAAAAATTATTGTCATCGGCACAAAAATTCAATGCCGTATAACTTAAAGTTATGCGAAAAATTTGGACTTTCGCCCCACGCTTTCCGTAGCCTGATCAGTAACTTCCGATAACACGAGGTTATGCAAAAACGGCTGAAAATGTCGTTGGCCCCTTCTCATTTCAACGCCGTATTCTTACTTTCAACTGGATGATTACGCCGTGCTCATCCTGCACCGCCTTACTTCAGTGAGTGGCTCAAGCCTTGCGTTTGAACTGCCGGGTGCCCCCAATGAAAACAAGTACAAGAACATTCAACCGCACGTTCGCCGACCGTAACCTGGGGTTCATTCGCCAGGCGCAAACCGAACAACCGGCCTCGCGGGTAGGCTTCCTGCTGCTGGAGCATTTCTCGTTGCCCAGTTTCACCCAGGCACTGGATGTACTGGTTACCGCCAACCTGATCGCGCCGGGCAGTGTTCGGGTGCATACCTTCAGCCATAACCATGCCGAGGTGATGAGCGACCTGGGTATTCCCATCAGGCCCGATACGCCGTTGACCGACATCCGCTTGGCCGACCTCGACTTCCTGGTGCTCTGCGGTGGATTGCGGGCGGCCAGAACGGTGCCGGGCTGGTTGGCGGCGCTGCTGAGGAAAATCGCCAGGCTGCCGATCACCCTCGGTGGCCTGTGGAACGGCGCCTGGTACCTGGGCGCGGCGGGCCTGCTGGACGGCTACCGCTGCGCCATCCATGCCGAGCAACGCACGGCACTGGCCGAGCGCGTGCCCCACGCCAACGTCTGCCACGACGCACTGGCCTTCGACCGCGACCGGGTCACCTCGGCCAGCCCCAGCGGCGCCTTCGACATGATGATTCGCTGGCTGGGCCATGGCCTGGGCGCACAGCTTGCAGGGGCGGTGCTCGACACCCTCGACGGCGACCAGAACAAGCACCGCAGCGTACACAAGCCGCAGCAACCCAAGGTCAGCAAGCCGCTGCGCGAAGTCATTGGGCTGATGGAGGCGAATCTGGAGGAGCCCTTGAACCCGGTGCAGCTGGCCCAGGCCGTGGGGCTGTCGATTCGCCAAGTCCAGCGCTTGTTCAAGGACCAACTGAACACCACCCCGCAAAAATACTACTTCCAGCTGAGAATCACCGAGGCCAGGCGCCTGATACAGAACTCCAGCGCCTCGATCTTCGATGTGTCCATTGCTTGCGGTTTCGTTTCCTGCACGCATTTCAGCCGGTCTTACCGGGCCTTTTTCGGGCACCCGCCTTCCCAAGAAATTCGCCATGAACTCTGAGCCATGGCAGGGGCCCGACAGGCTCACGTCCAGCAGCATCCAATGATAAAAACAATGTGGAGATGTACTTGTGTCCAACCCAGCGTCGCCGCCTGTAAAGGCCATGTCCGACAAACAACGTAAATTCATCCTGAAGCTGACCGTGCTGATTTCAGGCGGCATGTTGATCGATGGTTTCATTCTCGGGGCCATCGGCATCGTGATGCCGGCGATCACCCACAGCTTGCAACTCTCACTGGCCTGGCAGGGGCTGATCGGCGCCTCGGCCCTGATTGGCATTTTCCTTGGTGGGCCACTGGGGGGGTACCTGGCGGACAAGATCGGCCGCAAGCCGATGTTCACGGTGGACCTGGCGATCTTTCTGCTGGGTTCGGTGCTGCAGTTCTTCGTCACGGAAGCCTGGCAGCTGTTCGCCGTGCGCCTGGTGATGGGCATTGCCATCGGCGCCGACTACGCCATTGGCTGGCCCTTGCTCGCCGAGTTCGCGCCGGCCCGCCTGCGCGGCAAGCTGCTGTGCGTGCAGGAGGTTGGCTGGTATGTGGGCTACCTGGCGTCCTATGCCATTGGCTGGGCGTTGACGGTATCGAACAGCGCGAACTGGAACGTGATTCTGGGGCTGAGCACCCTTCCGACCGTGATCGTGCTGCTTGCCCGGCTGGGCACGCCAGAATCGCCGCGCTGGCTGATGAGCAAAGGGCGAACCGAGGAGGCGCTGGCCCTTGCCGAGCAGTACATGTCACCTGAAGAACGCGCGGACCTGGGCTCGACACAGGTAGGCCGCACGCTTGGGTTTGCCAGCCTGTTCTCCCCGGCGTACGCCAAGGCCACGGTCTTCGTCTCGGTGTTCTGGATTTGCCTGGTGACGCCGTACTTCGCCATTGGCACCTTCGTGCCCACCGTGCTCGAACAACTGGGCCTGGAAGACGGCCTGACCGGCGGGCTTGCGATCAACGCAATCGCCGTGGGCGGCACTCTGATTGCGGTGGCCCTGATCGAAAAAGTCGGGCGGCGCAAGCTGGCGATACCGCCGTTTGCCCTTGCCACATTGGCGTTGTTCATCGTCGCGTTTTTCTGGAATGTATCGCCGCTGGTGACGGTGGGCTGCTTCCTGGTCTTCTCCCTGGCCAACGCGGTGTCCACGACGCTGACCGGGGTTTACCCGGGCGAGGTGTTCCCAACCGAAATCCGCGGCGTGGGCGTGGGTTTTGCCACTGCGGCATCGCGTGTCGGGGCGGCGGCAGGTACCTTCCTTCTGCCGCTGTGCCTGGAGGCCTATGGCGTCACCACGACGGTGCTGATTGCAGGGGGCATCAGCCTATTCGGGGTGATCGTCACCTACTTCCTGGCCCCGGAAACCAAAGGCAAGCTGCTCAGCGAAACCTCCGCACCGAGCGCCGCTGGCAGCACCCGTGAACACGGGCGAAGAATGGCCCGGACCTAAGGGTTTGCGCCAGCCCGGTAGGAGCGAGCGCAGCTCGCGAACACCGGCAAAGCCGGTGCCATCCACCGCGGTGCTTGCTTCGCGGGTCAAGCCCGCTCTTACAGGATTAAATTTGCTTTTGCTTTTGCTTTTGCTTTTGCTTTTGCTTTTGCTTCTAAGCGCACGGTAGTTCAGCAGACGCAGATTGCGACCTCAGGAGGCCGAACGGAGGTCTTGCGGAGGGAGGTGACGGGCATGGATGCCCGTCAAGCGCTGGGCCCCAGGATGGGGCCTGCAGCGCGGTCCTCCCGGGAGCAAGGCCGGAGTGAGGGGACCCCGGAGCGCAGCGCAGGGGCCGTATGTGGGAGCCAGCGTTTTTTGGTTACTTTTTGTCGCGTTCGGTGCGTGTCAATGTACCTGTCGCCTTAACTTCAGCCAGCTATGGCAACGCCAGCTTCCGGGCGCTCCGGATTCAAGTAAACAGCATCTGCAAGTCGCCAATTTCGCGTCTGACCGCTCCAGCGTGTCGGATTAGCTGCTTTGGCAGACAAATACAATGCCGCTCGCGCCTGTAGCAACGCAGTCGCTCTGCCTTCGTGACGCTCGTTGGGCGTGACGTATCGCAGGGCACTGTGCCGGTGCTCCTCGTTGTACCACTCGACAAATTTCTGTACCCAGAGTCTCGCTTCCGTAAGGCTGTCGAACGGACGATCTGGCCACAGTGGGCAGTACTTCGCAGTGCGGAAGAGTGTTTCCGCATAAGCATTATCATTGCTCACCCGCGGACGACTGAACGAAGGCTTAACACCCAGCGAAACCATTTGTTCGCGTAACAGTGAGCCCCTCATCACAAGGCCGTTGTCAGAGTGCAGTACCAAAGGGCGACCCGCTGTTCGCTCACGCAAACACCCTTTCTCAAGCAGCACACAGGCGTTCTCAGCACATTCGGATTCATGGACTTCGTTAACTACAAGCTTGCGGCTGTAGATGTCTTTGACCATGTACCAGTAGTAGAAACGCCCCTTGATCGTGGTTGGCAACCATGTGATGTCCCAGCACCACACCTGGTTCGGGCCATCCGCTCGATGCGTAGTCAAGATTCGGCGCTTCGGGGCTTTAGCCCGGCCTCGGCGCACATTTTGATTCGCCTCTTTAAGCACTCGATAGAAAGTCGATTCCGATGCCAGGTAAATGCCTTCATCCGCTAACTTGGGCACGATTTGATGTGGCGTCAGACTGGCATAGCCTGGCTGATTTGCTGCAGCTAATACTGCCTGTCGCTCCGCCACACTTAGCTTGTTCGGTGGTGCCTTGCGTTGGACTGTCTGACGCCTATCACCGTTGCTATGGCGCCAGCGCTGGATCGTTCGAAGGCACAGCCCTAGCTCGCGGCACGCATGGGATTTTCTTGCCCCCGCTTCGACAGCTTCGGCTATCAAACCTAGTGCCTGCATGCGATCTGAGGAACTGATCAGTCTTCCTTGTCCTTGCCCCAGATCGCATTGGCTTTTTTTCGCAATTCCAGTAAAGCCTCCGCCTCTTTGCGACCAGCATCAGACTTCGATAACTGACGTTCTAGTTCTTTGATGCGCCTATGTTCTGCAGTTTTCTTGGTACAAGGTTGGGGCTCTGCTACCTCGTTGGCGTTTTGGCAAGCCAAACGCCATTGTTGGATCTGCTCAGGGAATATCCCTTTCATGCGGCAATACTGAGAGATTTCGATCTCACTCAAGGGAGCTGTCTCCATGACAGCATTGAATTTGTCGGCGCTGGACCATTGATCGCTGGTCTTGTTGTTACCAGGGACGATCAACCCTTTATCTCTAGCCATTTGTCTCCAGTTTCGCAGGGACTGCGGAGTAACGCCGATTGCAACGGCAAGCTCCGCCACAGAACGGTTCAGAGGCGGCATCATTTGCTGAACAGCCCAGTCTCTGAACTCAGAGTCATAACGCTTTTTCATTACCTTGCACCTTCGCCCCCTTGGAGGATTGAGTCAATCAATAGAGGCGACAGGTAGCCTGACACGGGGGGCGTTTGACAAAAAGTGACCCGCCGTAAGGGCGGAAAGGTGACTGTGCGCCGCCATCGCCAATGAATGTTGGCTTCATTCGATAAGCAAAAGATCGAAAGATCAAAAGATCAAAAGATCAAAAGATCAAAAACCTGGATCGCGCCGGTTTTGATTCACGCGAGTCATTCATTTGCGATGGCGACGCTTATTCACCTTTTCGCCCTTACGGAGAGTCACTTTTTGTCAGACGCGACAAAAAGTAACCAAAAAACGCTGGCTGGTATGACTCACCCTCATGGGTTACAAATCAGTTCACGCACATAGGTAACAGTCTTTAACTGGCAAGGTCGGTTTTCGAGGATCTGACCATGCCGTGGCGAGAGCTAACACCTATGGACCTGAAAATGCTTTTCATCGCCGACTACCTACAGGGGCCACCTAGCTTCAGCGCCCTGTGTGAGGCCTACGAGATCAGTCGAAAGACTGGCTACAAATGGGTCGAGCGATACGAGAAAGAGGGCCCCGCAGGCTTGGAGGAGCGCAGCCGGCGTCGGTTGACCCAGGAATGGGTTGTGCCCGTCGCGGTCCGCGAGGCCATTGTCGAATTACGCGGCCAGGGTGAGACGGTGCCTGGGCCGAAGAAAATCCAGGTAGCGTTGCAGGAGCGCTTTCCTGATCAGGCGCCCCCCTCAAAGACCGCGATCTACAACATCCTCAAGAAAGCCGAACTGATCAAGCCGCGGCGTTTACGTCAGCGCGTGGCCATCTATCCCAAGCCACTGGAGAAAGCGGAATCGCCCAATCAGCTGTTCAGTGCCGACTACAAGGGGCAGTTCCTCACAGGAGCAGGTGTCTGGTGCTATCCGTTGACGATCATGGATCACGCCAGTCGCTTCTTGCTTGCGTGTCACAGTATGGCTAACACGAACTTCCTGGAAACGCAGGCAGTGTTCACCGAAGTATTCCGTGAAAATGGCCTGCCTGAGCGTATCCGCACCGACAATGGCGTACCGTTCGCCAGCAAGGGACGCGCAGGCCTTTCCCAACTGTCGATCTGGTGGTTGCGTTTGGGCATCATTCCCGAGCGCATTGCACCAGGCAGGCCTGAACAGAATGGCCGGCACGAGCGTATGCACCGGACACTCAAGAGCACGCTTCCCTCACCGCCGGCAGTGGCATGGGAGGCTCAACAACGGCACTTTGATCGATTTCGGCAGCATTACAATTACGAGCGGTTGCACGAGGCGTTGAAACAAAGAACACCGGCGTCCTGTTATCAAGCTTCGCCGCGCCCATTCCCTGAAAAGCTGCCTGAGATGACTTATCCCAGCCATGTCGAGAGCTTGTCAGCTGACAGCTGCGGCATCGTCAATCGCTGTGGTTTGAGGATCTATGTAGGGTACGTGTTGAAGCACCAGACCATTGGGCTGGAGCAAATTGGAGAGGGGGTGTGGGATGTTATTGTCGGTCCCATCATCCTCGGTAGGATTGATGCGCGTGATGCCGTTGATGGCTATGTGACGCTCAAGGTGTCACCTATGTGAGTGAACTTTTATGTAACCCATGTGAGTGACCCGTACAGGCTCCCACATCCGGCCCCTACGCTGCGCTTCGGGGTTCCCTCGCTCCGGCCTTGCTCCCGGGAGGACCGCGCTGCAGGCCCCATCCTGGGGCCCAGCGCTTGACGGGCATCCATGCCCGTCACCTCCCTCCGCAAGGCCTACGCTCGGCCTCCTAAGGTCGCAATCTGCGTTTGCTGAGCTACCGTGCGCTTAGAAGCAAAAGCGAAAGCAAAAGCGAATTTAATCCTGTAGGAGCGGGCTTGACCCGCGAAGCAAGCACCGCGGTGCATGGCACCGGCTGCGCCGGTGTTCGCGGGGCAAGCCCGCTCCTACACGGGATTGCGGCGCGATTGCGGGCAATGGTCCCTGTGCGACAGCGCAGCCCTGCGGGCTGGCAGATCGCCTACAAACGCTTACACAACGCTAATCATTATCATTTACAATTTGTAAAAAATCCCTATCCTTGATGCGTGCCCCAAGGCCTTGGATGGCCTATTTCACCCACCGGGTACATCAGCGCTTTGGTTTCTGGGAGATAGATTGTGCCGACCCCATCTTGCCCCCCCGCAGATTCACCGTTCAACGATATCGACCCCGGCTACGCCCGCTTCGACCTGCCCCGCCACCACGGCAGCGGCTGGACCGACCTGCACCGCATCGCCCATGGCATCACCCTCGCCCGCGGCCAATACGACTTCACCGGCACCTTCGAAGACCACTACGTACAGCCCCCCGAATGCCTGACCATCAAGATCATGGTCGCCGGCGAGCTGCACCTGCAGGTGCCCGAGCAGCGCAAGCCCACGGTCTACCGCGGTGCCGGGGTAATGCTCCGCCAGGCCAGCGAACAACAAACCTTCAACCGCGAGATGGTCGGCCATTTCAGCGGTGTCTCCATCGAAGTGCCTACCCCACTGCTGGAACAGCTATTCGAAGACCAAGCCGAAACCATCGGCGGCCCGCACGGCACCGAATTGCTGCTCGACAGCGAACACCTGTGCCACAACCTGGGCATGGCCACCGCCAGTACCCTGCTCACCAGCGCCATGCACACCACCGTCGGGCGCCTGCATGCCGAAGCCGCCGCGCTGCAGATGCTCGCCCAGTTGATCGACCACAAGCCCTGGCGCCAGGGCCCGAAACTGCCCCTGCGCCAGCGAGTAGCGGTGCAGGATGCACGGGATATCCTTCACGACGAATTCGCCCACAGCCATTCCATCGCCTCCCTCGCCAGGCGCGTGGGCATCAACGAGTGCTACCTGAAGTCGGCCTTCAAGGCCGCCACCGGCCAAACCATCGCCCAGTACCTGCGCGGGGTGCGCATGCAGCAGGCGCGCGCGCTGCTCGAAGCGGGCGAATGCAGCGTGCTGCAGGCCTGCGAGTTCGTCGGCTACTCCAACCCCGGCCAGTTCGCCGCCGCCTTCCGGCGCATCCACGGGGTGACCCCGGCCAGCGTCAAAGGCGTCAAGGACGCCCCCTAAGATGAAGTTTTCCCGATCGGGACCGTAAATTCCCGAATGGGGTAGATCGCCGCCGCCCAGATAATAATCATTCTTATTATCAAAAATAGACGATCTGCCAACATGAAAAAAACCACGTTCCTGCCCTACCCGCTGTCGCTGCTCACCCTGGCCCTGGCCGCTCCGGTGCATGCCGACACCACCACCAACAGCGTCGAACTGCCCGCCGTGACCGTCAAGGCCACCAAGCGCGATCAGCCCCTGCAGGACATCGCCGGCGCGGCCGACGTGGCCACCGCCGACGAAATCCTGCCGCGCGGCCTGCACCGGGTCGACCAGCTCGACCGGGTGTTCACCGACGTGAACATTCGCCAACGTTCCTCCCGCGCGTTCGACAACTTCACCATCCGCGGCCAGTCCTCGCCAGACTTCTACAACCCCGCCGCGCAGCTGCTGATCGACGGCCTGCCGCAAGACCAGGCGCTGCTCTCGCAGCTGCTGCCCCAGGGCCTTGAGCAGGTGGAAATCCTCTACGGCCCGCAAGGCACCCTGTACGGGCGCGGCGCCGTCGGTGGCGTGGTCAACGTGGTCACGCGCAAGCCAGACGACCAGGCCCGCCTGGACGCCACCGTCGATGCCAACAAACGCGGCCAAGGCGTGCAACTGATGGCCAGCGGGCCGCTGGTACCCGGTGCGCTGTTCGGTGACATCGCCGTCGGCACCCGCGACGACCGCGGCGAACTCAAGGACATGTACACCGGCTCCCGCCTGGGCGACAACGACGACAGCAATGGCCGCGTGCGCCTGCGCTACGCCCCCGACGGCAGCCCGCTGGACGTGATGGTCACTGCCGCCCGCGACGTCACCCACTCCGACGAGGAATATTTCATCGTCAACGGCAACAAAGACGCGCGCCGCGTGCTGCCCATGGCCTCGCACTACCGCCTGGCCACCAACAGCTACGGCCTGCACGTGGACTACGACCTGGGCCCGATGGTGCTCAGCGCCCTCACCGGCTACCAAACCCGCGACAACGAACGCACCGTGTTCGGCAGCTACACCCCCGAGCAACAACGCACCATCTCCCAGGAACTGCGCCTGGCCTCGCGCCAGGCACCGGGCAACACCTTCGACTTCGTCACCGGGCTGTACGCCGAAGACCTCGACTTCAAGCGCCAGATCCCGCTGTACGCGCTGGACTCGCACCAGGACATCCGCTCCTACGCCGCCTACGGCGAGCTGACCTGGCACGCCACCGACCGCCTGGACATCACCCCCGGCATCCGCTTCGAGCAACAGCGCACCGACGTCGACACGCGCTTTGCCGCACTGTCGATGGACAACGACAAACGCGACAACGCCACCTCGCCCAAGCTTGGCATCAACTACAAGCTCACCGATGACGTGTCGGTGTACGCCCTGTTCAGTACCGGCTTCAAGGCCGGCGGCTTCACCCGCGCGGTCACCCCGCAAAACATCGACTTCAGCTATTCGCCGCAAAAAGCGCGCAACTACGAAGTGGGCTTCAAGGCCAACCTGTTCGACAACAGCCTGGAACTGGCCGGCGCCGCCTACCTGATGAAAATCAAGGACTACCAGCTGTCGGTAGGCCCGGTCGAAGGCCAGTACCTGCAGAACGTGGGCGATGCCCGCACCCGCGGCGCCAGCCTGACCGCCAAGTGGCAGGCCACCGAAGCCCTGCGGGTCAAGGCCGGGGTGGCGGTGAACAAGTCCGAGTTCCGCCACTACCAGGACCCGACCGGCGCCTCCAGCAACGACCTGTCGGGCAACATCCTGCCCTACGCCCCACGCAGCACCGCCAACCTCGCCGCCGAGTACGCCTTCGAACTGGGTAACGGCATGGCGCTGATCCCCCACGTGGGCGTGTCGTACATCGGCAAAACCTATTTCGACGAAGCCAACACCATGGTCCAGGGCGGCTACTCGCTGCTCGACGCGGGCGTGTCGTGGCAGGTGAACCGCAACCTGTCCGCCGACTTCTACGTCGACAACCTCGCCGACAAAACCTATGCCGTGTACGCCTTCGACGCCGGTGCGCCAATCGGCACTGCCTACCAGGTGGGTGAAGGCCGCCTGGCGGGCGTGCGCCTGAACCTGAGCTTCTGACATGACCGAGCATACCCCTGGTATCGCTGTCACAGGGCGCCGCCCGGCGTCCCTGGCTGGCCTGCTCGCCGCCTTTGGCGGCCTGTATGCCACCCAGGGCCTGCTCAGCGGCCTGGCCCACGAAGGCCTGCCGGTGCTGCTGCGCGCCCAGGGCGTGGGCCTGGACAAGATCGGCCTGCTGTCGTTGCTGTTCCTGCCCACGGCCATCAAGTTCCTGTGGGCAGCGCGCACCGACCGAGTCGCCGGCAACGGCCCCAGCGGCCGCCTGCGCCTGGCCAACAAGCTGCAAGGCCTGTTGGTGTTGGGCATGCTGCTGGCCATCGCCCTGCCCCCGGCTACTTCCCTGGTGCCATTGCTGGCCTTGCTCGGCGTGATGATGCTGGTGATGGTGACCCAGGACATCGTCACCGACGGCACCGCAGTGCTAAGCCTGGCCCCCGCCCAGCGCGGCATGGGCAACATCATGCAGATCGGCGGCAGCTACCTGGGCTACATCCTGGGCGGCGGGCTGTGGGTAGCATTGGCCAGCCACAGCGGCTGGGCGCCAGCCACCCTCTACCTGGCGGCGCTGCTGGCGCTGTGCGCCCTGCCCGCCTGGCTGCTGCGCCGCCGCGCCCTGCCGCTGCCGGCCAACCCGGCCCCGCTACAAGGCAACCCACCGAGCCTGCGCCGAGCCTGGCAACGGCCGGCGGTGCGCTGGGGCATGGCCTGCGTGGTCAGCTTCCAGGCGCCGGTGCGCTGGTTCACCGCGATCATGCTCACCTACCTGGTCGACCGCGGTTTCGACGTGCTGCAGGTTGGCCTGCTGTCGAGCAGCGGCATCGCCCTGTCGGGCATCGCCGGTGCCTGCCTGGGCGGATTGTTGCTGGAGCGGGTCGGGCGCAAGCGCATGGTGCGCGCCAGCCTGTTCTGCTACCTGCTGCTGCAACTGGGCTACCTGGCGCTGGAAAGCCACGCGGCCACCAGCAAGGCGCTGCTGACCGCGATCTTCCTGGCCTTCTGCCTGTGCATGGCAATGGGCTTCGTGGTGCTCTACAGCCTGATGATGGACTGGGCCTCCCCGGCCCAGGCCGGCACCGACTATTCCGTGCTGCAATGCACCGACGCCTTGTGCGCCCTGGTGCTGGGCCTGGGCGCCACCCAGTTCACCCATCACTACGGCTATGCCGCCAGCTTCGCCGTTGCCTGCGTGCTGGCCCTGCTCGGCCTGGTGCTGGCGCCGCGTTGCCAGGCCCGCGCCAGCGCGGCCGTGGAACCTGGCCAATGACCACCGCCGTGCCCCTGACCCGGCTGGTGTACGCACGCCTGGACGAATTGAGCCAGGCGCTGCAACTAGACCCTCAACTGCAGTGGCTATGCCACGGCATCCCCGCCGCCCAACCGCAAGAGGCGCTGCTGTGGGCCGCCCTGGACGGCGTGACGCTTACCGGGCGCCAGGTGCTCGACCTCGGCTGCGGCCGCGGCGGCGCCCTGGCCGCCCTGGCGCGCCGGGGCGGTGCGGCCACGCTGACCGGCATCGATGTGTGCCCCGAGCAGATCGCCGCCTGCCGGCGCCAGTTCGCCACGCTGAAAGTGCGCTGGCAGGTGGCCGATGCCTGCCACCTGCCCCAGCCCGCTGCCAGCTGCGACTTGCTGCTGGCAGTGGAACTGTGCGAAGGCCTGCACGCCCCGGCCAACCTGCTGCACGGCGCGGCCCGGGTGCTGCGCCAAGGCGGCCTGCTGGTGCTGGCCGACCTGCTCAGCGACGACGCCTGGCAGTTGCTGCTGGAACAGGCCGCCGCCGAGGGCCTGGTGTGCACCCGCAACCTCGACCTGAGCAACCCCGTGGCCCAGCAGCTGGCACGTTCGGCCACGCAGGCCGCCCCCGGCGATTCTGCCGAGGACGACTTCATCCACCAGGCCTTCGTCGAAGGCCGCACGCGCACCGCCCAGGCCCTGGAACACGGCCAACTGCGCTACCGCGCCGTGCACCTGCAGCGCGACACCCGCCCCACCCGCGACCACCCAGGCCCCGCCTGGCACTGGCCGCAGCCAACGCTGCCGGTGGCTGAAGCCGCGGATGTGGCCATCGACCCCATTGCCCAGGTGTTTCCCCAAGGAGCGCCCGAGCGCAGCCGCCTGAGCGTGTTCGCCTTCCCCTTCGGTGGCGGCAGCGCCTCGCTGTTCGCCGGCTGGCGCCAGACGTTGAGCCCGGCCATGGACTTCTGCCCGCTGCAGTTGCCAGGCCGCGAAGGCTTCCGCCAGCACTCGCCCCTGCCCGACATGGCCGCCTGGGTGCAGTGGGCCCTGGCCCAGCTGCGCCCGCACCTGGCAGGCCGCCAGGCGCCCTACGTGCTCTACGGCCATTGCCTTGGCGGCCAACTGGCCTACGAGCTGGCCCTGGCGCTGCAGGCCGAAGCCACCCCACCCGCCGCCCTGTGGTTGTCGGCCAGTGCGCCACCGGACATGGCCGTCAGTGCCCGCCTGGCGCGCCTGCTGCAGGTGGCCGAACTGCGCGGCACCGACCTGCCGGCGCTGCTGGCCCTGCTCGGCGGTACCGCGCCCCAGGTACTGGCAAGCCCGGCGCTGCTGGCGGCGGTCAAACACACCCTGCTGGCCGATTTCCAACTCGCCTGCCGCTACCAGCGCCACGACCTGCCGGCGCTGCACTGCCCCGTGCATGGCATCGCCGGCCTGCGCGACAAGCTGGTGCCAGCCAGCCATATGCACGGCTGGCAACGCTGCGCCAAGGCCGGCTTCAGCCTGGCCCAGATCGATGGCGAACACTTTTTCCTGCGCGATCAGCGCCCACTGCTTCAGGCCCAGTTGCGCCAGCTGGCCGAACGCACGCTTGCGGAGTGCCCATGACCGAACCCACCCCCACCCATGAAACCGGCTTCGCCGCCCTGCTGGCCCTGGTCGGCCAGCAGCGCCGCCGGCTGATCGTTGCTGCACTGTGCAGCGCGCTGTCCGGCGTGCTGTCGATCACCCCATTGATCGCCCTGTACCTGGTGTTGGTCACCTACGCCCAAGGCAGCGCCGCCCCCTTCGCCGAGGTGCTGCCGATCCTCATCGGCTGCGGCGCGGCCATGCTGCTGCGCTGGCTGCTGCTGTGCAGTGGCGGGGTGTTGTCGCACCTGGCCGCCTTCGACAGCCTGCACGACCTGCGCCTGGCCCTGGCCAACAAGCTGACCCGCCTGCCGCTGGGCTGGATCGACGCCCGCACCGCCAGCCTGGCCAACCAGGTGCTGCGCGAAGACATCGACCGCCTGGAGCAGTTCATCGCCCACCACCTCAACGACAGCGCCGCCGCCCTGGCCTTGCCCCTGGCCAGCGCCGTGGCGCTGTTCTGGCTGGACTGGCGCATGGCCCTGGCAACCCTGGCCACCGTGCCACTGGCCCTGGCCGTGCAGATTGCGCTGTTCAAGCGCATTCCCCAGGTGATGGCCGAATACGGCGAGGTGAATGCCGAACTGTCCGCCAGCATCGTCGACTACGTGCAGGGCATCGCCGTGGTCAAGACCTACCTGCGCGGCGAACACGCCACCGGCCGCCTGCACAACGCCCTGGACGCCTACCGCGCGGTGATCGGGCGCATGGTCGCCAGCACCGTGCCCGGCTGGTCGGCGTTTACCGTGGTGATCGGCGCCAACAGCCTGTTCATCCTGCCCATCGGCGGCTACTTCTACCTCAACGGCAGCCTCACGCTGCAGGCCTTCACCCTGTGCCTGCTGCTAGGCCTGGGCATTACCCGGCCGCTGTTCGCACTGGCCTTCTTCGGCAACCTGATGCGCCTGGTGCAGGCGGCCAATGACCGTGTGCAGACCTTGCTGCGCGCCCCCGAACTGGCCAGCCAGGCCCAGCTGCCCGCCGGCGACAGCGAACATGCGCTGGCCTTCGAGCAGGTGGGCTTCAGCTACGACCAGGGCGGCCAGGTGCTGCACGACATCAGCTTCAACCTGCCCCACGGCAGCCTCACCGCCATCGTTGGCCCCAGCGGTGCCGGCAAGTCGACCCTGGCGCAACTGATGCTGCGCTTCTGGGACGTGCAGCAAGGCCGTATCACCCTGCAAGGCCGCGACCTGCGCGCCTGGCCCCTGGGCGAGCTGCACGACCAGGTGGCCTTCGTGATGCAGGAGGTGCACCTGTTCGACCAGAGCGTGCTCGACAATATCCGCCTGGGCCGCAGCGACATCGACGAGGCCCAGGTGATTGCAGCGGCCAAGGCGGCCCAGGCCCACGACTTCATCCAGGCCCTGCCCCAGGGCTACCACACTGTGCTCGGCGAACGCGGCGCCCGGCTCTCGGGCGGTGAACGCCAGCGCTTGTCGATTGCCCGGGCACTGGTGCGCAACGCGCCCATCGTGGTGCTCGATGAAGCCACCGCCTTTGCCGACCCCATGAACGAAGCGCAGATCCTCCAGGCCCTCGGCACCCTCACCGCCGGGCGCACCGTGGTGATGATCGCCCACCGCCTGGCCAGCATCGTTGACGCCGACCAGGTGCTGCTACTGGAAGCCGGACGCATCCGTGCCCGCGGCAGCCATGCCCAGTTGCTGGCCGCCGAGCCGCTCTACCAGCAGCTCTGGCACGCCCAGCAGGCCAGCGCCAACTGGCGCCTGGGCCATTCACCTGCCCTTGAGCCGACCCTGGAGGCGGCACGCCCATGAACATGCTCCTGGCCGTTTTCCGTATCACCCAAAGCCCCGACACCCCGCGCGTGTGGCGCAGCATCGGCTGGCGCCTGGGCGAAGCGCTGTTCGCCACCGTGCCCTATGGCGTGCTGTACATCGCCCTGCGCGAACTGTTCGCCCAGCGCCTGGACGGCGCGCTGCTCGGCTGGCTGACCCTGGCCTTGCTGCTGAGCCTGGCCTTGCAGCTGGCCTGCAACCTGGCGTCGAACCTGGGCGGTTTTCTGGGGGGCACCGGCATGCTCTGCGACCTGCGCCTGCAACTGGCCGCGCAGTTGCGCCGCCTGCCCCTGGGCTTTCACAGCCGCAACCGCAGTGGCGAACTGAGCGCCGTGCTGGGCGAGAACGCCACCCAGGTCGAAGAAGCCTTCACCCACCTCACCGGCGAGCTGTTCGGGCGCCTGGGCATTGCCGTGCTCAGCGGCGCGCTGATGCTGCTGGTGGACTGGCGCCTGGGCCTGGTGGCGCTGCTTGCGGTGGCGGCCGGCAGCCTGCTGGCCGCCGCCCTGCGCCAGCGCTTCGCCGCCATGAGCCGGGCCAAGCACGCCCAGCGCGCCAGCGTGGCCAGCCAATTGCTGGCGTTCGTTCAGGGCATCAAGGTGATCCGCGCCTTCGGCCTGTCGGCCGAGCGCTTCGGTGCCCTGCAGGCGAGCATGCTGCAACTTCGGCGGCTGTCGATTCGCATCGAGGTGGTGGCCGGGCTGCTCGCGGTCGGCTTCGCCGTGCTGCTGGAAATCGGCCTGCTGGCCTTGCTCGGCCTGGCCGTGTACCTGGCCGTGCAAGGGCAGCTGGCACCGGCGTCGCTGATTCTCACGCTGGTGCTGGCGCACCGGTTCTTCGCCATGCTGGGCGAGTCGGCCACGCTGATGGCGCAACTGGCCTTCTACCGCAAGAGCCTGGAGCGCATCGAAAACCTGCTGCAGGTACCCTGCCTGCCGGAACCTGCCAGCAGCCGTGAACCCCAGGGCCATGGCATCGAGGTGCGCAACCTACACTTCAGCCACCCAGGCGGCGCCGTGGCGCTGCGCGGCATCGACTTCGACGCGCCAGCCGGCAGCATCACCGCCCTGGTGGGCGCCAGCGGCGCAGGCAAGACCACCCTGGCGCAGTTGCTGGCCCGCTTTCACGATGCCGACCAGGGCCAGGTGCTGATTGGCGGCGTGGACGTGCGGCAGATGCGCCAGGACGACCTGCTGGCCCGCATCGCCTTCGTGTTCCAGGACACCCACCTGTTCGCCGATACCGTCGCCAACAACCTGCGCATCGCCCGCCCCGAAGCCAGCGACGCCGAGCTCGAAGCCGCCGCCCGCGCCGCCTGCTGCCATGCCTTCATCATGGCCCTGCCCGACGGCTACCAGACTCGCCTCGGCCAGGGCCTGGACCTCTCCGGCGGCGAGCGCCAGCGCCTGTCGATTGCCCGCGCCCTGCTCAAGGATGCGCCCATCGTGATCCTCGACGAAGCCACCGCCGCGCTGGACAGCGACAACGAAGCCGCCATCACCCAGGCGCTGAACGCCCTGACCCGCAACAAGACGGTGATCGTCATCGCCCACCGCCTCTACACCCTGACCCAGGTGCAGCAAATCCTGGTGCTGGACCAACAGACCATCGCCGAGCGCGGCACCCACGCCGAGTTGCTGGCAGCTGGCGGCCTGTATGCACGCTTCTGGGCCCAGCAACAGGCCACCCGCCACTGGCGCCTGCGGCCACGGGACAACGCCCTGGCCTGATTCAACCGCTCGCCCCGCCCTTCGAACAACGCGGCCCCCACCGGTGGCCGCGCAGGAACCGCCTACCCCGAAAACGGGGCGGCAACCAGTCAGCATCGCCCGCGATGCCCAAAGGAAGACAGCATGAAAGCCCAGACGGTACCTACCCTGCCCGGCTTCCCGACCCTGGTCGACAGCCTCGAACACCATGCCACCCATACCCCTGACGCCCCGGCCCTGTACTTTGCCGGCAAGGCCGGCGACCCCGGCCAGCGCCTGAGCTACCGGCAACTGGCCGAGCGCGTGCGCCACTGCGCCGCCGGCCTGCAGCAACAGGGCCTTGCCGGCCACACCGCGCTGATCCTGTTCCCCTCGGGGCTCGACTATGTGGTGGCCCTGCTCGGCTGCCTGTACGCCGGGGTGATCGGCGTGCCGGTCAACCTGCCGGGCGTGGCCCGGGTGCGCCGGGTACTGCCCAAGGTCGACGGCATCGCCCGCGACTGCCGCGCCCGTGCGCTGATCACCAGCAGCGCCATCGAACAGGCCTGTGCCGACGACCTGGCCGCCTTCGCCAGCCGCCACGGCCTGGCCGTGCAACAGCTGGACGGTGCCCACGATGCCCAGTGGCAACGCCCGGCCATCGACGGCCAGAGCATCGCCTTCCTGCAGTACACCTCCGGCTCCACCGGCGAGCCCAAGGGTGTGATCAACCGCCACGGCGCGCTGATGGCCAACCTGGCGTTCTTGTCTCGGTTGACTGGCTGCAGCGCGGACACAGTGGTGGCCAGTTGGTTGCCGCTGTTCCACGACCTGGGGCTGATCATGGGCATCCTGCTGCCGCTGGCCCAGGGCAACCGCGCGGTGTACATGGCGCCCATGGCATTCATGGCCGACCCGCTGCGCTGGCTGGAACTGGCCGCCGCCGAGCATGCCACCGCGCTGCCCTGCCCAAGCTTCGCCCTGCGCCTGTGCGCCGACCAGGCCGCACGCGAGCCGGGCCGCCTGGCCACGCTTGAACTGGGCGCGATCACCTGCCTGATGCCGGCCGCCGAACCGGTGCTGCCCGGCCAGCTCGACGCCTTCCTCAACGCCTTCGGCCCCTGCGGCCTGCAGGCAGCGGCCCTGCGCCCGGCCTATGGCCTGGCCGAAGCCACCCTGCTGGTTTCAGCCAACACCGCCACCCAGGCACCTTGCCTGCTCGACGTCGACAGCCAGGCCCTGGCCCACGGCCAAGTGAACGTGCGCCCGGCCCACGGCGCGCTGGCTGAAGGCTGGCGCCGCTACGTGGGCAACGGCCATGATTTCGATGGCCAGGCCCTGTGCATCGTCGACCCGCACAGCCACACCCTGTGCGCGGACGGCCAGGTGGGCGAGATCTGGCTGGCCGGCCCGTGCATTGCCACCGGCTACTGGGACGCCGACGGCAGCAAGGCAGAGCTGAACCGGCAAGTGTTCGCCGCACGCACCGTGCCCGACCAAGGCCGCGACTTCCTGCGCAGCGGCGACATGGGCTTCGTGCACCAGGGCCAGTTGTATGTCACGGGCCGGCACAAGGACCTGCTGCTGGTGCGCGGCCAGTGCCATTACCCCAACGACCTCGAAGCCACCAGCGCCGCCGCCCACCGCGCCTGCGTGGCCGACGCCGCAGCCGCCTTCGGTGTGTGCGACGGCGGCGAAGACGAGCGCCTGGTGATCGTTCAGGAAGTGCTCAAACCCGCCGACGCCGTGGCCTACCCCGCCGTGGCCCAGGCCATCCGCACCGCCATCGCCAGCGAACACCAGTTGGCCACTGCAGCGGTGGTGCTGATCCGCAAGGGCACCCTGCCGCGCACCACCAGCGGCAAGGTTCGCCGCAAGGCCGTGCGCGAGGCCTACCAGAACGGCCAGTTGCAGGTCACCTGGCAAGATGAGCTGGCCCAACCACAAGCCACCCCGGCCCAGCACACCCCGGCGGCCGCCGAACTGCTCGCCCTACCCCCGGCGCAACGCCGCGAGCAGCTGGTTGGCTGGCTGGCCGAACAGGCCGCTGCCATTCTCGGCACGGTGGCCGCACGCAACCTGGCGGCCCACACCAGCTTGTTCGAACACGGCCTGGATTCGCTGTCGGCGGTGCGCCTGGCCGCCTGCGCCGGGCAGGCCTTCGGCGTGGAAACCGCCGATGAACTGCTGTTCGAACAGCCCACCCTGAATCACCTTGCCGAGTGGATCCTACAGCGCCTGCAACCCACCGAGGCGCCAGCTGCGCAAGCGGCGCCAGCTGCGCCCGGCCCCGTAGCCGACACTGAAGCGGTGGCGATCATCGGCATGGCCTTCCGCCTGCCCGGCCGCGACGGCGAAGTGCAGGACGACGAGGCCTTCTGGCAGCAGCTCGAAGCGGGCGCCAGCGCCATCGGCCCGATGCCGGCAGCGCGTTTTCGCACCCCTGAAGGTATCCCCGGCTTCGGCGCCTACCTGCAGGGTATCGAGCAGTTCGACGCCGCGTTCTTCGGCATGTCGGCCCGCGAGGCGATCAACACCGACCCGCAACAACGCCTGCTGCTGGAAACCGCCTGGCACGCCCTGGAAGATGCCGGCCAGCGCCCGGCGCAGCTGCGCGGCAGCGACACGGCGGTGTACGTGGGCATTGGCACCGGCGACTACGGGCATATCCCGTTCATTTCCGGGCAAGCCGAGCACTTCGATGCCTACTGGGGCACCGGCACCTCGTTCGCCGCCGCCTGCGGGCGGCTGTCGTACTGCTTTGGTTTCGAAGGCCCCTCGATGGCCGTGGACACCGCCTGCTCGGCGTCCCACAGCGCCCTGCACCTGGCGGTGCAGAGCCTGCGCGGGGGCGACTCAGGGTTGGCCCTGGCCTGCGGGGTGAAGCTGCAGCTGCTGCCGGAGGTCGACCAGGTGCTGACCCAGGCCGGCATGCTCGCCGCCGACGGGCGCTGCAAGACCTTCGACGCCCGCGCCGACGGCTATGTGCGCGGCGAAGGCTGCGTGGTGCTGGTGCTCAAGCCCCTGGCCCAGGCCCTGGCCGATGGCGACCCCGTGCGGGCCGTGATCCGCGCCAGTTGCGTGCGCCAGGACGGCGCCGGCAGCAGCCTGTCGGCGCCCAACGGCGATGCCCAGCGGCGCCTGCTGCAGCAAACCCTGCAACGCGCAGGCCTGGCCCCGGCCGACATCGACTACGTGGAAATGCACGGCACCGGCACGCGCCTGGGCGACCCCATCGAGTACCAGTCGGTGGCCGACGTGTTCCGTGGCCGCGACGGCCACGACCCGCTGTGGCTGGGTTCGGTCAAGACCAACATCGGCCACCTGGAAGCCGCCGCGGGGGCTGCCGGGGTGGTCAAGACCGTGCTGGCCCTGGAACGTGGGCGCATCCCGCCCCTGGTGGGCCTGCGGCAGCTCAACCCGTCCATCGACCTGCAGGCCATTCCCGCCCGCCTGCCCAGCCACAGCGAACCCTGGCCCCAGCGCCAGGCCGTGCGCCGGGCCGGGGTGACCTCCTACGGCTTTGCCGGTACCATCGCCCACGTCATCCTCGAACAGGCACCCGCCACCGGCCAACCCGTGGCGGCCGAGCACGGCCCGGCGCTGTTCGTGCTCTCGGCGCGCAGCAGCCAGTCGCTTGGCGAACTGGCCAGCGCCTGTGCCGAGCGCGCCGGGCTACCGCTGCAGGCCCTGGCCAACGCCATGGCCCGGCGCCGCGATCACCTGCCGTACCGGGCGGCGCTGGTGGCCGAAAGCGCTGATGAGCTGCGCGCAGGCCTGCTGCGCCTGGCCAGCCAGGGCAGCGAAGCGCAGCCCCAGGCGCCACGTGTAGGCTTCCTGTTCACCGGCCAAGGCTCGCAGTACGCCGGCATGAGCGCCGGCCTGTATGCCCGCGAGCCGGCCTTCCGCCAGGCCCTGGATGCCGTCGACCAGGCCCTGCAGCCGCACCTGGGCGAATCGATCATCGCCGTCATGCACGCCGCCGACGACCCGCGCCTGGCACAGACCGCCTGGGCCCAGCCGGCACTGTTCGCGGTCGGCTATGCCCTTGCCGAGCTGTGGCGCAGCTTCGGCGTGGTGCCACGGGTGATGGTGGGCCATTCGATTGGCGAGTTCGCCGCCATGGTGCTGGCCGGCGCCTTGCCATTGGCCGTGGCCGCGCGGCTGATCGCCCGGCGCGGTGCCCTGATGCAGGCGCTGGAAGAACCCGGCGGCATGCTTGCCGCACGCCTGCCACAGGCCGAGGCTGAAAGCCTGCTCGCGGCATTGCCCGAGGCCCAGCGCGCGCGCCTGGCCATCGCCGCCTGCAACGGCCCACAGGACGTGGTGTTCTCCGGTGCCAGCAGCGCCCTGCAAGCGCTGGAAGCCATGCTTGCCGAGCGCCAGGTGCATGCCCGGCCACTGGCCGTGTCCCATGCCTTCCATTCGCCGCTGCTCGACCCGATGCTCGATGCCTGGCGCGATACCTGCGCCAACCTCGATGCCCAGGCGCCCATGGTGGCGCTCATCAGCACCCTCACCGGGGCCGCGTTGAACGCTGCGCCCGATGCCGACTACTGGGTGGCCCACGCCCGCCAGCCCGTGCGATTCGCCCAAGCGCTGGCGTTGGCCAGCGAGCAATGCGACCTGCTGCTGGAAATGGGCGCCCACGCCGTGTTGACGCCCATGGCCCAGCGCAGCCTGGCCGATACCCCCTGCGTTGCCAGCCTGCGCCGCGGCCAGGACGACGCCCGCAGCCTGCTGGAGGCCTGCGCCACGCTGTACCAGGCGGGCCAGCACTTCGACGAAGCGGCCCTGTGGCGCGGCCCGCAGCTGTCGCCACGGGCGCTGCCGCGCTACCCGTTCGAGCGCCAGCCCTATTGGCTGGAGTACGACGAAGACGCCCCGCGCACGCCCCTGCCGCTGCAACCGCAACCCGAGCGCGCCGCACCGGCACCGGTGGCGCTGTACCAGCTGCAGTGGGAAGTGTTCGAGCCGCACGCGCTGAGCGAACGGCCACGCTGCTGGTTGCTGGGCGGCAGCGCCGGCTTTGCCAGCGCCCTGGCCCTGCAACTGACCGGCTTCGAGTGCCAGCACCTGAGCCTGGAAGCCTGGCCGGCCCATGCCGAGCGGGTCGAAGACCAACACCTGCTGATTTACCTGGGCGCGGTGGACGCCTGCATCGAGCAACTGGAAACCTCGCGCCACGTCTGGCAACTGGCCGAAGCGCTGCAACGGCTGCAGCGCGCCGGTGGCAAACCGCGCATCCTGCTGCCGACCTTCCAGGCCCAGGCCCTGGCCGGGGAGGCCTGTGACCCCCTGCAAGCCGCCCTGGCCGGTGCCGCACGCCCGCTGTCGCTGGAATACCCCGGCCCGCGCTGGCTGCAACTGGACCTGAGCGCCCGCGACCCGGCCCTGCTGGCCGCCGCCCTGCCCCAGGCGCTTGGCCAGTTCGGCAACGAAGACGCCGTGGCCCTGCGCGAGGGCCAATGGCAGCGCCCACGCCTGACCGCCGAAGCGCCCGTAGCCACCGATACCCCACTGCGCCTGCGCGCCAACGCCCTGTACCTGGTGGCCGGCGCCTACGGCGCCCTGGGCCGCCACACCACCGACTGGCTGGTGGCCAATGGGGCTCGCCACCTGCTGCTGTTGGCCCGGCGCGAGGCGCCGGCCGGTTGGCAGGCGCGGCTTGAACTGCTGCGTGGCCAGGGCGTGCAGTTGCAGCACCTGGACTGCGACCTGGCCGATGCCGCCAGCGTGGCCGACGCCTTCAGCACCCTCAATGCCCAGCAGCAACAGGGCGGCCCGGCCCTGGCCGGTATCTGGCACTGCGCCGGCACCAGCCGCTTCAGCGCCCTGGCCGAACTCGACGAAGCCGGCTGCCAACAGGTCACCCTGGCCAAAACCCGCGGCAGCTGGCTGTTGCACCAGCACAGCCAGGAACATGCGCTGGAGCACTTCGTTTGCTTCACCTCCATCTCCGGCATCTGGGGCTCGCGCCTGCAGGTGCCCTACGGCGCCGCCAACGCCTTCCAGGACGCCCTGGTGCGCCTGCGCCAGCAACAGGGCCTGCCGGCACTGTCGGTGGCCTGGGGGCCGTGGGGCGGTGGCGCCGGCATGAGCGAGGTGGACGCCTCGCTCCTGCAACTGCTGCGCTCGGCCGGCATCGCCCGGCTGGCGCCGCCGCGCTACCTGGCGACCTTGTCGGCGCTGCTGGCCGCGGGCGCCAGCGGCAACCATGTGGCCGTGCACGTGGACTGGCAGCAGTTCATTCCACTGCTGTCGCTGTACAACCCGACTGCCACCTTCAGCCGCTGCGCCGAACACCCGGCCCCCGCCGCCTGCAGCCAGGGCAGCGACGGCCAGCAGGTGCTCGATGCCGACGCCGTGCACGCCTTCGTCGTCGCTGAACTGGCGCGCACCCTGCACATCGCCCCGGCACGCCTGGAAGACCATACCGAACTGCTCAAGCTGGGCATGGACTCGATCCTGGTGATGGAATTCGCCCGCCGCTGTGAATCCGGCCTGGGCGTGCGCTGCGAACTCAAGGCGATCTTCGAGCGCAGCACCCCGCGCGGGCTCAGTGACTACCTGGTCGAACAACTGCCCCACGCCGGCGCCCGGGCAAGCGTGGAAACGCCGGCCATCACCGCCGACCCAAGCAACGCGGCGCAGCCCTTCGCGCTGACCGAACTGCAGCACGCCTACTGGATCGGCCGCCAAGGCCACTACGAACTCGGCGGCGTGGCCTGCCACGCCTACCTTGAAGCCGACGCCGCCGCAGGCCTGGACCTTGCCCTGCTCGAAGCCTGCTGGAACACCCTGGTGCAACGCCACGGCGCCCTGCGCATCGTCATCGGCGAAGACGGCCGCCAGCGCGTGCTCGACCAGGTGCCGCACTACCGCCTGCAGGTCGCCGACCTGGCCGCGGCCAGCAGCGCCGAGCGTGACGCCCACTGCCTGGCCTGGCGCGAGCAGATGTCGCACCAAGTGCTGGACTGCGCCCAGTGGCCGCTGTTCGACGTGCGCGCCACGCGCCTGGCCGGGGGCGCCGTGCGCCTGCACATCGGCATCGACATGCTGATCAACGACGCCACCAGCGGGCAGATCATCTGGGAAGAACTGGCCGCCCTCTACCAGGCCGGCAACGATACCCAGGCCGCCGGCCTGCAGCCCTTCGCCATCGGTTTCCGCGACTATGTCCTGGCGCGCCTGAACGACCCGCTGCGCCAACAGCAGCGCGAGCAGGCCCGGCAGTTCTGGCTGAACGCGCTCGATGAGCTGCCGCCAGCCCCGCAACTGCCCTTGCGCAACAGCGCCCGGCAACAGGCCAAGCCCACCTTCAGCCGCCGTCAGCACCGCCTGGAGGCAGCCACTTGGCAACGCCTGCGCGACCGCGCAGCGGCCGTTGGCTGCACCCCGGCCTCGCTGTTGATTACCGTGTTCGGCGAGGTGTTGGCCGCCTGGAGCAGCGAACCGCGCTTCACCCTCAACCTGACCATCTTCGACCGCCTGCCCTGGCACCCGGACGTGTCGCGGCTGCTCGGCGACTTCACTGCAGTCACCCTGCTGCCGCTGGATTTCAGCGCCGAGCAGGCCTTCGCTGCACGCGCCGCCGGGGTCAACGGCCAGGTACTGGAACACCTGCAGCACCGCGCCTTCAGCGCCGTGGATGTGCTGCGCGAAGCCAACCGTGGCCGCGAGCGCCAGGACACCCTGGCCATGCCCGTGGTGTTCACCAGCCAGCTGGGCATGAGCGACCCGACCAAGGGCGCCGCCGCCGAAAGCGTGCTGGGCGTCGTCGGCCACGGCATCAGCCAAACCCCGCAAGTGTGGCTCGACCACCAGGCCTGCGAACTCGAAGGCGCGCTGATCTACAACTGGGATGCAGTCGAGGCGTTGTTCCAGCCCGGCACCCTGGACGCCATGTTCGCCGCCTACAACCAGCGCCTGGAGCAGCTGGCCGAACAACCGGCGCTGTGGCAAGCCGCCACCCCGGCGCAACTGCCCCCCGCCCAGCAGGCCGTACGGGCGCACATCAACGCCTGCACCGCACCGCTGCCTGAACGCTGCCTGGACCAACTGTTCTTCGACCAGGCGCTGCGTACCCCGCACGCCCCGGCCCTGCTCACCCACAGCGCCAGCTGGAGCTACCAGGCCCTGGCCAGCTGGGCCCGGCGCCTGGCCAACGGCCTGCTGGCCGAGGGCGTCATGCATGGCGAGCGAGTGGCCGTGGTGATGCGCAAAGGCCCGGAACAGGTGGCCGCCTGCCTGGCCATCCAGGCCGTGGGCGGTGCCTACGTGCCGGTCGATGCCGATGTGCCGGCGGCGCGCCTGGCCGCCATCGTGCAAGGCAGCGGCATCCGCGTGGCCATGGCCCAGGCCGACCACCTGCCGATCGTCCAGGCCCTGGTTGCCGAGCTTGCCGTCAGTGTCATGGATGCCAGCGAGGACGCCGCCCAGGCCTATGCCGACCAAGCGCCGGACGTACCCCGCGCGCCCACCGACCACGCCTACGTGATCTACACCTCCGGCTCCACCGGCACCCCCAAGGGCGTGCTGATCGACCACCGGGGCGCGGTGAACACCGTGCTCGACATCAACCGGCGCTTCGCCATCCAGGCCAGCGACCGGGTGCTGGGCCTGTCGGCGCTGTATTTCGATTTGTCGGTGTACGACCTGTTCGGCATCTTCGCCGCCGGTGCCGCCCTGGTGCTGCCACTGCCGGCCGGGGTGCGCGACCCGGCGCACTGGCGCGAGCTGGTGGAGCGCCACGGCATCACCGTGTGGAACTCGGTGCCTGCCTTGCTCGAACTGCTGCTCGATGAGGTGGCCGCCGTTGGCGGCAGCCTGCCCACCCTGCGCCGGGCCATGCTCAGCGGCGACTGGATCCCGTTGAACCTGCCGGGCCGCCTGCGCCAGCTGGCGCCGCAATCGGCGTTGGTCGCCATGGGCGGCGCCACCGAGGCGTCGATCTGGTCGAACTGGTTCGAAGTCGACGAGGTGCCCGCGCACTGGACCTCCATCCCCTACGGCTACCCCCTGGCCAACCAGGGCTACCGGGTGCTCGACAGCCACCTGCACGACCGCCCCGACCACGTCACCGGCGACCTCTACATCACCGGTGTGGGCCTGGCCCTGGGCTATGAGAACGACCCCGAGCGCACGGCGGCCAGCTTCTTCGAGCACCCGCATGACGGCCAGCGCCTATACCGCACCGGCGACCTGGCCCGCTACTGGGCCGACGGCACCCTGGAGTTCCTGGGCCGGCGCGACTTCCAGGTGAAGATCGCCGGCAACCGCATCGAGCTGGGTGAAATCGAAAGCGCCCTGCTGCGCCACCCCGGGGTGCGCGAGGCGGTGGTCGACGCCATTGGCCCGGCCCGCGGCAACAAGCGCCTGGCGGCCTGGGTGGTGCTGCGCGAGCAAGACCCGGCCCTGCATGAAACCTTGAGCTGCAGCGCGGCCGCCTGCGCCGCCCAGTGGCAAGCGGCCAGCGATGCCCCCAGCTGGCCCACCGCGCCCACCGGCCTGGCGGGTTTCTGGCAACTGATGGACGACCTCGGCCACTTGCTGATGCGTGACACGGTGAACGCAGCCGGTGGCTGGCAGGCCTTGGCCACAGCCCCGGCCTTCGAGGCCCTGGGCCAGCGCTGGCAGGCCCTGCTGCCTGAACACGGCCCGGCCAGTGCCGAGCAATGGGCACGCCTGCAACCGCTGGCCGAGGCCTGTGGCCTGCCACGCCAGGTGCTGCTGCGCCTGCGCGAAGGCGCCGAGCAGCGCCTGGCCGTACTGCGCGGCCAGGCCAATGCACTGGAGCTGTTCTATGGCGTGGATCAAACCCTGGCACCGGAGCAGATGACCCGCCTCAACCCGCTGTGGCCAGCCACCCTCGGGGCGCTGGCCAAGGTGGTCGAAGCAACCGCGCAGGCCCTGGGCCGGGCACCGCGCATTGTCGAAATCGGTGGCCGCAGCGGCGTGGCCAGCCGCGAACTGCTGGCCCTGCTGGCGGGCACCGCGCTGGACTACACCCTGAGCGACGCCGCACCGCTGCTGGTGGAACAAGCCCGCGCCGAGTTCGAGCACGGCAACTGGCCGGCCCACCAGCAACTGGCCTGCCGGGTGCTCGACCCCGATCAGCCACCCGCCTTGCAGGGCCTGGAACCGCACACCTTCGACCTGGTGATCGCCTTCAACGCCCTGCACCGCAGCCGCGATATCCCCGCACTGCTGGCCAACCTGGCCAGCCTGCTGGCCCCAGGTGGCGTGCTGGCTGCCCCGGAAATCACCCGCAACAGCGACTTCCAGCTGGCCACCGTGGCCCTGCTCGAAGGCGGCTACCAGCACTTCGCCGACCAGCGCCAGGCCAGCGGCCAGGCACTGCTGGGCGCCGAACAGTGGACGGCGGCGCTGGGCGCAGCTGGCTTCGCCCAGGCCCAGGCGGCCAGCGTCGCCAGCCCGGCACCCGGCATGCACCTGCTGCTCGCCCAGCACCCGGCCCAGGCCCGGCGCTTCGCCCCGCGCAAGCTGGTCGACCACCTCAGCACCCTGCTTCCGGCCTACATGGTGCCGCAGACCATCACCGCCCTGGCCGCCCTGCCGCTGTCGGCCACCGGCAAAGTGATGCGCCAGCAGCTGCCCCACCCGGACCCCGCGCAACGGCGCAACCGTGGCCGCCGCGCCGCAGGCGATACCAGCCAGGTGCCCGCCGCGCTGCTGCAGATCTGGGAACAACTGCTGGGCGTGCAAGGCCTGGACGCTGCCGACCACTTCTTCGACCTGGGCGGCGACAGCCTGGTGGCGGTGCGCCTGATCGAGCGGGTGCGCCACGAACTGGATGCCCAGGTCGCCCTGCCGGACCTGTTCGACCACCCGCGCCTGGCCGACTTCGCCGCCCGTGTGGCGGCCGCCCCGGCCTACGAAGACCGCTTGCCGGCGCTGGTCGCCGCCCCAGCCGAGCGCCACGCGCCGTTCCCCCTCACCGACGTGCAGCAGGCCTACTGGATTGGCCGTGACGAAGGCTTCGAGCTGGGCGGCGTATCGACCCACCTGTATGCCGAGGTGGACGTCGACGGGGTGGCCTTCGACGCCCTGGAGCACGCCTGGCAGGCGCTGGTCGAACGCCACGAGATGCTGCGCGCGGTAATCGACGACAACGGCCTGCAACACATCCTGGCCCAGGTGCCGGCCTACCGCATCGCCTGCACCGACCTGCGCACGGCCAGCCGCGAGCAGTTGCACGACTGGCAACAGGTGGTGCGCCTGGAGCTGTCCCACGAAGTGCCCGACACCCGCCAATGGCCGCTGTTCTCCCTGCGCGCCGCGCAGTTGCCAGGCGAGCGCGTGCGCCTGTGCATCAGCCTGGACAACCTGGTGTGCGACGGCCGCTCGATGCGCATTCTGCTGGCCGAATGGTCGAGCCTGGCGCGCCACCCTGGCCGGGTGCTGCCCGCCTTGCGCGCAAGCTTTCGCGACTACGTGCTGCTGCTCGAACGCTTCGAGCTGCGCCCGTCCTGGCAGCGCTCGCTGGCCTACTGGCAAGGCAAGCTGGCGCAGTTGCCGGCAGGGCCCGCCTTGCCGCGCCACGACGGCCCCGCACGCCAGGTGCGCCCGCCGCACTTCAGCCGCCGCGAAGCACGCCTGCAACCGGCCCAGTGGCAGGCCCTGCAGGCCGCTGCCAGCGCTCGCAACGTCACCGCCAATGCCCTGCTGCTGTGCGCCTATGGCGAGGTTCTGGCGCATTGGTCCGCCGACCCGCGCCTGACCCTCAACCTGACCCTGTTCAACCGCCCGGCCGTGCACCCGGACATCGACCAGGTGGTCGGCGACTTCACCTCGCTGGTGCTGCTGGCCTTCGAAGGCGAAGGCGCGGTGCCCTTCGCCGAGCGCGCCAGCCAGCTCCAGCGCCAGCTGTGGGCCGACCTCGAACACATGCAGGTTTCCGCCGTGCGGGTGCTGCGCGAGGCCGCGCGGCGCAATCGACGGCTGGATGCGGTGGCCATGCCGGTGGTATTCACCAGCGGCCTGGGGGTGGCCGCTGACGACGCCGGGCAAGACTGGCTCGGCCAGTTCGGCTACGGCATCAGCCAAACCCCGCAGGTGTGGATCGACCAGCAAGTGGTCGAGCGCGAAGGCTGCCTGGTGTTCAACTGGGACTCGGTCGACGGCCTGTTCCCCGACGGCTTGCTAGACGCCATGTTCAGCGCCTACCACAGCTTGCTGCAACGCCTGGCCAGCGACCCGTCGGCATGGGACACCCCGGCCCGCAGCGCCATGCCGGCCAACCGCTGGCCGGCAAGCGCGGCGGCGCGGCCCACCGTCACCGAGGCCCCGTCCCAGCCAGAGGCCGACGCCGGCCTGCTGGCCACCCTCGGCCAACTGCTTGGCGAACTGCTGGGCCGCGATGAGCTGCCAACCACGGTCAGCTTCTTCGAGCTGGGCGCCTCGTCGATGGACTTGATCCGCCTGCGCCGCCTGCTCAACCAGCGCCTGGGCCTGGCACTGGCGGTGACCGACGTGTTCGACCACCCCAGCCTCACCGCCCTGGCCAGCCACCTGGGCCGCCTCACCGACCCGGCGCAACTGCCCCAGGCCGACGACCAGGACCCACGCCGGCGCTCGCGCCAGGCCAACGAACGCCGCAAGCAGCGCGACCAGACCTCGCGCCTGTAACTGCCACGAACCGGATGAACGCTATGAACCTGAGTGAACAGCTGGACCTGCAACAGCACTATGGCGACACCCTGCCCGTGGCCATCATCGCCGCCGGCTGCCGCATGCCGCGCGCGGTGGACATCTTCGACTACTGGCGCCGGCTGGCCGATGGCGAAGCGCTGATCGGCCGTTTCGAAGCCAGCGACCCGGCCCTGCGGGCGCGGCCCGACTACGTGGGCGCTGCCGCCGTGCTGGACGATGTGGAACGCTTCGACTGGTCGTTCTTCGGCTACTCGCAGCAAGAGGCGCAACTGATCGACCCACAGCAGCGGTTGTTCCTGATGTGCGCCTGGGAGGCGCTGGAAATGGCCGGCTACGGCCCCCAGGCACTGGCCGACGACCCGCGCCGGCCCTGCGTGGGCGTGCTCGGGGCGTGCAAGCTGTCGACCTACAGCGCCGCCCACTTCGACCGCGTGCAGGACATCGCCTCGCCACTGACCTTCGCCCGCCTGATGGGCAACGACAAGGACTACCTGGCCACCCGCGTGTCCTACAAGCTCGGCCTGCGCGGGCCCAGCCTGACCGTGCAAACCGCCTGCTCCAGCTCGCTGGTGGCCGTGCACCTGGCGTGCGAACAGCTGGCCAGCGGTGAATGCGACATGGTCCTGGCCGGGGGAGCCGGCATCGGCTTCCCGCAGCAGGCCGGCTACCTGCACCGGCCGGGCATGATCTTCTCCGCCGACGGCCTGTGCCGGCCGTTCGATGCCCAGGCAGACGGCACGGCCATCGGCAACGGCGTCGGTGTGGTGCTGCTCAAGCGCCTGGACGCCGCGCTGGCTGACGGCGACCCGATTCTGGCGGTGCTGCGCGGCTCGGCGGTAAACAACGACGGCGCCAGCAAGGCCGGCTATACCGCCCCTTCGCCGGAAGGCCAGGCACAGGTGATCGGCCAGGCCTTGCACCTGGCCGACGTGGCCCCGGCCAGCATCGGCCTGGTGGAGGCCCACGGCACCGCCACGCCGCTGGGCGACCCGATCGAAGTGCAGGCCCTGTGCCGCGCCTGGCAAGCCGGGCCGACCAGCCCGTGGTGCGCCCTGGGCTCGGTCAAGGGCAACCTTGGCCACCTGGACACCGCAGCAGGGGTCGCCAGCCTGCTCAAGGCCGCGCTGGCGCTGCACCATGGGCAGATTCCACCCAGCTTGAACTTCGACCAGCCCAACCCGGCCATCGACTTCGCCCACAGCCCGTTCTATGTGCCGCAGATGCTGCTGCCATGGCCGGCCGGCGACGGCCCACGACGGGCAGCGGTCAGCGCCTTCGCCATCGGCGGCACCAATTGCCATGCGATCCTGGAACAAGCCCCGGCGTTGGCCTTCGAGCCAATGCCAGGGCCTGCCCTGCTCTTGCTCAGTGCCCGCAGCGAGCAGGCCCTGGCCGAACTGGCACGGCGCCATGCGCAATGCCTGGAAGACAGTCAGGGCGACCTGCACGACTACGCCGCCACCAGCGTGCACCACCGCAGCCTGTACCCGCGGCGCCTGCTGCTGGTAGGCGAGAGCCGCCAGGCGCTGGTCGATGCCTTGCAAGATTTCGCCGACGGCCAGCTGGAGGCGTTCACCCAGCACGAAGCGGCGGCCATCGGCGTGTGGCAGCACGCCGCCGCCGACCCCGCACTGCTTGAACTGGCCCTGGCCGAGGCGCCGGCCTGGCAGCATCACGCCCTCGCCGCCCGGCGCCCCCGCCAGCGCGCACTGCTGCCCACCGCGCCATTCGAAGGCCAGCGCTGCTGGTACAACGCGCCCGTGGCCAGCCCAGCAGCCGCGCCAGTGCCAGCAGACGACTGGCAAGCCCTGAACGCCGCCGCCGCGCAGGCCGCCGAACAACAGGGCGCTGCGCTCGACTTGTCGGGCCTGGCGCTGGAGCAGCGCGGTGTCGATGCCCTGCACAGTGCCTATGTCGGCCAGGCCTTCGCCGCCCTGGGCGTGTGCACCGCGCCTGGGCAGTGGCTGGATGTCGACCAATGCCTGGCCCAGGCCGGAGCGGCGCCTGGCCTGCGCGGGCTGTTCGCACGCCTGCTGCGCGACCTGGCCGGCGCCGGGCTGCTGGACGCCCAAGGTGGCAGATACGCCAACCTGCGCCAAGCGCAATTGCCCGCCCCCGGGCCGTGGCTGTCGACCATGCGCGAGCTGGGCTATGAACAACTGGCCGTGCTGGTGGAGCGCACCGGGCCACGCCTGGCCGACATGCTCGCCGGGCGGGTCGACCCGGTCAGCGTGGTGTTCCCGGGTGCGGCCACCGACGATGTCGAGCACATGTACCAGGAGCAACCCTGGTCGCGCTACCTGAACCAGATTGCCGCCGCGGCGGTGCACGGCCTGGCTTGCCGTGGCCGGCCCCTGCGCATTCTGGAAGTGGGCGGCGGCACCGGCGGCACCACCCGCGACGTGCTGGCGCAGCTGCCCGAAGGCAGCTGCAGCGAATACTGGTTCACCGATGTCGGCCCGCTGTTCCTGGGCCGCGCCCGGCACAAGTTCGCAGCCGTGCCGGTCATGCGCTACCAGGCCTTCGACATGAACCAGCCAGCCGCCGAGCAGGGCCTGCCGACCGGCTTCGACCTGATCATCGCCGCCAACGTGCTGCACAATGCGCCGAACCTGCGCACCGTACTGGCTAACCTGGCCACCCGTCTGGCCCCCGGCGGCCACCTGCTGATGCGCGAAATCATCGAGCCGAAGAAACTCTTCGACTTCGTTTTCGGCCCGCTGGTGCCGCCGCTGGACCCGGCCGATGGCCGCCAGGGCGAGTTGTTCGCAAGCTTCACCCAGTGGCAGGCCGCCGCCACAGCGGCCGGTTTCCAGCGCTGCGACGGCTACCCCGGCACACAGTTGGCCAGCCATGCCCTGGGCGAGCAGATCATCCTCGCGCAATGGCCGCAACAGGCACAGGCCGCAGCACCGGAGCCGGTGATGCACAGCGTGGTGCAAACCTTGGAGCAGCCTTCGCCGGGCACGGTCCTGGGCTGGCTGGTGCGCACCGTGGGCAGGCCCGCCGACACCTGCCTGCAGGCCCTGCACTGGCACCTGGACCCGGCCTCGCTGCCGGCGCCCCTGCACCTGCGCCTGGAGCCCGACAGCCACCTGCTGCAGGTCAGCGCACGGCATGCCGAAGGCCAGTGGCAGCCGTTGCTCAGCGCCCGCCTGCAGCAACCGCGCAACCTGCGCCGCCAGGTCAGCCAGGCGCGCCTGGCACTGGCCGGCAGCGCCGATGACAGCCTGCTCGACCGCCTGCTGGCGCGCCTTGCCCTCGATGCCCAGGACCTGCACAGCCTGCACTGGCGCCAGGACCAGGCCGCGCCGGCCCAGGCGTGGTTGCAAACCGAACCGCAACAGGCCTGCGCGGCAGACGCCGATGGCCGGGTGTGGCTGGCCCTTGAACATGGCCCCCGGCGCTTCCCCGCGGCCGCGCAATGGCCCGACCAGGGCAGCCTGTACGCCTGGCACTGGCAGCCGCTCGAAACCCCACACGGCAGTACCGCCCGGCGCCTGCTGTGGTTGGGCGAACAGGCCGACCTGAACGGCTTCGCCCGCCACGGGGTGCAGGTGGACGTCAGCGCTTGCAGCGACCTCGGCAGCCTGCCATTGGCCGATTACGATGCCGTGTGCCTGGCTTCGGGCAGCTTGCCGGCGCTGCTGCAGCAACTGGCCGGGCTCGCCCAGCGCCCGGCCCTGGCGGTGCTGCGCCGCGACTGCTTCGTGGTCACCCCTGACGATACGGCCGAGAACTGGGCCGATGCCGGTGACGCCGGGCTGCTGGCGGTGGCCGTGCAAGAACTGGCGCCCCTGCACGCCTGCCTGCTCGACAGCGATACCCCGGTGGCGGCCGAGACGCTGCTCGGCCTGTTGGCCGCGTCGCAACCTGCCGACCTGCGGGTGTTGGCATTGCGCGCAGGCCAGTTGTACCAACGGCAGCTGCAGGCGGTGCCGCTGCCCGCCACGCCGATGCGCCCAGAGGGCCGCCATGTGCTGATCGGCGGCCTGTGCGAACTGGGGCTGGCGGTGGCGGCGTGGCTGGCCGACCAAGGCGCCGACGACTTGGTGATCCTGGCCCGCCGTGCCCCCGCTGCCGACGAGCAGCGCCGCCTCGACCGCCTGCGCGCCCGGGGCGTGCAGGTGGAGATCGACAGCCAGGCCGATGTGCTCGACACCCAGGCCTTCGACGCGGCCCTGCAGCGCCTGGCCCGTGGCCCGAAACTGGGCTGGGTGGTACACCTGGCCGGGGTGCTGCACGATGCGCCGCTGCGCCAGTACGACGCGGCGCACTGGGCCCGCTGCCTGGACAGCAAACTGCTGCCAGCCCTGGCCCTGGACCGCCACCAGGCGCAACTGGCCCCGGCCCTGACCCTGTACTTCAGCTCCGCCGCCAGCGTCCTCGGCCCCCAGGGCCAGGGCGCCCATGCCTGGGCCAACGCCCGCCTGGAGGCACTGGCCAGCCAGCGCAATGCCCGCGGCCACGACACCCTGGCCCTGGCCTGGGGCCTGTGGGGCGAAATCGGCCAGCCGCAACGCGCACCGCTGGTGGCGCAGCTGGCCGAGCGCGGCATGCTCGGCCTGAGTACCGCACAGGGCCTGGCGCTGCTTGGCGCAGCCACCGGCAGTGCCAACGCCATGCTGATGCCGGCACGGCTGGACTGGGCCCGTATCACCCAGGCCTCGGCCACCGCCCGGCGCTTTGCCGGCCTGTCGCGTGAAACCCCCGCGCAGCCTTCACCCGCGCCAGCCCAAGCCAGCGCGGCACCCGCCAGCCCGGCCCTGCCCGAGCGCCTGCGGCAGTTGATCGCCAGCATCGCCGGCTGCGCCCCGGAAGCCATCGCCGCCGACACCCGTCTCATCCAGTTGGGCCTAGACTCGCTGTTGTTGCTCGACCTGGCCGAGCGTATCGAGCAGCAGTTCGGCGTGCGCCTGGGCGCGCAGGCGCTCTACGAAGCCGACACCCTGCAAGCGCTGTGCGCGCAACTGGGTGACGCGGCAGCGCCTGCCAGCACGGTGGCCGACGACCTGCGCGCACGCCTGGCCGCGTTGCTGCAATGCCCGGCCAGCGATATCCAGGCGCACACGCCCCTGGCCCAGTTGGGCCTGGATTCGCTGTTGCTGCTGGAGCTGTGCGAAACCCTCAAGCGCGACCTGGGCGTGCTGCTGTCGGCCCAGGAAGCCTTCGAGTTCACCACCTTCGAGCGCTTTGCCAACGGCCTGGAGCGGCGCCTGAAGCCTACCGCCGAAGCCGCGCCGGCCTCGGCATGGGCACCGCTGCGCCAAGGCCTGGAGCAGTTGCAGGCACGCGGCGGGCAGTGGCTGGCGGCCAATGGCGATGCGCTGGCGCAAGCCGATGACGACGCACCACTCACCGGCCTCAGGGCCCGCCGCCAGGCACTGGATGACCTGCCAGCGCTGCTGTACGTGGAATACGACAAGCCCGCCAGCTTCGACCTCGGCGCGTTCGAACAAGCCTGGAACCGCTTGCTGGCGCGCCACCCGATGACACGTGCGCACCTCGACCGCCATGGCCGCCTGCGCCTGGCCCCGGACGATGCGCGCCTGGTGATCGCCCTGGACGACTGGCGCGACCGCCCGGCCAGCGAACGCGACCTGGCCCTGGCCACACGGCGCGCCCAATGGTCGCGCGAACCCGCCGCCGTCAGTGGCCTGCCGCTGCAATGGCACGCCAGCCGCCTGGACCACGGCACACTGCGCCTGCACCTGCGCATGGACACCGCGCTGATCGACATCGAAAGCGTGCGGGTGATCCTGCGTGAAACCTACCTGTGGTTGAGCGAGCCGCAGCGGACGTTGCCCACCCTGCACTTCAGCGCCCGCGACTACTTTACCTGCGAGCAGGCCCTGACCGACACCGACGCCTGCACCGGGCAGCTGCTTGCCTACCGCCAGGGCACTGCCAGTTGCCCACCGCCGCTGGCGCTAGCCGCCAGCGGGGCGGGCCCGGCCAGCTACCGCATCTGGCGCGCCGCGCTGCCGCGTGAGCGCTGGTTGGCGCTCAAGCAGCGCGGCCTGCAGGCGAACCTCCCGGCCAGTGCCGTGCTCGCCGCCGTGTACGCCGCCGCGCTGCTGCCCCTGGGCCAAGGGCAGGCCTTCGCCCTGCGCCTGGACTACCCCGACCGCAAGCCGCTGCACGCCGAGGTGATGAACCTGGTGCTCGATGCCAGCGACTTGGCCCTGCTGCCCTGCGACCCGGCACGGCCAAGCTTCGCCGCGCTGGCCCGGGACTGCGCAAGCGCCCTGGAACAGCGCCTGGCGGCCTGCCTGGTCACCCCGGCCCAGGTGCTCGATGCCCATGGCCTGGCGGCCTTGCCAACGGTGGCGGTGACCAGCCTGCTGGGCGTGCGCACCACCTACGCGATTGCCGAAACCAGCGACCCGCTGCTGGGCATGCCCAGCTATGAGGTTGCCTCGCAACCGGGCACCTGGCTGCACCTGCAGGTGCTGGAGGAGGAAAGCGCCCTGCTGTACAACCTCGACCTGCGCCGCGACCGGCTCGATGAGGCCGTGGGCGAGGCCGTGATGGGCCGCTTCGAGCAACTGCTGGCGCGCCTGGTCGATGACCCGGCAAGCTGGGACGCGCCGCTGGCCAGCCTGGCCGGAGGTGCAGCATGAGCGCCCCGGTGAAGGTACTGGTGTGCGGCACCCGCTTCGGTGAGCACTACCTGGCCGCCCTGGCCGGCGGCACCTTGCCGGGCTATCGCCTGGCCGGCATCCTGGCCCGTGGCAGCCAGCGCTCGCGGGCGCTGGCCGAGCGCCTGGGGGTGGTGTTGTACCAAAGCGTGGAACAACTGCCGGCGGACATCCAGGTAGCCTGCGTGGTGGTGCGCAGCGCCATTGTCGGCGGCGACGGCTCGAACATTGCCCGCGCCCTGCTCGAACGGGGTATCCATGTGCTCCAGGAGCACCCGGCGCACCCCACCGACATCGCCCGCCTGCAGGCTGTGGGCCACGCCCATGGCTGCCGTTACCAGGTGTGCACCTTCTACCCGCACCTGCCGGCCGGGCGGCGGCTGATCGGCTATGCCCGGGCCAGTGCCGAGCGGCGTGCCCCGGCGTTCGTCGAGATCACCACCAGCCTGCAACTGCTGTACTCCAGCCTGGACCTGGTGCAACGCGCATTGGGCGGCCCGGCGGCCAGCTTCAGCTGCAGCGCGGCGCCGCTGGCGGAGGGCCCGCCCATGCCGTTTCGTGCCTTGCAGGGGCGCTTCGGCACGGTGCCCTTCGCCCTGCACCTGCAGGACTGGCTCGACCCGCACGACCCCGACCACCACAGCCTGGTGATGCACCGTATCGCCATCGGCGGCCCGGAGGGCCATGTGACCTTGGTCAACAGCTATGGCCCGGTGGTGTGGAGCCACCCGATCTATGCCCCGGACTACCAGCGTGACGACGCCGCAGCCTCCTACCTGCTGGCCCCCGAGGCCCATGCCGATTGCCGTTTCAACCGCCAGCCCACGGCGGTCACCTTCGGCCCTGGCGACGGCCCGAGCCTGGCCCAGGCCGTGCACAACGACTTCCCCCAGGCCATCGGCGCGGCGCTGGACGAGCTGTTGGACCCCACCGCCGCCGTGCATCAACCCGCCTGGTGGCAGGCCCATGGCCAGGCCTGGCTGGGCATCATGCGCGCCGTGGGCCAGCCCCGCGAGGTGCACTGCGCGCCACCACCGGTGCCCTGGCCAGACCCACTTCAGTATGCCCAGATACAGCATGCCCAGGCCCAGGAGAGCCATCGATGAACAGCGCCGTTGCCCTGCAGGACCCGTCGCTGCAACGCAACCGCCAGGCTTACGCCGGGCTGGCCGAATTGCTGGAGGCCGCTGGCCTTGCCGAGCATGCCCTGTACCTTAACTGGGGCTACCGGCCCGTCGCGGGGCTGGCCGACCAGGCTGCACGCCAGGTCGCAGCCGGCGAGCCCGGCGCCGACCAGGCGCGGCTGGTGCTGGAAGTGCTGGGGCAGTTGCCGGTGGACGGCTGCCAGGTGCTCGATGTCGGCTGCGGCCGTGGCGGTGCGCTGGCGCTGATGGCCCAGCACTACCGGCCACGCACGCTCACTGGCATCGACCTGTCGGCGGCCAACATCGCCTACTGCCGCAACCGCCATCGGCACGCCCGCCTGCGCCTGCAGATCGCCGATGCCTGCCAGCTGCCGGTGCCAGGCAACAGCGTCGATCTACTGCTGAACCTTGAGTCATCCGGCGCCTACAGCGACTTGCCAGCGTTCTTCGGCCATGCCTGGCGGGTGCTGCGCGAGGGCGGCCATTTCTGCTACGCCGATGTGTTCGATGCCGCGAGCCTGGCGCCCATTCGCAGCGCGTTGGCCCAGTGCGGCTTCGAACTGCTCAGCGAGCGCTCGGTGGCCGCCCAGGTGGTGGCGGCCCGCCAGGCGGCGCCGCCACAGGTCGCCCTGCGCCTGCGCCAGGTGCTGACCGAGCATGACAACCCTGAACTGCGCGCCGAGCTTGAGCGCTTTCTCGCCGAGCCCGGCTCCAGCCTGTTCCAGGCGCTGACCGATGGCCGCGCCGACTACCGTGTGCTGCACCTGCGCAAACGCGCCCAGGCCGGTGCGGTCGATGCTACGGTGGCACGCGCCCTGGCCGGGCGCTCGGCGCGCCTGGATGCTGCGTTCGGTGGCAGCGCATCCAGCCCGTGGCTGCCGTTCGGGCAACCGGACCGCAGCCAGGGCCACCCGGTGTTCGCCCTGCCCTATGCGGGCGGTGGTGCGTCGGTGTACCGCCACTGGCAGCTTGAGAACAGCGCCTGGCGCATTCACCCGGTGCAACTGCCGGGGCGCGAGGGGCGCATTGCCGAGCCGGGCATCGACGACATGGCCACGCTGGTACAGCAGTTGGTCGAGCTGATCGAACCTTGGGCCGACCAGCCCTGGGCCTTGCTGGGCTGCAGCCTGGGCTGCAAGGTGGCCTTCGAGGTGGCCCGTGCGCTGAGTGCCCGTGGCCGGCCGCCGCGGCTGCTGTTCCTGATGGCTTGCCCGGCGCCGAGCCTGCCGCTGCTGCGCAAGGTGTCAAGCTATGACGAGGCGCAGTTCGCTGCCGAAGTGCGGCACCTGGGCGGCACCCCCGAAGCGGTGCTGGCCGACGAACAGATGATGCGCACCCTGGCCCCGATCCTGCGCAACGACAGTGCCCTGGCCGAAGGCTACTGCGCCGACGCCGCCGCCCAGGTGCACAACCCACTGGTGATGGTTGCCGCCAGCGACGACCACCTGGTTCCCCTGGAGGCTGCGCGGCTGTGGCGCCGCCACGCCGGTGCGGGCTTTGACTGGCGGCAGGTCGACGGTGGCCATTTCTTCCTGCGCGAACGCCGCGCCGAGCTGCTTGGCTGGCTGGGCGAGGCGCTGCAGCATTCCCTCAACACGAACGAGATCGAACATGAACGTTGAAGATTTTCAGGTCCACGATATCCGTACCTTCCCCCTGTGCCTGATCGAGCCGGAGGCGGTGGTGCCAGGCTACAGCCAACAATGGGCGCGGGAGCTCGATGCCCTGATGGCCCGGGGCGAGGCGTTCGTGCTGATCTACCGCGAGCCCGGTGACGACGAGCCACACGAGGACCGCAAGTTGCGGACCCAGTGGTTGAAGCAGCACAAGGTGGCGTTTGCCGGGTTGTGCCGCGGCATCATCAGCGTGCTGGAAGATGCTGCACGGCGGGCGCACTTCGACGAGATGGGGCAGATGGGTGAGCAGGTCTTCGGTATTCGTTACCGCACGGCGGCGACGGTGGCGGAAGGCGAGGCGTTGGGTTGGAGGCTGCTGCAGGCCGAGTAGGCGCTCGCGAGGGCTGGGTTATCCCTCATGGAACAAATCGCAACTATCTGATTTAACGGAGAATCCTGTAGGAGCGGGCTTGACCCGCGAAGCAAGCACCGCGGTGCATGGCACCGGCTGCGCCGGTGTTCGCGGGGCAAGCCCGCTCCTACAAAGGATGGTGGCGCGCCTACGTGCAATGCTTTCTGCGCGACAGCGCAGTCCACTGCGCTGGGTAATCTCCTAGCAGGCCCACTCATGCTATTTACCTGGGCAGCGGGCTTGCCCGGGCCGTTACGCGATAATCGCCACCTACCGCCTTCACCTGATCGTGGATCGCGGCTAACCTTGACGACCGCCTGTTGCCCTGTTCTGGAAACCACTGTGACGAAGGAAATTTCTGCCCCTCAACCCGCAGCCATTGGCAAGGACAATGCCGGCGGCCGCGTTCAGGTCATCGACCGCTCGATCGTCCTGCTGCGCACCCTGGCCAACCTCAAGCACGGCGCCAGTGCCCTGGACCTGGCCCGGCAGACCGGCATCGAGCGCTCCACCATCCACCGCCTGCTCAAGACCCTCACCTACTGGGGGCTGATCGAGTCCCGCGGCGCCACCTACCATATCGGCCCGGAAAGCCTCATCTACTCGGCGGCCTACTTGAATCGCCTGAACCTGCGCCGCCTGGCCCTGCCCTACGCCATCGAGCTGCAGCGGGTGATCGGCGAACGCCCGGCGATCGTCTCGTTGTCGGTGCCGGTGGGCGACCAGGTGGTACTGATCGAGCGAATGTGGACGCCTTCCACGCCACTGAGCGTCATCGTCGAGCTGGCCGACCAGTTTCCCATCGAAGGCAGCCCCAGTGGCCGGGCGGTGCTGGCGACCTACAGCGAGGCCATGGCCATCGGGGTGCTGGGGGAAGCCCGCTATGCCAAGGCGCTGGCCGGCTTGCAACTGATCCGTAGCGAGCAGGATTTCGCCTTCGGCCATGGCGAGTTCAAGCCGGGCTTGTCGTCGGTGGCGTTTCCGATCCGGGTGGCCGGTGGGCAGGCACTTGGGGCCGTGGTCGTGGCAGGGCTGGACATGGAAGATCAAACCCACCCAGGGTCGGCATTGGCGGCACACGTGCGGCGGGCATGCGAAGGCATCGCGGCGCAACTGGGGAATATCTGACGGCTCCGGGCCCGCTCACGGGTAAACCTGCGAGAAGGCCCAGCCGATCGCCAAGCGCTCAGCAAGCCGCTGTGGCCAACACCGCCATCAGCCGATTGCGCTGCACCTTGCCATAGTGCGACCGCGGCAGTTCGTCGAGAAAATACACGTGCTTGGGCACCTTGTGGCGCGACAGCAACGCTCGGCAATGGGCCTGCAAGCCCTCAGCCGTTACCTGCGCGCCGGGCTCCAGCACCACCACGGCGCACACCTGCTCGCCCCATTCCAGGTCTGGCATGCCGAGCACATGGGCTTCGCGCACGGCACCATGGCTGGCGAGCGCCTGCTCGACTTCGCCCGGCTGCACCGACTTGCCACCGCTGCGGATGATGTCCTTGCAGCGCCCCCGCACTTCCAGCAAGCCGTCGGGGCGCACCTGCCCCAGGTCACCCGTGCGCAACCAGCCGTCGCACAGCACCGTGGCCGTCAACTCGGGTTGCTGCCAGTAACCGGCCATCAACTGCGGCCCGGCCAGCAGGATTTCGCCAATGCCCTGCTCATCGGCGCGGTCGATTTTCACGGCCACCGCGAACAGCGAACGCCCGACCACGCCTTCGGCGCTTTCACCGTCAGCGCGCAGCGCCGCCATCTGCGCGGCGGGCAGGTAGCAGCTCCAAGGCGCCTCGGTCATGCCGTAGAGCACCGCAATGCGCCCGCTGAACAGGCTGAACGAGCCCTCCAGCACGTCGCCGGTCAAGGCCGCCGCGCCAATGTCCAGGCTCTTGAACGCCGGCAGCTCAACCGGCGCACTGCCGCACTCGCGCAGCAAGCGCAGCAGTTGGGTGGGCACTAGCGAGCTGTACGCCACCCGGTACTGGCGCAGCGAATAGACAAACTGCCGGCTGTCGAAGCGCCCGCCCAGCACCACCTCGCCCCCCGACAGCAAGTGCGCCAGCACCGCCACCGCCGCGATCGGCCAAAGCGGCCGCACGTTCAGCAGCACATCCCCCGGCAACGCAGCGCGCGCCATCACGATATTCTGCAGCACACCGCACAGGCTCGCGTGCCGGTGCATCACGGCCTTGGGCGCACCGGTGGTGCCGCCGGTGTAGTTCAGCGAAGCCAGCGCCTGCGCAGGTTGTGCGGGCCGGGCAGGCAGCGCCGAGGGGGCGACGCGGGTCAATGACGCCAGGGGATGGCAGTGCACCCCCTGCGCCTGCAACTGCCCGGCAAGAGCTTGGTAGGCCGGCGAAAACAACAACAGCACAGCCCCGGCATCCTGCCATTGCGCCAGCAATTCGCCGAGGGACAACGCCGGGTCCAGCGGCACGCGAACCCGCCCACAGGCCATGCAGCCGTAGTCGGCGATCAGGTAGTCGACACTGGCATCGGCCAGCAGCGCCACCCGTGCACCCGGCTCCACCCCCAGCCCATCCAGTGCCTGGCCGAACGCCGTCAACGCCTGGTCCAGCTGTGCGAACGTCAGGCGGCGCCCGCTGGCCGGCTCGTGCAGCGCGGGCGCAGCGGGCCATTTGCTGGCAGCCTGGCCCAACAAGGTACTGATATCCATGCTCACCACCCGCTCAGAACGATGCGCCCATTGACCTGCCGCGACTCCAGCAAGGCATGGGCCTGGGCCGCCTGCGGGAACGGTAGCACCCGGTCGATCAGCGGCCGTACCTGCCCACCGCGAATCAGCGCCAACGCCGTGCGCAACTGCTCAAGGGTCGCACTGCCCGAGCCCTGCAACTTCAAGCGCCGGCCAATCAGCAGCCCCGGGTTGACCGGCACGCTGCCCGGCTCGACATTGCCCAGCACCACCACGCGCCCCCCCAGGCTCATGCTGCGCAGGGTGTCTTCCAACGTGTGGCCAAGGTTCTCCATCGCCACATCCACGCCACGCTTGGCGGTAAGGCGCCACACCTCGGCGCTGTAGCTCCCGGCAGCGACCACCACCTCATCGGCGCCCAGCCCGTGCAGGAACGCACGCTTGCCCTCGCTGCCGGTCACGGCAATCACCCGTGCCCCCAGCGCCCGCGCCAGCTGGATCTGGTGCGCGCCCAGGCCGCCACTGGCGCCGTTGATCAGCACCGTTTCCCCAGGCTGCAAGCCGCCTTCGCCATACAGCGCACGCACACTGGTCGCCACTGGGCAGGAGGCCAGTGCGGCCAAGGTGTAGTCGAGCCCTTCGGGCAGCTCGACGGCCGCTATTGCCGGAATACGCAGGTACTCGGCATAGGCCCCCTCGGTGTCGACCGAGGGCAGGCCCAGCGCCCGGCACAGGTCCTGGCGCCCGCGCAGGCAGTCCCGGCATTGGCCGCAGAAGCGCCGCTGGTAGACCACCACCGGCGTACCGACGCAGAACCGCGTCACGCCGGCACCCACTTCAACCACGTCCCCGGCCACTTCATGCCCCAGCACCACGCCGGTGTGGGCACCTGGCAACTGCCCGGCGCGGTGCAACAGGTCGTGATGACAAACCCCGGCCGCACGTACCCGTACCAGCACCTCACCTGGCCCGGCATGCGGCGTCGGCACCTCCTCCAGTTGCAGTTGCTCCGGCCCACCAAAGGCTTTCAGTACTATCGCTTTCATTTTTTATAACCATTTAGGAGGAACACAAAACATGTTCGTATAACAAACATGTTGTTTGCATTATGAACATCCTTTAAGTTTTCCCCACTTCCACGCCGAGCTGCAAGAGGCAAAGCGTGTTTCTTTCACAGGCAGCGAAAAACACCGATGACAGTTCAATACCAACCCCTGGGCGATGGCGTGGTGCAGATCACCTTGAACCGCCCCGAGCGCCTGAACGCCCTGGATGGCGAGGCCAAACGCCAGCTGGCCGAGGCCTGGGCGCGAGCCGCCGCAGACCACCAGGCCCGCGCCGTGGTACTGCGCGGCGCCGGTGACAAGGCCTTCTGCGCCGGTTCCGACCTCAAGGAAATCCAGGCGACCGGCGAGGCCGTTGCCAGCGCCCTGCTGGCACGCGCCCTGCCCGATGTCGGCATCGACTTGAACAAGCCGGTAGTCGCCGCCTTGCACGGCCATACCCTGGGCCTGGGCATCAGCCTGGCGATCCACTGCGACTTTCGCATCGCCCGCCCAGACACCCGTTTCAGCTTTCCCGAGGTGCGCCACGGCATGCTCTCAGGGTTCAGCGCAATCACCCTGCCCAGCCTGATTGGCGAAGCCCGGGCGCTGGACATCATGCTCAGCGCCCGCAGTTTCGATGCCGAAGAAGCCCTGGCCCTGGGCCTGGTCAACCGCATCGCCGACGACCCGCACAGCGCAGCCATCGAACTGGCCGCGCAACTGGCGGCCCATTCGAGCAAGGCCATGCAATGGAGCAAGACCCTGCTGCTGGCCGACCGCAAACGCCGCCTGCAGCACCATATGGCCCTGGTCGACCAGGCCCGACAGGACGTCATGCTGTACCGATAACCACAACGACAAGCCCAACACCCAAACGCCACGCCAGTACTGTCAGGAACACCCACCACCAGGAATGGAAGCGGCCCCCGATTTCGGAGCCTCACCATGTCTCGCCCCAACCTTTTCCAGCCCAGGCTCAACCTGCTTACCGCAGGCATCCTTGGCCTGTGCGCCGCGCCCCTGGCCAGCGCCGCCGACACCGGCAACACCGATGCGGCCCTGCAGACGGTCGTGGTCACCGGCGCCCGTGACAGTGGCCGCACCGTGGCCAAGAGCCTGGCGCCCATCGATGTGATCAGCGCCGACGACCTGGCCCGCTCGGGCAAGCAGAACCTTCGCGACGCCCTGGCCGCCAGCGTGCCCTCCTACACCAATGCTGCCGGCTTTACCGGCGGCACCGGGCTTTCGGTGAAGTCCGCGACCTTGCGCGGCCTGGGCGGCAACCACGTGCTGGTGTTGGTGAACGGCAAGCGCCGGCACAACACCTCGCTGATCTTCGTGCAGACGGCGGCCAGCTCCAGCGGCCAGTCGCCGGCCGACCTCGACCTGATCCCGGTCAGCGCGGTGGACCACATCGAAGTCCTGCGTGACGGCGCGGCAGCCCAGTACGGCTCCGACGCCATCGCCGGGGTGATCAACATCATCCTCAAGCACAACGACAGCGGCGGCAGCGCCAGCGCCTTGTATGGCCAGTATGAAAATCGCGTCGGCGGCAAGGGCAACTTCGGCGCCCGCGGCCAGGGCCAGATCAACCAGGGCTTTGCCCTGCCCAACGATGGCTTCTTCAGCCTCAGTGCCGACATCGGCATCCAGGAAAGCTCCAACGTGGCAGGCGCGGTGCCGGCTCGCACCAGCATCTACTTCCCGGTCAACGGCGCCGCCGACCCCCGCGAAAACGGTGAAAGCCGCTATCGCCAGCAGCTTGGCCAACCGCGTTCGCAGACCTACAACTTCGGCTACAACGCCGAGCTGCCGCTGAACGAGCAACTGAGCCTGTATTCCTTCTCGACCCTCAGCCACCGCAACTCCACCAGTTGGGGCACCTACCGCACCGCCAACTCGCCGCAGAATATCGTTTCGGTGTACCCAGACGGTTTCTCGCCGCGTTTCGTGGTAGAGGAGGACGACTTCCAGACCGTGGTGGGCCTGCGCAACGACGATGTACTGGGCTGGAAGCTGGATGTGAGCACCAGCTATGGCTACAACGACGCCAATACCCGCAACGAGAAGTCGCTCAACCCGTCCCTGGGCCCGGACAGCCCGCGCGACATGGACGGTGGGCACCTGATCGCCAGCCAGTGGACCAACAACCTCGACCTCACCCGCGCCTTCGATACCGGCCTGTTCGCCAAGCCGCTGAACGTTTCCACCGGCCTTGAGTTTCGCCGCGACGGCTTCGAGATCGAGGCCGGCGAATACGCCTCCTATGCCGACGGTGGCTATGTATTCCCCACTGGCCACCCGCTCGCCGGGCAACGCCCGAACCCTGGCGCGCCGGGCCTGGTGGGCTTCACGCCAGCGGATGCGCACAACTATTCGCGCACCAACACCGCCGGCTACATCGACCTCAGCCAAAGCCTCACCGAGCAATGGGACGTGAGCCTGGCCGGGCGCTTCGAGCACTACAGCGACTTCGGCGACACCGGCAGCGGCAAGTTCTCCACGCGCTATGCCATCACCCCGCAGTTTGCCGTGCGCGGCACCGTAAGCAATGGCTTCCGCGCCCCCTCGCTGCAACAGCAATACTATTCCTCGTCCCTGACCGCCTGGCGCACCAGCCCGCTGACCGGGGTGCTGGAGCAGGCCACCACCCGCTACGTGACGGTGGACGATGCCGCTGGCCAAGCCCTCGGTGCCAAGCAGCTCAAGCCTGAAAAGTCGATGAACTACAGCCTCGGCTTCGTTGCAACGCCCAGCGAAAACCTCAACGTCACCGTCGACCTGTACCAGATCGACATCAAGGACCGCATCCTGCAGACCAGCAACCTGCAAGGCACTGCCGTGTCCAACATTCTGGCCGCCAACGGCCTGGACCCGAACCAGATCGTCTCTTACTTCGGCAACCTGGCCGACACCCGTACCCGCGGCATCGACCTGGTCGCCGACTACCGCTACGACCTGGGCGAATACGGCAGGACCAAATGGACATTGCTGAGCAACCAGAGCCTGCAGACCATCGAGAAGATCAAGGAACCCGATGCCTTGGCCGGCACCGGTATCAGCGCCGTCGGCCGCGACCGCCAGGGCAACCTGACCACGGCCTACCCGAAGAACGTCACCTCGCTGACCGCCGCCTGGCAACTGGGCGATTTCGACCTCACCCTCAAGGGCACCCGCTACTCCAAGGTCACCGGGCGCAACCAGGTTTCCGCCAGCCGCGACGAGGAAATTCGCCCGGCATTCATCACCGACCTGAGCCTGGGTTACTGGCTGAGCGATTCGGTGAAAGTCACCGTCGGCGGGGAAAACATCTTCGACCGCCGGCCACAGCAGCTCAACGCCGAAGCCAAGCGCTACTACTTCTTCCCCACCGACGACCCGACCTACAGCTGGTACTCGCCGTATGGCCTGGAAGGCGCGTACTTCTTCGGCAAGATCGACGTGAGCTGGTAACCCGCGATGAGCAGCCTGACCGCACCCACCGCCGCCCTTGCGCCGCCAAGCCCCGCGTTCGACCCGCCGCTGTACCGCAAGCTGGCGTGGCGGATCATGCCGTTCCTGTTCCTGTGCTTCGTGCTCAACTGGCTGGACCGGGTGAACATCAGCTTCGCCCACCTGCAGTTCAAGGCTGACCTGAACATCAGCGATGCCACGTTCGGCATCATCGTCGGGGTGTTCTCCATCGGCTACCTGCTGTTCGAGATTCCCAGCAACCTGTTGCTGGAGAAGTTCGGCGCGAAGAAGACCATGACCCGCATCATGATCCTCTGGGGGCTGGTGACCATCGCCACCGCCTTCGCCCAGACGCCCGCGCAGTTCTATGTGTTGCGGGTACTGCTGGGCGCCGCCGAGGCCGGTTTCTTCCCGGGGGTGATCCTCTACCTGACCTACTGGTTCCCGGCCGCTTACCGGGCGCGCATCACCTCGCGCTTCATCATGGCCATCGCTGTGTGCGGCATCGTCGGTGGGCCATTGTCGACCTGGATCATGGGCCACTTCGGCGGTGTTGGCGGGTTCAGCGGCTGGCAATGGCTGTTCGTGCTCACCGGTATCCCGCCGGTGCTGGCCGGCCTGTTCGCCTGGTACTGGCTGGACGACAAGCCGGCCAAGGCCAACTGGCTGAGCGACGCAGAAAAACAGGCCATCGCCCAGGCCCTGGCGGCCGAACGGGCCAACCGCAAGCCCGGTGGCCACCAGCGCTTCGTAGAAGCACTGAAGGACGGCAAGGTCTGGTTCATCACCTTGGCCTACTGCCTGACCATCATGTGCACCGGCAACGTCACCAACATCTGGGCGCCGTCGATCATCCGCGATGCCGGGGTCAGCAGCCTCGGCCAGCTCGGCCTGTTCTCCGCCCTGCCCTATGTGGTCGGGGTCGGGGCCATGCTCTGGGCCTGCCGCCATTCCGACCTGCACCAGGAGCGCCGTTGGCATTTTGCCCTGGGCGGGCTGACGGCGGCGCTGGCCATGGTCCTGCTACCGAAGCTGATCGCCGGGCCCTGGTCGGCCATCGCCCTGCTGACCCTGATGACCAGCGGCTACCTGGTGGCCACGGCGGTGTTCTGGACCATACCCACCTACTACCTGTCCGACCGCGCCCGGGCCGCCGGCCTGGCGCTGGTCAACTGCTGCGGGCAAATCAGCAGCCTGCTGACGCCGATCATGATCGGCAGCATCAAGACCAACACGGGCGATATCAGCCTGGCCCTGTACATCGTCGCCGGCCTGGTCGCCAGCGGCACCCTGATCCTACTGCTCGGCGTTCCGCGCCAGGCCTTGCGCGATGCACCCTGATCCCTTTTTCGAGACATGCCCATGACCGATTACCTGGCACTGGCCAATGAACTGGCCAACCACATTCAACCTGGCGCCGCCGAACGCGATGCCCGGCGCATCCTGCCCCACGCGCAACTGGACCTGATTCGCCAATCCGGCCTCGGTGCCGCCCGTGTCCCCGTCGAACTGGGCGGCGGCGATGTCAGCCAGCTCGACGTGGCGCGGATCTTCATCACCCTGGCCAAGGCCGACCCGAGCGTGGCCCAGGCGCTGTTCCCGCACTTCGCCACGGTGGAGCACCTGCGCCTGATTGCCGACGAGCAGCAACAGCGCCGTTACCTGGGCGCCTTCGCCGAACGCCAGCTGTCCTCGGGGGCCATTGCCGAGCGCAGCGGCACGTTCCGTGGCGAGATCCATACCCGCCTTGAGCGCGACGGCGACCGCCTGGTGCTCAACGGCAGCAAGTTCTACAGCACCGGTTGCCTGTTCGCCGACCTGCTCAAGGTGCAGGCGGTGGACGAGGCCGGCAATGCGCTGTACGTCATGCTGCCCGCCAATACCCCGGGCATCACCCTGCTGGACGACTGGGACGGCATGGGCCAGCGGGTCACGGCCAGCGGCACCACCTTGCTGGAGAACGTACCGGTGCAGCCCGAGCAGGTGATCCCCCTCGCCCAGTGGTACCAGCGGCGCAACTACATCGGCGCCAGCGCGCAGTTGATCCACTGCGCCATCGATATCGGCATCGGCCTGGCGGCACTGGACGATGCGGTGCAGTGGTCGCGCACGGGGGCGCGGCCGGTGCGCGAAAGCGGCGTCGACCAGGCGCGCCACGACCCGTACATCCTGCATACCGTGGGCGACCTGGCGGCGGCCATCCATGGCGCCGAGGCGCTGGTGGAAAAGGCCGCGCTAAGCGTCGACCTGGCCGCCCGCACCCAGTTGCAGGGCACCCTCGACGGCGAAGCACTGGATGCCCTGCTCGCCCGCTCCTCCATCGCCGTGGCCGAAGCCAAGATTGCCTCGACCCGCGCCGCGTTGCATGTCTGCGAGCGGCTCTACGAAGTCGGCGGCGCGGCCACCACCCAGTCGCGCTACAACTTCGACCGCCACTGGCGCAACGCCCGCACCCACACCACCCACGATGCAGTGGCCTACAAGTACAAGGCCATCGGCGATTACCTGGTGAACGGCACCTACCCGCCGATCGCCTTCACTTACTGACCAAGGGGCGCCTGCATGATGCCGATGCGCTTTACCGGGCTTGCCCTGCTGCTGTTATCCACCACGATTGCCGCCCAAGGGTGGGACGACCTGGACGCGCGGATTGCCAAGGCAATGCCCGGCGTCATCGAGATTCGCCAGCAGATCCACCAGCACCCGGAGCTGGGCAACCGCGAAGTGCACACCGCCGCGCTGATCGCCAAGCGCCTGGGTGAGCTGGGGCTGCAGGTGCAGACCGGCATCGCCCACACCGGCGTGGTGGGGATTCTGCACGGCGGCAAACCCGGCCCGGTGGTGGCGATTCGTGCCGAACTGGATGCCCTGCCGCTGACCGAACAGACCGGCCTGCCCTACGCCTCCCGCGTGCGTAGCGTGGACCAGAGCGGCGACTTTCGTACCCGTGGCAAGGAGGTCGGGGTGATGCACGCTTGCGGCCATGACGCACACATGGCCATGGCCCTGGGGGTTGCTGAAGTGCTGGCGGCCCGGCGCGAGGAATTGCCAGGGACCTTGAAGCTGATCTTCCAGCCTGCCGAGGAGGGCCCGCCGTTGGGCGAGGCCGGCGGTGCCCGGCTGATGATCGAGCAAGGCGTGCTGGAAAACCCGAAGCCGGCGGTGATCTTTGGCTTGCATGTCACCGCGGGTACCGCCGGCAGCCTGACCCTGAGCCGCACGCGCACCACGGCGGCGGCAGACACCTTCGTCGCCCGCATCATGGGCCGCCAGACCCACGCCGCCTTCCCCTGGACCGGCATCGACCCGGTGCCGGTGGCCGCCCAGACGATTCTGGCCTGGCAAACCATTCCCAGCCGCCAATCGAACCTGAGCCTGTTGCCGGCGCCGGTGATTTCCGTGGGGCGTATCGAAGCCGGTGACCGGCACAACATCATCCCCGCCGAAGTGCGCCTGGAAGGTTCGATCCGTACCGTCAGCGACGAGCAGCGCGAGGATGTGCTGCAACGCATGCGCCGCACCGCCGAGAAGATTGCCGAAGCCTCTGGCGCCAGTGCCACGGTGGAGTACCTGCCGGGCAATTACCGCGCCGGGTACAACGACACGGCACTGGTAGAGCGAATGCTGCCGGTGCTGGAGCAGGTGTCCACGCAACCGGTGAAGGTGGACAGTGGAACCTATGGGGCAGACGACTTCGCCGAGTACGCACGGCAGGTGCCGGGGCTGTTCATGCGCATGGGCGTGACCCCGGCGCAACTGGCGGACAAGCCGGTATGGCCAACCCATTCGCCGGGCTTCCAGGTGGATGACCACGCCTTGTCGGTGGGCATTGCGGCGCTTAGCCGGATGACCCTGAGCTACATGCAGGCGCCGCTCTCTGATTGAACGGATATTCCTGTAGGAGCGGGCTTGACCCGCGAAGCGAGCACCGCGGTGGATGGCACCGGCTTCGCCGGTGTTCGCGGGGCAAGCCCGCTCCTACAGAGAGATCGCGACCTGATTACAGCCAACGAGAGCATGCACAGCCCTGGTAGGAGCGAGCGCAGCTCGCGATGCGGTCGCACAGGCAGATGCCGGCCTGGCCCCTAATAATCCAAATAACGCATATTTTAATATCAACTAAATGCCAAAAACTAATAATTAGCTTAGAACAAAAAAGCCTTTTACAGCCAAAAAATATAAGATTAGGTTCTTACCCAAGCCACCTCATCACGCTGAGGCGCCCACGCGGTCGCCCGATCGCCCCGCCCTCCAATCCCGTGATGAGCACTTCAAGATGCAGCCTTCCCAACAGCCACGCCCCCCGTTTGCCCTGCGCTCAGGCTTGACCACCCTGCTCGCCTGCCTGGCGCTGCCGCCATTGGCCGCCCAGGCCGCCGAGCCGGAAGAAACGCGCCTGGACACCGTTTCAGTAATTTCCACCGGCCTGCGTGGCCAGCAGCGCACCGTGGCCGACAGCCCCACGCCAATCGACATCATCAACAGCGAACAACTGCTCAAGACCGGCCGTGCGGAACTCTCCGAAGCCATCTCCAAATTGCTGCCCTCGTTCAACTTCGGCACCAACATCGCCGGGGTCAACTCCCAGGTGCGGCCATTGAGCAACCGCGGCCTGGGCCCGGCCTACACGCTGGTGCTGGTCGACGGCAAACGCCGCCATAACGGCGCCGCCCCGGCCAACGGCAACATCGACACCAGTGGCGCCAACGCGGTGGACATCGACATGATCCCGGTCAGCGCCGTCGACCATATCGAGGTGCTGAAGGACAGCGCCGCCGCACAGTACGGCTCGGACGCCGTCGCCGGGGTGATCAACATCATCCTCAAGCGCACGGCCTCCGGCGGCCATGTGGAAACCAGCTACGGCCAGCTGTTCTCAGGCCAAGGGGAAACCATCAAGACCGCTGCCGACCATGGCTTCACCCTGGGCGATGGGGGCTTCCTGCACCTGTCGGCCGATGCCCGCAAGCGCGGCACCGCCACCTGGGTGGGGAAATCGCCAGACAGCGTCCGGGCGTTTTTCGAGAATGACCGCCAGGCTGCCTGGGACCATGTCAGCACCCGCAACGGCGACCCGGACCTCAAGGCGTTCAACCTGGCCTACAACGCGGAGTTACCGCTGGCCGACGATTTCAAGCTGTATTCCTACGCCACCTACGGCGAACGCAAGACCGAGTCGAACAACCAGCTGCGTGCGGCCAATGGCGCGGCGTCGGTTCCCGAGCTGTTTCCAGACGGCTACTACCCGTTGAACAACCTCAAGGACACCGACTACCAATTCCTGTTCGGCGGCAAGGGCACCGTAGCCAACTGGGACTGGGACCTCTCCACCACCTATGGCCGCGACAAGATCGAGCACGCCAGCGACCTGACCGCCAACCCCACCTATGGCCCGGACTCGCCCACCAAATGGGACGACCTGGCCACCCTGCAGTTCGAGCAGTGGGTCAATAACCTGGACATCACCCGCGCCTTCGATGGCCTGTTCGGCGTGGCGGTTCCCACCCAGGTGTCGCTTGGCCTGGAGCACCGCTGGGAACGCTTCAGGACCTTTGCCGGCAACGACCCGCGCGCCTACAACGTCGGCCCCTACACCTTCCCGGTGGGCAGCGCGCTGTACAACGCCAATGGGGCGCAACCGTCTACCGGCGCCCAGGGCGTGCTGGCCATCCGCCCGGAAGACGAGGCGGACCTCAAGCGCAACAACGTTGCAGCCTACCTGGACCTTGGGTTCGACCTGACGCCCAAGTGGTACGTGGGCCTTGCCGGGCGCGCCGAGCACTACGACGACATCAAGGAAAACACCTACAGCTTCAAGCTCAACTCGCGCTACGCCATCACCGACCAGGTGGCCGTGCGCGGCACACTGGGTTCAGGGTTCCGCGCGCCCTCGCTGACCCAGCTGGGCTACACCGTGTCCGACAACCGCACGGCAGCCGATGCCAACGGCAACGCGGTGCCGGCCCTGCGCTACACCGCAACGCCCGACAGCGCCCTGGCCCAGGCCCTCGGTGCCTCGGACCTGAAGCCGGAGAAAACCCGCAACGCCGGGCTTGGCATCACCTGGCAGCCCGCACCGCGCACCAGCTTTACCGCCGACGCCTACGTGATCGACATCGACGACCGTATTCTGCTCAGCGAAAACCTGTATGACCGCAGCAACGGCAACGGCGCCATCGGCGACATCCTCGAATCGGTGGGGGTGGCACGCAATACCTGGGTCAGCTACTACACCAACGCCTTCGACACCCGCACCCGCGGCATCGATTTGGTGGCGGACCACCGCAGCCAATACGGCGCCTGGGGCGATGTGCGCTGGAGCGCGGCGTTCAACTACAACAAGACCACGGTCGAGGGCAGCCGCGGCACGCCGGCTGCGCTGCAGAACGCCGGCGTAAGCGTGGTCGGCCATGCCGCCGAAGGCTTGCTGGTGGCCGCAACGCCGCGCAGCAAATGGATACTGGGGGCCAACTGGACGCTGGGCAACTTCGCCGCCAACCTGCAGACCACCCGTTATGGCAAGGTCGAAACCTGGCAGCAGAACGCCGCCAACGACCGCAGTTTCGGCGCCAAGTGGATCACCGACCTGGACCTGTCGTACGTGCTGTTCGACAGCCTGACGCTCAGCGTTGGCGGCACCAACATCTTCAATGTGCGCCCCGACAACAATGGCATCACCCAGGCAGCCTACAAGTACAACTACGGCACCCCGCCGTTCCACCCCGGTGGCGGCTTCTGGTACACCAAGCTGGCCTATGACTTCTAACCTGCTGCCTTGCCGTGGAAGCCTTCCAATGCAACGACCTTCCCCACCTTTCTTCAACCTGCTGGAGCTGGAAGCGCTGGCGGCGAAGGTGATCGCCCAGCCGGCCCTGGACTACATCGCCCGAGGCGCCGGCGATGAGCAAACCTTGCGCGAGAACCGTACCGCCTTCTCCCGGGCCTTCGTCGACCAGCGCATTCTCAGCGGCACGGTGGTGCAAAGCCTGGACACCCACATCCTCGGCAGCCAGGCCCGGGCGCCGATCATGGTCAGTGCCATGGCCGCCCACGGCCTGGTGCACGCCGACGCGGAATCTGCCACGGCGCGTGGCGCCGAGGCCTTTGGCACGCTGCTGGGCGTGAGTACGGTAGCCACCCAGAGCCTTGAGCAGATTGCCGCGGCCAGCCCAGGTGACAAGTGGTTCCAGTGTTACCTGACCCGCGACAGCGGCTTCAACCGCGAACTGCTGCAACGGGCCAAGGCGGCGGGCTACAAGGCGATTGTGCTGACGGCGGACGTCACCGTGGGGGGCAACCGGGAGCATGATCTGCGCAACAACCTGCGCTTGCCCACACCCGGCAACTTTCTCGACCCCCAGGGCCACCGCCTGCCGTTGGACCTGAGTTTTGACAGCAGCATCGGCCTTGCCAGCCTGGACTTCGTGCGCGAGCACAGTGGTGGGTTGCCGCTGGTGGTCAAGGGCGTGACCACGGCGGCGGATGCCCGAGCGCTGCTGCAGCATGGCGTGGAGGGCATTCAGGTGTCCAACCACGGTGGTCGCCAACTGGATGGCACGCCAGCGGCTTTCGATTCACTGCAGCGGGTAGCCGCCGAGGTGCGCGGCCGGGTGCCGCTGATTTTCGACAGCGGCATCCGCCGTGGCCTGGATGTGTTCAAGGCGATTGCCGCCGGCGCCGACCTGGTGGCGGTCGGGCGGCCGATCCTCTATGGCCTGGCGCTCGATGGCTGGCAAGGCGTGCGCGCGGTGCTCGAACAGCTCGAAACGGAACTGCGCGTGGTCATGCAACTGTCAGGTTGCGCCACGCTTGCGAACATCCGCGACACGCCCCTGTTGCACGGCCCACTGGCCGGCAACCGTTAGCGGATCTGCGTGCAGGCTTACTGCGCGGCGGGTTCAGCGGCGGCCTCGGTAGCCTCGGCAACGGGCGCTGCAGCAGGCGCCTTGGCCTTGGCACGGTTGCGGCGGTCCTGGCTGCGCTGGCGGCCGGCCTGTTGTTTGGCATGCAGCGCCTGGGCGGCGGTGACGACGCCTGCTGGCTGGCCGTTGAGGTCCAGGCGCGGGGCGTCCTCGACCATGCTGGCCCAGTAGCGGGCGCCACGGCACCAGGTGGAGATACCCAGCTTGAGCTGTTCGCGGGTGATGCCCAGCAGCTCCAGGTGTTGCTCGGCGTCCTTGAAGATGCCTTCCTTGAGCGGCACTTTCGGGGCCGGGTTGACCGGGAAGGCCAAGGGGAAGTGCTTCTGCAGCGGCCAGATCGCCGCTACTGCCGGATCCTGCTCACGCGGCTTGGCCTGGGGTGCGGCCTTGCGTTTGGGGCGTGGCGCAGATTCCGCCTTTGCCTGCTCTTTTTCAGCCCGCAGGCGGTCACGAAGCCCAGCTAGTTGTTCAAAACCCATTGTTCGATTCACTGCTTTGAAGTTGATTGCGTGGCGCAAGGATAATCCATGTAGCCCTCGGGAGCAGCTGAAAGTGGATAAATCGCCCTTTTTTGGCCCTGCCGAGCCAGGTGGGGAGCCGCGTCAGCGTACCTTGAGCAGGTGGTCCAGCGACCACGCACCCGCCCCCCTGGCGATCAGCAACAGCAGCAGGCCGGCCCAGGTCAGGTGGGTGGGCCATGCATCGGGGTAGACGAACACTTCGATCACCGTGGTCATGCCCAGCAACGCCATGGCTGACAACCGGGTCATCAGGCCGAGTACCAGCAGCAGCGAAAACAGATGCTCGGAATAGGTGGCCAGGTGCGCCGCCAGCCAGGGCGACAGCAGCGGCAAGGCATACTCGGTGCGAAACAGCTCGTAGGTGGACGGCGTGATCGTCAGCAGGCCCTCGACCTTGGTTCGCCCGGAAAGGAAAAACACCGACGCGATTCCGAACCGGGCAACCAGGCACAGCACGGTGTCACCCAGGTGCCGTTGCACGGCATCGGCAAGCCGATTCCAGGTGTGGCGCAGGTTGAACCCCCGGGGGGTGGTGTGGACGCGGTCCATGGTGGTTTCCTCAGTGAACGTTCAGCGAAAGAAAGACCCGGGCGCCGACCAGGCGGGCCAGCAGGTCGGTGAAGTCCAGGTCGGGTTGGGCGTGGTGCGCATGCTGTGAGGCTTGTTCCAGGGGCTGCCCGGCGGCGCAGGCCTGCAGGAAGGCGCAACCGCCCTTCTCCAGCGGCTGATGGCCAACACCCTCTGGGCCTGCGACGAACAGCACGCCTTCGCCGACCCAGGGCTGATCGTGCTGCCAGGCCAGTTGCTCGCGGCCGCAGCGCCAGAGGCTGTAGGCCGGATGTGCATCGCACCAGTGCCAGCGCGCGTTGCCACGTGGGCAAAGCACGCTGCGGGCAAGGTCACAGGTGGCCATGCCGGCGAGCGCTCGAAGGTCGAGGCACGGCGCATCCAGCGCGCAGAATGCCTCGTTCCACAAGGCATCCAGCCGGGCCACTTCGGCCAGGTACGGCAGGCCATGCTCGCCTTGCAGGCGCGCGAGCAGGTCGGCGAAGGCGCTGCCATACAGCACCAGCCGCGGGTCGTCGGGCAGTGCCTGGCGCACGTAGGCCACTGCGGCAGCCTCCATCCACGGGCGCCCGACCAAGGTCAGGACGCTGGGGAAATTGGCGCACAGGGCGTCCACGCAACCAGCCATGACGGTGTTGCGGTACACCGCGAACGCCGGCTGCTCGGTGAGCGCTGCCAGCTGCGGGGCCGGGCGCCCCTGCAGGGCCAGGGCGAAGGCGTCCTGGAACTGGCTGAGGGTCAGTTTCATCGCAGCACCTCAACGGCATTGAGGGTTGCCTGGGCCCTGTCGCGCTCATTCAGCAATTGCGCCCATGGCGGAACATGGCCATCGCGCTCGACCAGTGTCGGGCGCGGGCCCACCCGTGCGATCAGGCGCCGGTAAAGCGCCCAGACCGGTTCGGCGACGGGCGCATCGTGGGAGTCGATCAGCAGGCACGCCTGGTCGTCGTGGCTGTAACCGGCCAGGTGCACCTCGCTGATAGCCCAGGCTGGAAAGCGCGCCAGGTAGTCGATGGCGTCGAAGCCCAGGTTGTGTGCGCTGACATGGACGTTATTGATGTCCAGCAACAAACCGCACCCGGTGCGCCGGGCCAGCGCTTCGAGGAGGTCGATTTCGTCCCAGTCATGCCCCTGCAGTTGCAGGTAGTGGCTGGGGTTTTCGATGGCGATGGGCCGCCCCAGGGCCTCCTGGCAGATCTGGATATTGCGGCTGATGCGGCGCAAGGCCTCGCCTGTGCGGGGAAACGGCAGCAGGTCGGGGTGATAGGCGCCGCGCCAGGTCGACCAGGCCAGGTGCTCGGACACCAGCACTGGCCCGGCCTGGTCAACCAATGCGCGCAGGCGTTGCAGGTGCAGCCGGTCCGGTTCGGCATCGGTCGCCAGCGACAACGCGACACCGTGCAACGACAGCGGATGGCGCTCGGCAATGCGCAACAACCAGGCCAGGCGCGGGCCGCCGACCATGTAGTTCTCCGGGTGCACCTCGAACCAGAGCCCTTCGGCGCCACAGGCCAGCGCCTGGGCGTAGTGCTCGGCCTTGAGCCCGACCCCGGCGCCCAGCGCGACTTGGCCATTCATGGTCGGCTTCCCCTGTTCAGGACTGGATAGGGGTCAATGAGCCCATGCCGGTTGGGGTCTTGATCGAGGTGCAGGTGCCGGCCGGGACATTTTTCCAGTGCATGCCGTCGTAGTCTTTTTTCGCCGAGCCCGCACAGGTGGTGCCTGCGCCTGCCTTGCAATCGTTCTTGCCGGCCATGGCGACGCCATAGCATTTCTCCATGACGGCGCCACTGCCGGCTGGCTGGGAGGGGGTAGCCGCCAGGGCCGCGTTTGCCAGCGAAGCGAGGGCCAGGGCGGCGGTGGCGAGGGCGAGGGTTTTCATGTGGTGGACTCCTGAGGGTAAGGCCGCGGCGTATTTACCGGCGGCTCATGCAGTAGTTCGCAGCAGTTACGGCCCGGGTTACAGGGGCAAGAAAAAAATCTTTGTTCACCCGGCGTTGGCCGCCTAACGTTTCAAGCCAGGGGTGCAGGGTTGATCGGCCTGCGCCGCCGACGGTTGGCTCACAGTAAATGCACCGACGGTGTAACCCAGGCGGCCCATGCAGCGAACTGAATCACAGGCAGCGCTCGATGCGCGCGAATCCCAGCTACAAGCCTTGCTGCTGCGTGGGCTGGCTGGCGACGCCCAGGCCTACCGGGCGTTTCTCGCGGCCCTGGCGCTGCACATCCGCGCGTTTTTGCGGCGGCGCTTGACCCGGCGGCCTGCCGAGGTCGAGGATCTGGTGCAAGAGGTGCTGCTGGCCGTGCACAATGCGCGGCACACCTACCAGGCGCAGCAGCCCCTGACCGCCTGGGTGCAGGCGATTGCCCGCTACAAGCTGGCCGACCACCTGCGCAGTTGGTCGCGGCATGAAGCGCGGCACACCGTGCTGGAAGACGACAGCGAATTGTTCGCCGCCAGCGACGCCGAGCCGGCCGAAGCCAGCCGTGACCTGGCCAGGCTGTTGGGGCAGTTGCCAGCGCGCCAACGGCTGCCGATTGTGCACGTCAAGCTGGAGGGATTGTCGGTGGAAGAAACCGCGCACCTGACGGGGCTTTCCAGTTCGGCGGTGAAAGTGGGTATCCACCGCGGCCTGAAAGCCTTGGCCAAGCTGCTGGGAGGTAGAAGCGACGATGAAGACCGATGAGCTGATCAGCCTGCTGGCCGCCGGCGAAGGCCCGGTGCCGCGCCACCTGCCAGCCCGGCGCCTGGGGTTGGCACTGCTACTGGCCTTGCTTGCGGCCGTGTTCATGACCCTGGCCCTGTATGGCCTGCGCAGCGACCTGGCCGAGGTGGCACGCACCGGGCTGTTCTGGGCCAAGGTGGCGCTGCCCACCAGCCTGGCTGCGCTGGGGCTGTGGCTGACCCTGCGCCTTGCCAGGCCGGGGGCACGCGCGGGCGTGGCCTGGGGGCTGCTGGGCCTGCCGTTGCTGCTGTTGTGGGTGGGCGCGGCGCTCAGCCTGGCCGCCGCCCCCCTGGATGCACGCGCCGACCTGCTGCTGGGCCGTACCTGGCGCACCTGTGCGCTGAACATCACGTTGCTCTCGCTACCGGGCATGGTCAGCGTGTTCTGGGCCCTGCGCGGCCTGGCACCGACCCGCCTGCGCCAGGCAGGCGCTGCCGGCGGCCTGCTGGCCGGTGCCACGGCGACTGTGGCCTACTGCCTGCACTGCCCGGAAATGGGCGTGCCATTCTGGGGGCTGTGGTATGTGCTGGGCATGTTGCTGCCCACCGCGCTCGGGGCGTGGCTAGGCCCGCGCCTGTTGCGCTGGTGATGCCTTAAATACCGAAATTGAACGCCACCGAGATACGTGGCCGGGTGCCGTTGAAGCGCTGCACCGAATGCATCAGCCATGAGGGGAACATGACAAAGGTGCCCGTAGCCGGGGCCACGCTGGAGCTGTAGCCGGCGGTCAGGCAGCCTTCGATGCGCATTCTCAGGTCCGGGCTGTAGACCGACGGCATCATGCCGCGTGGGTCTGGGAACTCCAGGTCGCCGCCCACCGCAGGGTCCTCCTGGCGGCCGCCGTCATCCACCCAGTACACCCCGGACCAGTAGGCGCCCGGGTGGCCGTGCAGGTGGTTGGAATCGCCTGGGTGATTGACGTTGGCCCATGCCGAGTGCCGCCAGGTGAAGGTGGGCTCGACCAGGCCATGCTCGGCGCTGTAGACGGCGGTAAGCTGGTTGGCCAGGGCCAGGCCGAACGCCAGCAACGCCTGGGCGGGCTCGCCGCCCCACTGGCTGAAGTCGGCCGGCGACTGCCAGCCGCCCTGGTTGCTGTGCGAGGTGCCTGGGTCTACGGCCATGCGCTGGGTAATCACCTCGTGCAGCTGACGGTTCAGGGCCTGGGCATCGGGGTGGACGACGCTGGCGATGGGGGTGACGAACAGGTGGCGGATCTGGATGGCATCCGGGTCCAGCAGGGTGGGTTGCGGCATGGGTGCGTTCATCAGGTCCCTCCAGTCACTGGGCAGTCGGCGTGTCCTCGCAGGGTGGGAACGTAGCGGCAAAATGTGCAGAAAAGATGGAGGACGCTGGGCTTTTTGGGGCGACGGATATTTCTGGGCTTGACCCGCGAAGTAAGCGATGCGGTGCATGGCACCGGCTTCGCCGGTGTTCGCGGGGCAAGCCCGCTCCTATGGAACAAATCGAAACTATCTGATTTAACAGGCATTTCTGTAGGAGCGGGCTTGCCCCGCGAAGCAAGCGGCGCGGTGTTCGGCACCGGCAGCGCCGGTGTTCGCGGGGCAAGCCCGCTCCTACAAAGGATTGCGGTGCCCCTGCTGGCTCTGTTCCCTGCGCGACAGCGCAGCCCGCAGGGCTGGATGATCTCCTACAGGGCCATGTGCGGCGCTCGGGGTTCAGGGCTGCACAGCCACCTTGGCTGCGCCTGGCACGGTGAAACCGCTGGCGAAGGTGGGGGCCACGTCGAGGCGTTGGCTCATCAGGCCGTGGGCCTGGTAGAAGTCGGCGGTGTCTTGCTGTTCGGCCACGGTCTTGTCGTCGATCACTTGCCAACGCAACTGGCGGCGCTCGAACTGCAGACGGGCGGCGTCTTCAGGGAAGCCGATGATCGCAGCGAGGGTTTTCGAGTAGCTGTCCAGGTGCTGGTTGGCCCACACCTGCGCCTCGGCCAGGCGGTTCAGGTAGTCCTGCAATGCGGCGCGCCGTGCCGGGTCTTGCAGGGCCTTGTCGGTGGCGGCCAGGAAGCTGTTGCCGCTGGACAGGCCGCGGCCATTGACCAGCACCCGGCCCTGCCCGCTCAGCTCGGCCAGGGCGGTGTAGGGCTCCCAGGTGGACCAGGCATCTACCGCGCCGTTGGCCAGGGCGATCTTGGCGTCCACCGGGCCAAGGAAGCGAAACTCCACGTCCTTTTCACTGAGCCCAACCTGGGCCAGTGCCTTCAGCGCCAGGTGATGGCCAATCGAGCCACGGCCGGTGGCGATGCGCTTGCCCTTGAGGTCGGCGGCGCTGTGCAAGGGGGCGTCCGGGCGCACCAGCAGCGCGGTGCCATAGGGGTCGGACTTGTCCACCGCGATGGCCTTCACCGGCGCGCCGGAGGCCAGCACGAACAGCAGCGGCGCATCGCCAATGATGCCCGCGTCGATGGCCCCAGCGTTAAGCGCTTCGGCCAGCGGCGCAGCCGCGGGGAACTCGGCCCACTGGATGTCGTAAGGCAGGTCGCTCAGGGCATCGGCCGCCTCCAACTGGGCGCGCATGTTGCCCTTCTGGTCGCCTATGCGCAGGGACAGGCGCTCGCTGGCGCTGGCGTTGCTGGCCAGCAACAGCGCGGCGGCAAGGGTCAATAGCTTCGATCGGATGGACATGGCGCTCCTCGGTCACAGGGCGGGCGGCATCGTGCGGCCCAGGTCAGGCGACTCTAGCGGGATGCGCTAAATAAACTAAATTGATTTTAGGAATATCCTAATATGCATTTTTTCAAAGCCAACGGCATTTGGCGAATCTCGCCGCTGGCATTACTATCGTTAACCAATATGCCAATGCCTTATTTTCCGATCGATCCAGTGAGCGCCGACCATGAAAATCGATGATATGGACGCCTTCGTCGCGGTCATTCGTTGCCAGTCCACCAACCTCGCCGCCGAGGCACTGCAACTGACCCAACCGGCCATCACCCGCCGGGTACAGAACTTCGAGGAAGACCTGGGCACCACCCTGCTCGACCGCAACACCAAGCCCCTCAAGCCCACCCCCATGGGCCTGCGGGTGTACGAGCAATGCAAGGCGATCCTGCGTGAGATCGACTCGCTGCGCGAACTGGTGGCCAACGATGGCGCCCCCTCTGGCACCTTACGCCTGGGCGTGCCGCAAACCCTGGGCGATGTGGTGCTGCTCGACGCCCTGGCGCAAATTCGCGAGGCCTACCCGCCACTGCGCACCCAAGTCAGCAGTGGCTGGGGCAGCAGCTTGATTGCCCGGATGGAGAACGGCGAACTGGACGCTGCCGCTGCACTCTTCCCACCGGGCAAGATCTTTCCCGAGGGCATCGCCAGCCAGTCCATCGCGCGCATGCCGCTGAAGGTGGTGGCGGCCAAGGGCAGCGCCGGCAAGCGCAGTTACAAGCTCAAGGACTGCTACACCCGTGGCTGGGTGCTCAACCCCGACGGCTGTGGTTTTCGTGCCGGGCTGCAACGGGCGTTGAGCGAACAGGGGTTGAGCCTGTCGATCAACCTGGAAACCTTCGGTACCGAGTTGCAACTGGGGTTGGTTGCCAACGGCCAGGGGCTGGGGCTGGTGCCTGAACCGCTGCTGCAGGCCAGCCGCCACCGCGATGCGCTGGAAGTGCTTAACGTCAGTGACTTCAAGCCGCAGGTGGATTTGTGGCTGTTCCATCCGCGTTACCTGGGGAATCTGCAGGGGCCGGTGGAGTTGTTTGGCGAGGTGGCGGGGCACCGGTTGTTGGGGTGAGCGGCTGGGTGTGGGGCGTTGGTTGTTGGGTGAGCGACCGGGTGTAGGGCGTTGGTTGTTGGGTGAGCGACCGGGTGTAGGGCGTCGTATTTGTGGCGGCATTGAGATCGAGCGCCGCCCGCGCGGCGCTTCGCGGGGCAAGCCCGCTCCTACATCTGTTTCGGGCCAGTATCTCCTGCCACCATTGGCGCGCGTGCCCTTGTTTGTTCCATTCGATATCGCGTCGAGTACCAAGGGGCCGCGCGCCAACGGAAACAGGAATAATTGGCCCGAAACAGATGTAGGAGCGGGCTTGCCCCGCGAAGCGCCGCGCGGGCGGCGCTCGATCTCACAGACGCCACAAATGCAACGCCCCACCAATAAATGCAAAAATCGCATAACAAGAAAATCATTAAATTCTAAAAACAAATAATTAGCATAGAACCAAAAAGACTTTTACAGGCGCCATCCATAAGAATACGGTCTTAAGCAACCCACCGTCATTCAGGGATGAAAGCCCATGAGTCACCCCTCCGACAGCGCCCTGGCCGAGCTGACGCAAGCCCTTGCGGCCAATGCCGAGCGCTACGACCGCAGCGCCCAGTTCCCCCAGGACAACTTCGACCTGCTGCACGGCCATGGCCTGCTTGCCTTCACCGTGCCACGCGCCCTGGGCGGCGGCGGCGCGGACTTGGCCAACGCGCGCCGGGTGATCGGCGCGGTCGGCAAGGGTGACCCGGCCACCGCGCTGATCCTGGTGATGCAGTACCTGCAGCATTTTCGCCTGCAAGATGAAGCCCGCTGGCCCGAGCACCTGCGCCAGCAAGTCGCCCGCGATGCCGTGCAGCACGGCGCGCTGATCAACGCCTTGCGCGTCGAGCCAGAACTGGGCACCCCCGCCCGCGGCGGCCTCCCGGCCACCGTGGCGCGGCGCAGCGCCGAAGGCTGGCGCCTGAGCGGAAGCAAAATCTACTCCACCGGCAGCCACGGCCTGAGCTGGTACCTGGTGTGGGGCCGCAGCGATGATGCCGACCCACTGGTGGGCGGCTTCCTGGTGCACCGCGACACCCCCGGCATCACCATCGTCGAGGACTGGGACCACCTGGGCATGCGCGCCACCTGCAGCCATGAGGTGCGCTTCGACGACGTGCTGATTCCCCTGGACCACGCGGTCAGCGTCAGCCCAGCCAGCGCACCGAAGGCCGAGCTCGACGGCGAAAGCCTGCTGTGGATGGCCGTGCTGCTGCCCGCGGTGTACGACGGCGTGGCCCGCGCCGCACGCGACTGGCTGGCGAGTTTCCTGCAGCAACGCAAACCGTCCAACCTGGGTGCGCCGCTGGCCAGCCTGCCACGTTTTCAGGACGTGCTGGGGCGCATCGACACGCTGCTGTTCGCCAACCAGGCGCTGCTCGATGGCGCCGTCGCCGGGCAGATAATCGCGGCCCATGCCGGGCAACTCAAGCACCTGGTCAGCGCCAACGCCATCCAGGCCGTGGAGCTGGCCATCGAGGCCGCCGGCAACCCTGGCCTGTCGCGGCGCAACCCGCTGGAGCGCCACTACCGTGACGTGCTCTGCAGCCGTATCCATACCCCGCAGGATGACGTGGTGTTCGGCCAAGTCGGCCGCGCAGCCCTGGCCGAGGTGCAAGCATGAGCCATTCGATCATCGCCAGCCAGCTCGACGCCCAGGCCAACCAGCACCTGCGCGACCACCTGCCGGACCACGAAATCATCGATATCGCCCCGGGCCAACTCAGCCTGCAGGCCCCCGCCGACGTGTTCATCCTGCGCCCGATCAACGTGCGCGGCCAGCGCGTCGACACCGCGCCGCCAGGCTGGCCCTGGGGCCTGAAGTGGGTGCAGCTGGTGTCGTCTGGCATCGACTTCTACCCCGACTGGGTGTTCCAAGGCCCACCCGTCACCAGCGGCAAGGGCGCCAATGCCGAGCAGGTGGCCGAATTCGCCCTAGCCTTGGTGTTCGCCGCCGCCAAGCAACTGCCGGGGCTGTGGGTCAAGGACGCCGACTGGCGCCTGACCGCCCTGGCCCCGCTGCGTGGCCGCACCCTGGGTATTCTCGGGTTCGGCAGCATCGGCCAGAGCCTGGCGCGCAAGGCCGTGGCCCTGGGCATGAAGGTGCTGGCCCTGAGCCGCCCCGGCCAGGCCATTGCCGAGGTGCCTGGCGTGGCGCGTGCCGACGATTTGCGCCAGCTGTTCGCTGGCAGCGACCACTTGGTGCTGGCGGCCCCGCTGACCCCCGCCACCCGTGGCCTGATCGACGGCCCGGTGCTGGCCCACGCCCGCCCCGGCCTGCACCTGATAAACATCGCCCGCGGCGGCCTGCTCGACCAACAGGCCCTGCTCGAAGCCCTGGACAGCGGCCGGATCGGGCGAGCCAGCCTGGATGTCACCGACCCCGAGCCCCTGCCCGTCGGTCACCCGCTGTACCACCACCCACGGGTGTTCCTGTCACCCCACACCTCGGCCATTTCCGAGGACGGCTACCCCGCCTTCCTCGAAGCCTTCATCGCCAACTTCCACCGCTACCGCGAACAGGCGCCCCTGGCCAACCTGGTCGATAGCGCGCGCGGCTACTGATTACCGGAGAGCACACCATGAGTTCACTGTCTGCCGTCACCCCTCTTTCCAACACCGTGCGCAGCCGGGTCAGCGCCGAAGAGTGGGAGGTGCGGGTCAAGCTGGCTGCGGCCTACCGCCTGGCCGCCCTGTTCCGCTGGACCGACCACATCTACACGCACTTCTCGGCCCGCGTACCAGGGCCGCACGAGCACTTCCTGATCAATGCCTTCGGTTTGCTGTTCGATGAAATCACCGCCTCCAACCTGGTCAAGGTGGACGTCGACGGCACGATCATCGATGACCCACTGGGCCTTGGCATCAACCAGGCCGGCTACGTGATCCACAGCGCCATCCACCGCGCCCGCCCAGACCTGCACGCGGTACTGCACACCCACACCCGCGACGGTGCAGCGGTGTCGGCCCAGCGCGGCGGCCTGCTGCCGATCTCCCAGCACGCCCTGGCCTACTACAGCCGGGTGGTGTACCACGACTACGAAGGCGTGGCCCTGGACCTGGACGAACAACAGCGGCTGGTGGCCAACCTGGGCGATAGCAACATCCTCATTCTGCGCAACCATGGGCTGCTCACCGGGGGCATCAGCGTGGAGCATGCGTTCCGCGAGCTGCATGGGCTGGAGCGTGCCTGCAATATTCAGGTGGCGGCCCAGGCCGGGGGCAACGACCAATTGCTGCACGCACCGCAGGCGGCGATTGCCAAGGTGCATGAGCAGTCCAAGCGCTTTGCCGATGGCAAGGGGGAAGGCATTCAGCGGCATTGGGATGCGCTGATTCGGCAACTGGACCGAGAGGGGCGTGATTACCAGGACTGACCGGTAGCTGCAGCCTGGGCCGGCCTCTTCGCGGGGCAAGCCCGCGCCTACAGGGGTTGCCATTGCGGTCCATGTATAGGCGCGGGCTTGCCCCGCGAAGAGGCCGGCGCAGGAAACTCCACTTCATTGAAGCACCCTCCCATGCCCCCACTGCACCGCCTGTTCGCCATCGCTTCGCTGGCCCTGGCCCTCACCGCCTGCTCGCCCGCCGACAACACCGCCGCCAGCAAAACCCTGCACATCGCCTTCTGGGGCGACAACACCACCCTGGTCAGCGTCGACCCCTTCCAGGTCTACTGGCTGGAACACCGTGTGCTGCTGCGCAACGTCGCGGAATCGCTCACCGACCAGGACCCTGACAGCGGCCGCATCATTCCTTGGCTGGCGAAAAGCTGGGAGATCGGCGACGACGCCCTGAGCTACACCTTTCACTTGCGCCAGGACGTCACCTTCAGCAACGGCGAGCGCTTCGACGCCCATGCCGTGAAAACCGCCTTCGACAGCAACAAGGCCTTTGCCACCCAACTGCCGGCCACCTTTGGCGCCACCTACCTGGCCGGCTACGACCACGCCGAAGTGCTCGACGATTTCACCGTGCGCCTGGTGCTGGCCAAACCCAATGCCGGCTTCCTGCAGGCCACCTCCACCACCAACCTGGCCATTCTCGCCCCGGCCTCCTACCAGCTCAGCGCCCAGGAACGTTCGCTGGGCAAGATCATCGGCACCGGCCCGTTCGTGCTGGAGCACTACACCCCCGAGGTGGGCGCGCGCCTGGTCAAGCGGGCCGATTACGCCTGGCCCTCGGCCAACGTGCGCAACCAGGGCCCGGCGCACCTGGATGCCGTGGAAATCAGCTACATCCCCGAAGAAAGCGTGCGCAATGGCCTGTTCCTGCAGGGCAAGGCCGATATCCTCTGGCCGCGCAACCCGTTCTCGGAAGTCGACCTCAAGCTGTTCGAGTCCAAGGGCGCGAACCTGCAAAGCCGCTCGCTGCCAGGGCCGGCGCTGAACCTCTACCCCAACACCCGCAACGGCCGCCTGCTGGGTGACCGCCAGGTGCGCCTGGCACTGCAGAAGGCCATCGACCGCACCAGCTATGCCCACACCGTGTACAGCGCCCAATTCCCGGTGGTCAGCGGCGTGTACGACGTGACCACGCCGTACTTCAAGCCCCAGGCCAACAAGCTTGCCTACGACCCCCAGGGCGCCGAGCAACTGCTCGATGCCGCCGGCTGGCACAAGGCCGAGGATGGCTACCGGCACAAGAACGGCCAGCGCCTGACCCTGCGCTACAACATCACCCCGGCCGAAACCGCCGGCGACGTGTTGGTGCAGGACCAACTGCGCAAGGTGGGCATCGAGCTCAAGCTGAACGTGCTGACCCGCGCCGAGTGGGTGGCCGGCAACGCGGCGGGTACCTATGACCTGACGTCCACCTACATGACCCGCGCCGACCCGATCATCCTGCAAACCATCCTCGACCCACGCGCGGCCAACAGCGCCACCCTGGCCACCAACACCTACGAGCCACACGCCCTGGCCACCGCCCAGGCGCTGTTCGACCGCGGCATCACCGCCACCGCCGACAACCAGCGCGCCCAAGCCTACGGCCAGTTGCAGGACCTGCTGATCGACGAAGCCTCGACCTTCCCACTGTATGAGCGGGTGTGGCAGGCCGCCACCGCGCCGCGGGTCAAGGACTTCCGCTGGACGGCCGAAGGCATCGCCCTGCTCAGCGACATCCAGGTCGAGCAGCCATGAAGCGCTACCTGATCGGCCGCTTCGGCCAGGCGCTGCTGGTGCTGTGGGGCGCCTATACCATCACCTACTTCATCCTCTACCTGCTGCCCGGCGATACCCTGGCGATCATGCTCAGCGCCTCGGGCATGGAAGCCGACGGCCTGTCGCCCGAAGACCTGGCCAAGGCCCGCGCCTACTACGGGTTGGACAAGGGCCTGTTCGAGCAATATGCCGACTTGCTGTGGCGCGCCCTGCACGGCGACCTGGGGCAGTCGCTGTCGATGGGCCGGCCGGTTGCCGCGTTGCTGGCCGAGCGCCTGCCGCAAACCCTGGCCTTGGCGGGCACGGCTATCGTGCTGTCGTTGCTGGCCGGCGTGGGCCTTGCCTACCTCACCGCCTACCTGCAATGGCGGCCCCTGAAGACCGCGCTGGCGCGGGTGCCCTCGCTGGGGTTTTCAGTGCCGGTGTTCTGGATGGGTCTGCTGCTGATTCAGGTCTTCGCCTTCGCCCTGGGCTGGTTCCCCGCCACCGGCAGCCAAGGCGTGGCCAGCCTGGTGCTGCCGGCGATCACCCTGGCGATCCCCAGCGCTGCGGTGTACGCCCAGGTGCTGCAGCGCGGTTTCCAGGGCGTATGGCAGGAACCTTACATCACCACGGCCTACGGCAAAGGCCTGAGCCGGGCCCAGGTGCAGGCCCGCCATGGCCTGCGCAACGCCGCCCTGCCGCTGCTGACCCTGGTCGGCCTGCAGGTGGGCAACACGGTGTCTGGCGCGGTGCTGGTGGAAACCATCTTCTCGCGCAATGGCGTCGGCCGCCTGGCCCAGGAAGCCGTGCTGCGCCAGGACATCCCGGTGGTGCTGGCAATCGTCGCGGTGTCGGCCGCCGCCTTCGTGGTGGTGAACCTGATCGTCGACCTGCTGTACCCCTACCTCGACCCCCGCATCACCCACACGGCCAAGGTGAGCTGAAATGACCCTCGACATTCCCCTGCCCCAGATCGACAGCACGCCAGCTGCAAGCCGCCCTGCCGATACCTGGAAGCGCCGTACCCGCTGGCAACGCGCCCAGCAGGCGCTGGTTCCGTTGCTGCGCCGCCCCGGCTTCACCCTGGCCCTGCTGGTGGTGCTGTTCGCCCTGCTGTGCGCGCTGGTGCCCCATTGGCTGAGCAGCTTCGACCCCTACGCCACCGCGCCTGCCGCCAAGCTCAGTGGGCCCAGCGCGGTGCACTGGTTCGGCACCGATGAACTAGGCCGCGACCTGTACACCCGGGTGGTGTACGGCGCGCGCCTGTCGGTACTGGCAGCCCTGCTGGCGGTGGCCATCGCCCTGCTCGGCGGGCTGGGCCTGGGCGTGCTGGCCGGGTTTGCCGGTGGCCGGCTGGATGCTGCGCTGATGCGCCTGGTCGACGTGCTGCTGGCGCTGCCCGGGCTGTTGCTGGCCCTGGCGATCGTCACCGCCATCGGCTTTGGCACGGTGCCGGTGGCGGTGGCCGTTGGCGTCGGCATCATCCCCGGGTTCGCCCGCACCACCCGCGCCGAAGTGCTGCGCATCAAGACCCTGCCCTACGTCGAGGCCGCGCGCCTGGGCGGCGCCAGTTGGGCGCGCACGCTGCTGCGCCATGTACTGCCCAATGCCTGGGGCCCGGTGGCGGTGCTCGCCACCCTGGACTTCGGCGCCGCCATCCTGGCCACCGCCGGGCTGAGTTTCCTGGGCTTTGGCGCGGCGCCGCCTGCGGCGGAATGGGGCACGCTGATCGCCAACGGTCGCCATTTCCTGATCACCGCCCCCTGGGTATCGCTGCTGCCGGGGCTGTTCGTGGTCGCCGTGGTGTTCAGCCTCAACCACCTGGCGCGCAGCGCCGAGGAGCATGCCCGATGAGCCAGCCAACCTTGATCGACGTGCGCGACCTGAGTGTCAGCTATGCCTTCGCCGGGCAGCGCACGCAGGCGTTGAAACAGCTGTCGTTCAGCCTGGCCCAGGGCGAAACCCTGGCCATCGTTGGCGAGTCGGGCTCAGGCAAGTCGACCCTGGCCGGCGCCTTGCTCGGCCTGCTGCCGGGCAATGCGCGGATCGACCAGGGCCAGTTGTGGGTCGATGGCATCGACATGGCCAAGGCAAGTGAGCGGGCCAAGCGCCAGGTGCGCGGGCGTACCGTCGGCCTGGTGCCGCAAGACCCGATGGTCAGCCTCAACCCCACCCAACGCATCGGCCGGCAAATCGCCGAAGCCCTGGTGCTGGCCCAGGGCCGGCGCTACCCAGCGCTGGATGCCGATGTCCTGGAGTTGCTGGCCCAGGTTGGCCTGGACGAGCCGGCGCTGCGCGCCCGCCAATACCCCCATGAGCTCTCGGGCGGCATGCGCCAGCGGGTGCTGATCGCCATTGCCCTGGCCGGCAACCCGCGGCTGATCATTGCCGACGAACCCACCAGCGCGCTGGATGTGACGGTACAGCGGCGCATTCTCGACCACCTGCAACAGCTGGTGGCCGAACGTGGCATCTCGCTGCTGATCATCACCCACGACCTGGGCATGGCCTGCGACCGTGCCGACCGCCTGCTGGTGATGAAACAGGGCGAGCTGATCGAGCAGGCCTCGCCCCGGCAGGTGCTGTGGGGCACGCCGCAACCCTACACCCATGCCCTGCTCAACGCAGCGCCGGCCTTCGTGCCCCGGCGCAGGCCGAGCGCGCCACCGGGGCAGGCGCCGCTGCTGCGCCTGAGCCGCGTTGCCAAGCGCTTTGCGCTACCCGGCCAGAGCGCCCCGTTCACCGCCCTGCAGGACCTGAGCCTGGACGTGCATGCCGGGCAGACCCTGGCCATCGTCGGTGAGTCGGGCTCGGGCAAGAGCACGGCGCTGCGCATTGCGCTGGGGCTGGAAACGCCCAGCCAGGGGCGCGTGGAAATTGCCGGCGAGGATGTCAGCGCCTACAGCTGGCGCCAGTTCAGGCCACTGCGCCGGCGGATCCAGCTGGTGCAGCAGAACCCATTCGCCGCGCTCGACCCGCGCTTCACGGTGTTCGACAGCATCGTCGAGCCGTTGGTGTCGTTCGGCTTGCTCAAGGGCGAGGCGCTGGAGCGCAAGGCCCGCGAGCTGATTGCGCGGGTGCATTTGCCGGTGCATTTTCTCGACCGCCTGCCCCGGGAATTGTCGGGCGGCCAACGCCAGCGGGTGGCGATTGCCAGGGCGTTGGCACTGGAGCCGCAAGTGCTGCTGCTCGATGAACCAGTGAGCGCGCTGGACGTGTCGGTGCAGGCGCAGATATTGGCCTTGCTGGAAACCCTGCAGCAGGAGCTGGGGATGGCCTATGTGCTGGTGTCCCACGACCTGGCCGTGGTGGCCAGCATGGCCGACCAGGTGCTGGTGTTGCGCCGCGGGCAGGTGGTGGAACAGGGGCCGGCGGTGCAGGTGTTCAGCGAGCCGGCCAGTGCCTATACGCGGGAGTTGATTGCAGCGATACCGGGGTATTCGCGCAGCGTGCTGCCGGTGGCGGTTTAGCGGTTGGCGTTAGAAGTGCGGCGCCTGGGAGATCGAGCGCCGCCCGCGCGGCGCTTCGCGAGCTGCGCTCGCTCCTACGTTTGTTTCGGGCCAATGTTCATGTTGCCACCGCGCGCGGCCCTTTGTAGGAGCAGGCTTGCCTGCGATGCGCCGCGCGGGCGGCGCTCGATCTCCCTCGCGCCACACATCCATCGCCATATAATTCATATTATAAAACAAACATAATCAACATTTTGCATAATTAGCTTAGAACCACAAAGCCTTTCACAACCCCCGCTCCCCCGCGTTAACGTCCCCTCAACAGTCCGACCCCACCTGGCGGAGGCCGTCCACACCGACCAACACCCACAGGTATGCCCAATGAGCAAACGACAAATTCACCTCGGCGCCATGATCCATGGCGTCGGCCACGGCTGGGGCGAGTGGCGTCATCCGCAGGCGCTGGCAGACGCCAGCGTCAACTTCGGTTTCTACAAGCAACAGGCGCAGCTGGCCGAAGCCGCCAAGTTCGACTTCGCCTTCATCGCCGACAGCCTGCACATTCACCCGCGCTCCAGCCCCCACTACCTCAACCGCTTCGAACCGCTGACCATTCTTTCGGCGCTGGCCGCGGTCACGCAGCACATCGGCCTGGTGGCCACGGTGACGGTGAGCTACACCGAGCCCTTCCAGGTGGCCCGCCAGTTCGCCTCACTCGACCTGATCAGCGGCGGGCGCGCCGGCTGGAACGTGGTGACCTCGTGGCTTTCCGGCACCGCCGACAACTTCGGCAAGGCCGAGCACCCACCCCACGCCGTGCGCTACCGCATCGCCCGTGAGCACGTGGAAGTGGTCAAGGGGCTGTGGGATTCCTGGGAAGACGACGCCTTCACCCGCGACAAGCAAAGCGGCGAATTCTTCGCCCCGGACAAACTGCATACCCTCGGCCACCAGGGCGAGTTCTTCAAGGTCAAGGGCCCGCTGAACATCCAACGCTCGCCCCAGGGCCAGCCGCTGATCTTCCAGGCTGGCGTGTCCGAGGATGGCCGCAACTTCGCCGCCCAGAATGCCGATGCGATCTTCGTCAGCCCCGAGTCGTTCAGCGATGCCCGCGCCTACTACCAGGACCTCAAGCAGCGCGCTGCCCAGCATGGCCGCAACCCCGAGCAGCTGTTCATCCTGCCGGGCATTCGCCCTATCGTTGGCCGCGATGAAGCGGAGGTCGAGCACCGCTACCAACAGGCGGTGGACCTGGTCAGCATCGAGGACGCCCTGGTCGCCCTGGGCCGCCCGTTCAACGACTACGACTTCAGCCGGCATGACCTCGACGCACCGTTCCCAGACCTGGGCAACCTGGGCGACAACAGCCACAAGGGAACCGCCGACCACCTCAAGCAACTGGCCCGCGAAGAAGGCCTGACCCTGCGCGAGCTGGCGCTGCGCTTCTCGCGCCCACGGCGCGACTTCACCGGCACCCCCGAGCAGGTGGCCAATGCCGTGCAGGACTGGTTCGAGAACGGCGCCGCCGACGGCTTCATCATCAACTCGCTGCTGCCCGACGGCCTGCAGTACTTCACCGAACTGGTGGTGCCCCTGCTGCAGGCCCGCGGCCTTGCACGCAGCGAATACCCCGGCAGCACCCTGCGCGACAGCTTTGGCCTGAACGTACCCACCAACCGCAACACCCTGCGCCGCGCGCAGGGCGAAGTGGCCTGAAACCGCCCCATGGCAAAAGGAGTTTGATTGCATGAGCCTCGAATTCATCGGCCTCATCGGCCCCCAGGAAGGCAGCGAGTCCCAGGCCCCACGTGGCCCGCTGGTTGACTTGGCGTTCATCAAGGCATTTGCCCAGGCCCAGGAATACGGCGGTTTCGACAAAGCCCTGCTGGCGGTCAACACCAGCGCGCCAGACTCAATGATCCTGGCCAGCTACGTCGCCGCGCTGACCGAGCGCATCGGCCTGCTGGTGGCCCACCGCCCAGGCTTCCAGGCCCCCACCTTCGCCGCCCGCCAGTTCGCCACCCTCGACCAGCTCAGCCGCGGCCGCGCCGCGATCAACGTGATCACCGGCGGCGACAGCGGCGACCTGCAGCGCGACGGCGACTTCCTCGACAAGGATGCCCGCTACGCCCGTACCGACGAGTACCTGGATGTGCTGCGCAATACCTGGACCCAGCAGCAGCCGTTCGACCACCACGGCGAGCACTACCGGGTGGAAGATAACCTGACCTTGGTGAAACCCGTGGGCACGCTGCCGGTGTACTTCTCCGGTGCCTCGGACGCTGCCGTGGAAGTCGCCGCCAAGCATGCCGACGTGTACATGATGTGGGGCGAGCCGCTGGAGCAGGTGCGCGCGCGTATCGCCCAGGTACGCAAGGCTGCTGCCCGCCATGGCCGCGAGCAGCACATTCGGTTCAGCGTGTCGCTGCGGCCGATTCTGGGGGCCACCGAGGAGCAGGCCTGGGACCGCGCCGAGCGCATCCTGGCCGATGCCAAGCAGCGCATTGGCATTCGCCAGGGCAACCGGCGCGAGAAGAACTTCGGCAAGAGCAATGTCGGCTCCGAGCGCCTGGTGGAACTGGCCAGCCAGCGCAAGGTGCACGACACCCGGCTGTGGACCGAGATTGCCGCCCTGGGTGGGGGCGCCGGGAACTCAACGTCGCTGGTGGGCACTGCCGAGCAGGTGGCCGAGGCGGTGCTGGCGTATTACGAACTGGGGGTGAGCACCTTCCTGTTCCGTGGCTTCGACCAGTTGCGCGATGCCGTGGAGTATGGGCAGGAGCTGATTCCGCGGGTCAGGGCCCGGGTTGCGCAGTTGCAGGCGCAGGGAACCGTGCGTAGCGCTTGAGCCAAACAGGCAGGCCGCGCGCCCCCTGTAATTAAATGGACTCGCCCCCGCCGAGGCATCACAGTGCCACGGTGGCGTTCTAAGAAGCCAACGGCAGCGAGGGCGAGACCATGAAAAAGCTTACGACGAAACACGATTGTGCGCCTTGTGCAGATGTAAATCTGTGCGAAAACCTCTGTGTTGATCTGGCCAAGCAAGTTTTTCAGCTTGCGGGTGATGACGGCACGGGCCGCGTGATCTACGAGGC
>NZ_VWXJ01000017.1:0-154957 GCF_011752535.1 Pantoea sp. Tr-811
TGGGGGATTGGCGCGCGAACGCCTTGGCGCATGGCGCAATATCGCGTCGTACCAACAAGGCGGTCGCGCGCGCCTGTCACAGGCGTTACTGGCCAAAAACAAACGTAGGAGCGAGCGCAGCTCGCGAAGCGCCGCGCGGGCGGCGCTCGATCTCATAGGCGCCGAAAACCTCACGTCATATACATCTCCAGGCGCCAAAAACCTCACGTCATACCCATCTCCCATACGCCGCAACCCCCAACCCACGCACCGAAAACCCCACCCCTCCCACAAAATGCTACGGTGTCCCCATCCCGTTCAACGCCTCCAAGGACGCCCCATGGACCCCATCACCGTTCTCTCCACCCGCCTGGGCGAACACCTGCGCCGTTTCCATGCCCAGGTGACCACCGCCGAATCCTGCACCGGCGGTGGCATCGCCGAGGCCATCACCCGTATCCCGGGCAGCTCCGCCTGGTTCGAAGCCGGTTACGTCACCTATTCCAACACCCAGAAAACCCGCCAGCTGAACGTGCCCCAGGCGCTGTTCGCCGAGGTCGGGGCGGTGAGCCAGGAAGTGGTCGAAGCCATGGCCCGCGGAGCCCAGGCCGCCAGCGGCGCGCGCTTTGCCGTGGCGGTCAGCGGCGTGGCCGGGCCCGACGGCGGGTCGCCCGCCAAGCCCGTGGGCACCGTATGGCTGGCGTGGGCCGATGGCAACCAGGTAACCAGCGAGCGCCGGCACTTCGACGGCGACCGCGAAGCGGTGCGCCGACAGACGGTGATCGCCGCGTTAGACGGCTTGTTACAGCTTGGCGCGGAGTAATTCGACGACAGGGGTTTGCTCACGCGCTTGCCTGTGGAATAATACTGGCTACTTATACAGGTATTCCCCGGCCGTCAGGGCCACGTCGAACACGTGAGGATTTCAATGGACGACAACAAGAAGCGCGCCTTGGCTGCGGCCCTGGGTCAGATCGAACGCCAATTCGGCAAAGGCGCTGTCATGCGCATGGGCGACCATGAGCGCCAAGGTATCCCGGCAATCTCCACCGGCTCCCTGGGCCTGGACATTGCCCTCGGCATCGGCGGCCTGCCAAAAGGCCGTATCGTCGAAATCTACGGCCCGGAATCCTCGGGTAAAACCACGCTGACCCTGTCGGTCATCGCTGAAGCCCAGAAGAATGGCGCCACCTGCGCCTTCGTCGACGCCGAGCACGCCCTCGACCCTGAATACGCCGGCAAGCTGGGCGTGAACGTCGACGACCTGCTGGTCTCGCAGCCGGACACCGGCGAGCAGGCCCTGGAAATCACCGACATGCTGGTGCGCTCCAACGCGGTAGACGTGATCATCGTCGACTCCGTGGCGGCCCTGGTGCCAAAGGCCGAAATCGAAGGCGAAATGGGCGACATGCACGTCGGCCTGCAAGCCCGCCTGATGTCCCAGGCCCTGCGCAAAATCACCGGTAACATCAAGAACGCCAACTGCCTGGTCATCTTCATCAACCAGATCCGCATGAAGATCGGCGTGATGTTCGGCAGCCCGGAAACCACCACCGGTGGTAACGCGCTGAAGTTCTACGCCTCGGTGCGCCTGGACATCCGCCGTACCGGCGCGGTCAAGGAAGGCGACGAAGTGGTTGGCAGCGAAACCCGCGTCAAGATCGTCAAGAACAAGGTTTCGCCACCGTTCCGTCAGGCCGAGTTCCAGATCCTCTACGGCAAAGGTATCTACCGCAACGGCGAGATCATCGACCTGGGTGTGTCCCAAGGCCTGGTTGAGAAGTCCGGTGCCTGGTATGCCTACCAAGGCAACAAGATCGGCCAGGGCAAGGCCAACGCCGCCAAGTACCTGCATGAGAACCCAGCCATTGGTGCCGAAATCGAGAAGCAGATTCGCGAGAAGCTGCTCAAGGCCGGTGCTGTAGCTGAAGCTGGCAAAGCCGCTGCTGCCGAAGCCGATGCCGACGACATGGCAGACGCCGACGCCGGTTATTGATTGCAGCTGGTATGTCCGCCGTACTCGACACCCCCGTCGCCGTCAGGCGGACAGCCATGGACCTGCTCGCGCGTCGCGAGCACGGTCGCGTCGAGCTGACGCGCAAGTTGCGTCAGCGTGGCGCTCCGGATGAGCTGATCGAGCCTGCGCTCGATCGGCTCGCCGAAGAAGGGCTACTAAGCGAAGCCCGTTACCTCGAAAGCTTCATTCGCTACCGCTCCAGTGCTGGCTATGGTCCCGCGCGTATTCGCGAGGAGCTTGGCCAACGTGGGTTGAACCGTGGCGATGTCGACCAGGCCCTGCGCGAAAGCGAAGTGAACTGGGCCGAGCTGTTGCAGGATACCTGGCAGCGCAAATTCGCCGGGCAACGCCCGCACGACCCTCGTAGCCGCGCCCAACAAACCCGATTCCTTGCCTACCGTGGGTTCCCCATGGACATGATCGGCCGTTTGCTCAGTGGCCGCGACCTGGACGATTACTAACCTTGCTTGCCCTACGGGCTGCGCAATCCCTTGTAGGAGCGGGCTTGCCCCGCGAACACCGGCGAAGCCGGTGCCATGCACCGCGGTGCTTGCTTCGCGGGTCAAGCCCGCTCCTACAGGCGGGTTGCAGGCCGCCGCTATCAATTGACCCGCAGCGCCTCCCGCGCCCGCTGGGTGGTATGCATCGGCTCCGGCTTTGCCCAGTTCTCAGGCAGGTTGATGAAATCCACCAGTTCACGCAGGCGCCCTTGGTCGCGGCCATTGAAGGCAAAGGTTAGCCGTGTCAGGTGGCTGAAATTACCCACCTCGTGCTCGGCACCACTGTCGGCATGCTGGTGATAGCGGCCACTGAGGCGCAAATCGGCAAAGCCCTCATCGATGTCATGCAGCGCCGCTTCACTCAGCCGGTGGTGCATGCGAATCACGAACTGGTTCTTCAGCCAGCGGCTGGAGTGGTAGTTGCTGTAGAACTGGTTGATCTCCTCCACCGCTTCATCCGCACTGTGCACCAGGCGCAGCAGCTTCAGGTCGCTGGGTAGGATGTAGCGGTTCTCTTCCAACTGGCGGCTGATGAAATCCAGGCAATCCTGCCAGAACGTACCGCCAGGCGAGTCCAGTAGAACCACGGGCACCAACGGGCTCTTGCCGGTCTGGATCAGCGTCAACACCTCCAGTGCCTCATCCAGCGTACCGAAGCCCCCAGGGCAGAGCACCAGCGCATCGGCTTCCTTGACGAAGAACAACTTGCGGATGAAGAAAAAGTGGAACGGCAGCAACCGGTCGGTGCCGCCCACGGTGGCATTGGCGTGCTGCTCGAAGGGCAGGGTGATGTTGAAGCCCAGGCTGTGGTCGCTGCCTGCGCCTTCATGGGCAGCGGCCATGATGCCGCCGCCGGCGCCGGTAATCACCATCAACTCGGAGCGGGCCAGGGTGGCGCCAAGCTCGCGGGCCAGGGCGTACATGGGGTGTTCCACCGGGGTGCGTGCCGAGCCGAACACGGTGACCTTGCGCCGCCCGCGGTAGCCTTGCAGGGTGCGGAATGCGTGGTCCAGTTCACGCAGGGCCTGCAGGGTGATCTTGGCGCTCCAGCGGTCGCTGTCATCAAAGGCCATGCGCAGCACGGTCAGCATCATGTCGCGGTACAGCGGCAGGTTGGCGCTGTGTGGCGCCACCAGTTGCAGTTGCTGGTCAATGTGGCTCAGGTCGATGCCATGTTCCCTGAAGTGATTGAACAGCTGTTCATTCGTTTGGTAAGGCATTCAACGTCTCCTTCTGCAGCAAAACCTCTGACCGGGCCGATGGCATGGCCCGGCCGCGGCACTGCGTGTGCCGCTGGCTGCTGTGGCCCGAGTGTGCGCCTCGGGCATTGCAGTAGGCCTTCAAGGCCGTGGTGCAGGGTGATTATCCATCTCGTTGTTTTACGGCGCTTCGCTATCAATCTAGACCCTCGCGCACGATCGTGCCGTGGGGATCGCAACGGCCACTCGTCGGCGCATGGCCACTGGCGGCGAGGGTTTGGTTAACTGGGAAAGCGAAACGTGTCGATGCGCGAGGTGAGGCCATGCATCGCTTGGTCATCGAGGTGGATGGGCAGCTCTATCAACTGCTGGAAAATGCTGCCCAGCTTCACCATGTAACCCTGGAGGCCGAATGCAGGCGCCGGCTGGCAACGCTTGAATGCCAGTCGCGCTACGTGCAGGCGCTACTGGCGGAAATGCGCGCCGACGAGGAACCGTGGCGCGCGGAGGGCGAACGGGTCAGCTGATCACTTGCGCTTCTTGTTGCCGGCCGTGCAGCTGGCGGAATCGAAGGCCTGGTCCATGACCGGTTGGTTGGTCTTGTACACGGTGAAGCGATAAACCATGACCGCGCCCTTGGACATCAGGTTGCGGTAGCCGTTGTTGCGGCACACGCTGTCGCCCAGCTGGCTGCGTACCTGCTCAGGGTTTTCCTGCATGCGCGCGGCATGTTCGGCCCGCACGCTCAAATGGTTGACCAACGCCTTGCCCTCGACGGTGTAGCCCTGGTCGAGGATGTCCTCGTTGATGGCCCGCGGGGTACCGACGCTGCTTTCCTTGGCAACCTTCTGCAGCATCGTGTTCAGCTCGTACTCCTGCTTGGAAGCCGCCTGGGCAGCCAATGGCAAGGCGAGCAACAGGCTCAGGGTCGGGACGATAAGACGCAGCATGAATCTCTCCTGGTTCGATGACTGGCACTTGGACCTGCGCCGGTGGGCGGCGTTCCATCAGCCCGCAGGCTTACCGGGCCGCCAAAGGCCACGATTATAAAGGACCAGCCGCCAGCGCTGCACGGCCAAATGGCGCCTGCTCTGGTAGACTGTCGCTTTGTTTTCACCGAGTCGTCCCTGTGCCTGTTCCCCTTTCCAGCCAAGGCCTGCTGCCATGAGCCATGCGGTAGCGCGCCTGCGTGCCGAACGCCTGGCGCGCAGCAACAAACCCTTCATCGCCCGAGGCTCGCGAGCCGAGCGTTGCCCGGATTGCCGGGTCATCGCCACCCACTGCCTGTGTGCCTGGAAGCCCAAGGTGCAGGCCGATTCCGGCGTGTGCCTGCTCATGCATGACACCGAGCCACTGAAGCCGACCAACACCGGCTGGCTGATCGCCGACCTGATCGACGACACCTCGGCCTTTGGCTGGCTGCGAACGTCGGTAGACGAGCGCCTGCTGGCGCTGCTCGACGACCCGCAGTGGCAGCCCTACATCGTCTTCCCGGGCGAGTTCGTCGCCCCGCAGCGGGTGGTCAGCGAAGTGGTGCGCGTGCCGGGCAAGCGCCCGCTGTTCATCCTGCTCGATGCCACCTGGACCGAAGCGCGCAAGATGTTCCGCAAAAGCCCCTACCTGGACCGCTTCCCGGTGTTGAGCCTGCAAGCCGAGCAGATGTCGCGCTACCGCCTGCGCCGCTCCAAGCGCGACGACCACTTCTGCACCGCGGAAGTCGCCGCCATGTGCCTGGACCTGGCAGGCGACAGCCAGGCTTCGCAGGCCCTGGATGCCTACCTGGATGTATTCAGCCTGCATTACCTCAGCGGCAAGCGGCGCCTGCCCCTGGACGATCAGGACGATACCCACCAGCGCTTGCATACCTTCCTATAGTCCAAGGGGCACAAGCCCCACTTTGGTTCATAATGACGGGGCTGGCAGCCAGGGTGGGCGAGGCGGCGGGGCAGTTGGCTTGACCACCCCTGGCCGTGCTCGGCATCCTTGGCGCCGATTCCCCGCCGGGCGCTCCCTCTACCCCCAGGCGCCTGGCACAGAACAGGATCCATAGATCGATGGCCACATACGAAATCCTGATAGCCGATGACCACCCGCTGTTTCGTAGCGCGCTGCGCCAGGCCGTTACCCTCGGCCTGGGCGCGGACGTGCGCCTGGTTGAAGTGGCGAGCATCGCCGAACTGGAAACCCGCCTGAGCGAAAAGGCCGACTGGGACCTGGTCCTGCTCGACCTGAACATGCCGGGGGCCTACGGCTTCTCGGGGCTGGTGCTGTTGCGTGGCCAGTACCCGCAGATCCCGGTGGTGATGGTGTCGGCCCAGGAGGAGGCGGCGGTGGTGGTGAAGTCCCGCGAGTTCGGTGCCAGCGGCTTCATTCCCAAGTCCAGTGGCCTGGAAGTGATCCAGGATGCCGTGCGCAAGGTGCTCGACGGTGAGGTCTGGTGGCCGCCGCAGGCGTTCGAGAAAGTTGATGTGTCGGCGGAAGCCAAGGCGGCCAGTGAAGGCTTGGCCAGCCTGACCCCGCAGCAGTTCCGGGTGCTGACCATGGTCTGCGAAGGCCTGCTGAACAAGCAGATCGCCTACGAGCTGAGTGTGTCGGAAGCGACCATCAAGGCCCACGTGACTGCAATCTTCCGCAAGCTGGGGGTGCGTACCCGCACCCAAGCAGCGTTGCTGCTGCAACAACTTGAATCGGTTGCCAGCAGCTAAGCACCTGCCAATTCACGCTTTTTTGACCCAGGCCAGACTAGTCTGCTGGCCTTTCTGTTGTGAAGTGACTCACATGACGCCATCGCCATTCAAGGGCCAGACCGGCCTCAAACGCATCTTCAATGCCGCCGGCTATTCGCTGGATGGCCTGCGCGCTGCCTTCAAGGGCGAGGCGGCCTTCCGCCAGCTGGTGCTGCTCAACGTATTGCTGATTCCAATCGCCCTGTGGCTGCCGGTCAGCCGGGCCGAGAAGGCGATCATGATCGCCGTGTGCCTACTGGGCCTGATTGTCGAGCTGTTCAACTCGGCGGTCGAGGCGGCCATCGACCGCATTTCCCTGGAGCGTCACCCATTGTCGAAGAACGCCAAGGACATGGGCAGCGCCGCGCAGTTGGTGGCACTGACCATGGTTGCGCTGGTGTGGGGCGTGATCCTGCTTTAAGCGATCGGTGGCAACACGATCTCGTCACTGCGGGTGAAGCCCGCAGTGAAATTGCGGCACAACTCGAGAAATTCCCGCATGGCCGATGTCTGGTACTTCTGCTTGTGCCAGATGAAGTAGAACTGGCGCATCAGGTCCAGCTCCGGAGTTTCCACCGGCACCAGGCTGCCACGGCGAAAGGCATCGCGCAGGGCCAGGCGGGAAATGCAGCCAATGCCCAGGCCTGATTCCACGGCACGCTTGATCGCTTCGGTGTGCTCCAGTTCCAGGCGAATATTCAGGTTGGTACGGTGATGGCGCATGGCCTGGTCGAAGGTTAGGCGGGTGCCCGAGCCCTGTTCCCGCAGGATCCAGGCTTCCTGCGAAAGGCTTTCGATGTCCGCCCGGCCCGCCTTGGCCAACGGATGTTGCGGTGCGCAGAACACCACCAGTTCGTCCTCGACCCAGGGCTGCACCTCCAGGTCAGGGTGGTTGCAATCGCCCTCGATCAGACCCAGATCAATTTCATACTGCGCCACCTGGTGCACGATATGCGCTGTGTTCTGCACGTGCAGCTTCACCTGGCTTTCCGGGTGCACCTGCATGAAGCTGCCGATCAGCAGGGTCGCCAGGTAGTTGCCGATGGTCAGCGTGGCACCTACCGCCAGCGAGCCGAAACCGGACTTGCCGTTGAGCAGGTCTTCGATTTCCTTGGCCTGGTCGAGCAGCGCCACGGCTTGGGGCAACAGCTGGTGGCCCAGGGCGTTGAGCGCCAGGCGCTTGCCCGCACGGTCGAACAGCTGGCAGCTCGATTGCCGCTCAAGTTCGGTAATGGAGGTGCTCGCGGCCGATTGCGAAAGCGCAAGCAGGCTGGCGGCCCGGGACACGCTTTGGTGTTGGGCGACGGCGACGAATACCTGGAGTTGACGCAGTGTAAATCGCATATCGATATAACCGATAACACATATCTTGATAATTCAGTTAACAGATATTCTCGCTGCCCCTAAACTATCGCGCAACTGCGCGTTTTGCGCGCTGCGTTTTTCTTCAGGAGCCCCATCGATGAGCAACATGAACCACGAACGTGTCCTCAGTGTGCATCACTGGAATGACACCCTGTTCAGCTTCAAGTGCACCCGCGACCCGGGCCTGCGCTTCGAGAACGGTCAGTTCGTGATGATCGGCCTGCAACAGGAAAGCGGCCGTCCGCTCATGCGCGCCTATTCCATTGCGTCGCCGAACTGGGAAGAGCACCTGGAGTTCTTCAGCATCAAGGTCCCTGATGGCCCGCTGACCTCGCAGCTGCAGCACCTGAAGGAAGGCGACGAGATCATCATCAGCAAGAAGCCTACCGGCACCCTGGTCCTCGACGACCTGAACCCGGGCAAGCACCTGTACCTGCTGAGCACCGGCACTGGCCTGGCGCCGTTCATGAGCGTCATCCAGGACCCGGAAACCTACGAGCGCTTCGAAAAGGTGATCCTGGTTCACGGCGTGCGCTACGTCAACGAAGTGGCGTACCGCGAATTCATCACCGAGCACCTGCCACAGAACGAGTTCTTCGGTGAAGCGGTACGTGACAAGCTGATCTACTACCCAACCGTGACCCGCGAACCGTTCGAAAACCAGGGCCGCCTGACCGACCTGATGCGCAGCGGCAAGCTGTTCAGCGACATCGGCCTGCCACCGATCAACCCGCAGGACGACCGCGCGATGATCTGCGGCAGCCCAAGCATGCTCGACGAAACCAGCGAAGTGCTCGACAGCTTCGGCCTGAAGGTTTCTGCCCGCATGCGCGAGCCGGGTGACTACCTGATCGAGCGTGCCTTCGTCGAGAAGTAAGGCGAACGGCGGCATACAAAAAACGCAGACCTGGGTCTGCGTTTTTTTTTGCCAATATCTGATTTCACGGAGAGCCCTGTAGGAGCGGGCTTGCCCCGCGAAGCAGGCGGCGCGGTGCATGGCACCGGCTCTGCCGGTGTTCGCGGGGCAAGCCCGCTCCTACAGAGGTTGGCGGCGCGTTTGCGGGCAATGTTCCCAGCGCCGACAGCCAGGCAGGTTCAGGCGTCCTTCACCACCTCCAGCACCCGGATCTGGTCCGGCTGCGGGTAATGCCATCTGACCTGCACATCCCAGAACTTCACCCCATACACCCGCTCCGCCGGCGGCACCTGGTAGGCCGGGCGCGGGTCCTGGGCCAGGCACTGCTCGATCAGCTCAACCAGTGGTTCGGCCAGGCGCAGCCCATGCTCGCGGGCCTGGGGCAGGGCGGTATCGCTCCACTGCACCGCAATCGCCTCGGGTGCATCGCTGGCCATCAGGTTGCTTGCCCCGGCAATGCTGTCGGCATAGGGCACGTAGGGTTTGATATCCAGTACCGGCGTGCCGTCGAGCAGGTCGATGCCCGACAGCAGCAGGCGCCCAGGCTCCACACCCTCCAGGCGTACCACCGACTGGCCGATGCCATTGGGGCGGTGGGTGGCGCGGGTGGCGAACACGCCCATGCTCTTGTTGCCGCCCAGGCGCGGCGGGCGCACCTTCAGGCGGGGTTTGTCCTCCAATGCCTGGTGGAACAGGAACAACAGCCAGACATGGCTGACCTGCTCCAGCCCGGCCACGGCGTCACCTTGGTCGAAGGGCGGCAGCAGTTCCAGCACGCCGCGCGCAGCCGGCGCCAGCTGTGGCTGGCGCGGGATGGCGAATTTCTCCTTGAAGCAGGAGCGAACGATGCCGACCGGGGCAACCGTATGCTGCATGGCCACTCAGCCGCGCACGCGCAAGGTCAGGCCCTTGAGGAAGTTACGCAGCAACTGGTCGCCGCAGGGGCGGTAGTTGTCGTGCCCGACCTTGCGGAACAGGGCGCTGAGTTCAGGCTTGGACACCGGGAAGTTCACCGACTTGAGCACTGTGTGCAGGTCGTCTTCCTTGAGCTCGAACGCTACCCGAAGTTTTTTCAGGATGGTGTTGTTGGTCACCGGCAGTTCTACCGGCTGCGGCGCGCGGCTGTCGTCCTTGCCACGGCGGTGGATCACCAGGCCGTCGAGAAAATGCGCCATGACCCGCTCCGGGCAGCGCACGAAACCGGCCTCGTCTTCCTTCTTCAGGTAGGTGGCGAGCACGATCGGGTTAACGTCGAGGCCGGACAGCGCGATGATTTCGGCCATCTTGGCGTCGTTCACCTTGAGCATGTAGCGCAGGCTGCGCAGGACATCGTTGTGGTTCATTGCTGCAAAATCCTGTTCAGTAGCCACGCCCCTGGCGTGGCGTATTGCTTAGAAACGTTCGGTAGCTGCCAGGTAGCGCCATTGCCCTACGGGCAGCTTGCCCATCGACACGCCACCCAGGCGAATGCGACGCATGCCCAGCACTTCCAGGCGCAGGTAGGCGCACAATTCGCTGATGTGCCCCGGTTGCGGGTTTTTCAGGGCCAGGCGCAGGTGGGTTTCGTTCTGCCAGCTGGCCTTGGCCTTGGGCAGCTCCCGATCATTGCGCGTGGCCCCGCGCGCCAGGCGTTCCAGCGCCTGGGGCGTGGTTTCACCGCGCACTTCGATGATGTACTCCTGCTCCATGCGGCGCAGGTCGGCGTCGATCTTGCGGGTCACCCGCCAGTCCTGGGTGAATACTTGCAGGCCGGTGGCGCCCCGCTCAAGCGGTGCCAGGCAGGTCAGCCGGGCAAAGTGCCCGTGCAGTGGGCGCACGCCTTCGCGGTGGGCCTCGCTGAGGGTGCCCATGGTCATGCTGGCGCGGGCGCTTTCGCTGTCGACATTGGCCGGTTGGTTCAGCAGCAAGGTCACCGGGTCAAGGGCTTCGGCGCGCGCCCCTGGCAACAGCTCGACACGCTGGCCGTCTACCTTGAACTGCGGCTGCTCGATGACCACGCCATCGACCGTGACCCAGCCCCCTTCGATGTACAGCTCGGCCTCCCGGCGAGAACAGCCGAGTTGCTCGATCAGGCGTTTGGACAGGCGGACGGGTTCGGACATGGGGCAATTCGCAAGGCAGGGAAAGACCTCCATTGTACCTGCCCGTTACCGCTTGATGATGGGAATCTGTGTCAAATGCGCCATTTTGGCACACGCACTACGGCAGGTTGCGACGCAGCCGCATATGCAGCAGGGGATAAGGCTGGCCCAGGCCATCGGTTTCCGAGCGGCCGATCACTTCGAAGCCTTCGTGCAAGTAGAAGCCCAGGGCTTGCGGGTTCTGTTCGTTGACGTCCAGGCGCTCGGCGTTCAGTTCGGCCACCGCATGCTGCAGCAGGCGCTTGCCGACGCCGTGGCCACGCCAGGCGGGCGCGACGAACAGCATGTGCACGCACCCGTTGGCCACCCCGGCGAAACCGCAAATCTGCCCGCGTTGCTTGCAGCACACCAGCATCACCGCGTCCAGGTAGTGGCGCAGCACCTTTTCGCGCAGCAGCAGGATGTACGCGTCGGGGAGGAAGTCGTGGGTTGCGCGCACCGAGTCTTCCCACACCTGCACCAGCGCCGGGTAGTCGCTCAAACGTGGGGTTTGCAGGGTCGGCGCCGTGTGCATGGCTTGAATTCTCCAGGGGCATGGAGAAAACATAGATGCAAAAGCAGGTCGTGCGGCGGGATTTTTGTTGCCTGGGGAGCGAGCGCCGCGGGTGCGGCGCATCGCGAGCTGGCGCTCGCTCCTACCAGGCGGCGGAAATGCCTTAGATAGGCTCGGCCCACATGTCGTATTCGTCGGCGTCGACGACGCGGCAACGGACTTTGTCGCCAGGCTTGAAGCCATGGTTGCCATCGATGAACACGCTGCCGTCGATCTCGGGCGCGTCGAAGAAGCTGCGGCCCACCGAGCCCTGTTCTTCCACTTCGTCGATCAGCACTTCGATTTCCTTGCCGATGCGCTGCTGCAGGCGGGCGGCGCTGATGGCCTGCTGGTGGGCCATGAAGCGGTCCCAGCGGTCTTGCTTGACGTCGTCCGGCACTTCATCTAGGCCCAGGTCGTTGGCCGGGGCGCCTTCTACCGGCGAATACTGGAAGCAGCCCACGCGGTCCAGCTGGGCTTCGGTCAGCCAGTCCAGCAGGTACTGGAAGTCTTCCTCGGTTTCGCCCGGGAAGCCGACGATGAAGGTCGAACGGATCACCAGCTCAGGGCATTGCTCGCGCCAGTTCTTGATGCGCGCCAGGGTGCGGTCTTCGAAGGCCGGGCGCTTCATCGACTTGAGTACCTTGGGGCTGGCGTGCTGGAACGGAATGTCCAGGTACGGCAGGATCTTGCCGGCGGCCATCAGCGGAATCACGTCGTCGACGTTCGGGTACGGGTACACATAGTGCAGGCGCACCCAGGCGCCCAGGCTGCTCAGGGCCTCGCACAGTTCAAGCATGCGGGTCTTGACCGGGCGGCCGTTCCAGAAGTCGGTCTTGTACTTGACGTCGACGCCGTAGGCGCTGGTGTCCTGGGAAATCACCAGGATCTCCTTGACGCCAGCCTTGACCAGGCGCTCGGCCTCGCTCAGCACTTCGCCGACCGGGCGGCTGACCAGCTTGCCGCGCATCGACGGGATGATGCAGAAACTGCAGCTGTGGTTGCAGCCTTCGGAAATCTTCAGGTAGGCGTAGTGGCGCGGGGTCAGCTTGACGCCCTGTGGCGGCACCAGGTCGATCAGCGGGTTGTGGTCCTGACGCGGTGGCACCACCTCGTGCACGGCATTGACCACCTGCTCGTACTGCTGTGGGCCGGTGACCGACAGCACGCTGGGGTGCACGTCACGGATGCTGCCTTCCTCGACACCCATGCAGCCGGTGACGATGACCTTGCCGTTTTCCTTTATCGCTTCGCCGATCACTTCCAGCGACTCGGCCTTGGCGCTGTCGATGAAGCCGCAGGTGTTGACCACCACCACGTCGGCGTCCTCGTAGGTGGGCACGACTTCATAGCCTTCCATGCGCAGCTGGGTCAGGATGCGCTCGGAATCGACCAGGGCTTTCGGGCAACCCAGGCTGACGAAACCAACCTTGGGGGTGGCGGGAGTGGTGGACATGACTAACCTCGGTATTGAATACAGTTCGCCCTGCCAGTACCGGGGGCGATCTTGACGGGCGCTAACGGCGCCTCTGATCAAAAAGTGCGCAATTCTAGCGAGCAGAAGGTCGCTTGACCAGCAGAAAAGCGACGAACGCTGCGCTATGCTTCGCGCCATTGCGCCGGGGGCTTTGCCGGGCCCTGGCGTCGAGGTGAATTCTACCGGTCTTCAAGGCCGTTTGCGGGAGTGGTCGATGGTTCAGGCAAGCAGTCATGCCGAGGGTGGGCACGCGGGCAAGCACGGTGCGGCACGCTCGTTGGGGTTGCTGGTGGCAGCGGTCGGGGTGGTGTACGGCGATATCGGCACCAGCCCCTTGTATACCCTCAAGGAAGTGTTCACCGGCGGCTACGGGGTGCCGGTCAACCATGACGGCGTACTCGGCATCTTGTCGCTGATCCTCTGGTCGCTGCTGTGGGTGGTGTCGTTCAAGTACGTGATGTTCATCCTGCGCGCCGACAACCAGGGCGAGGGCGGCACCATGGCGCTGACCGCCCTGGCGCGGCGGGCCACTGCGGCTTATCCGCGGTTGCGCACGCTGATGGTGATCTGCGGCCTGATCGGCGCCTCGCTGTTCTACGGCGACAGCATGATTACCCCGGCAGTGTCGGTATTGTCGGCAGTGGAGGGCATGGGGCTGGCGTTCGACGGCATCGACCACTGGGTGGTGCCGATTTCGCTGGTGGTGCTGGTGGCGCTGTTCGTGGTGCAAAAGCACGGCACCGAGAAAATCGGCAAGCTGTTCGGCCCGATCATGGTGACCTGGTTCCTGGCGCTGGCGGCGCTCGGCGTGCACGGCATCAGCCAGAGCCCGGAAGTGCTCAAGGCCTTCAACCCGATCTGGGCGGTGAATTTCTTCATCGTTCACCCCGGTATCGGCGTCGCCGTGCTCGGTGCGGTGGTGCTGGCCCTGACGGGCGCCGAGGCGCTGTACGCCGACATGGGCCATTTCGGCCGCAAGCCGATCGCCCGTGCCTGGTTCGCCCTGGTGCTGCCGGCCTTGGTGCTCAACTACTTCGGCCAGGGCGCGATCCTGCTGCAGAACCCGGAGGCTGCGCGCAACCCGTTCTACCTGCTGGCGCCGAGCTGGGCGCTGCTGCCGATGGTGGGGCTGGCGACCATGGCCACGGTGATCGCCTCGCAGGCGGTGATCTCGGGTGCCTTTTCCCTGACTCGCCAGGCCATCCAGCTTGGCTACATTCCACGGATGCAGATTCAGCACACCTCCAGCGACGAGCAAGGGCAGATCTACATCGGTGCAGTGAACTGGACGCTGATGGTCGGCGTGGTGCTGCTGGTGATCGGCTTCGAGTCGTCCGGCGCGCTGGCGGCGGCCTACGGTGTGGCGGTGACCGGCACCATGCTGATGACCACCATCCTGGTATCGGCGGTGATGTTGCTGTTGTGGAAATGGCCGCCATTGCTGGCGGTGCCGCTGCTGGTCGGCTTCTTGCTGGTGGACGGGCTGTTCTTCGCGGCCAACGTGCCGAAGATCGTTCAGGGCGGTGCGTTCCCGGTGCTGGCGGGCGCTGTGCTGTACCTGCTGATGAGTACCTGGAAGCGTGGCAAGCAGATACTGGTCGAGCGTATCGATGAAGGCGGGCTGCCGCTGCCGGTGTTCATCAGCAGCATCCGCGTGCAGCCGCCGCACCGGGTCGAAGGCACTGCGGTGTTTCTGACTGCGCGCGCCGATGCGGTGCCCCATGCGCTGCTGCACAACATGCTGCACAACCAGGTGCTGCACAGCCAGGTGGTGTTGCTGACGGTGGTCAGTGAAGACCGCCCACGGGTGCCGGAGCAGGAGCGGTTTGAAGTGGAAGCCTATGGTGATGGGTTCTTCCGGGTGTTGCTGCACTTTGGCTTCATGGACGAGCCGGACGTGCCAGCGGCCCTGCGCCTGTGCCACCTGGACGAGTTGGATTTCAGCCCGATGCGCACCACCTATTTCCTTAGCCGGGAAACGGTGATCGCCTCGCGTCTGGAAGGGATGTCGCGCTGGCGCGGGAACCTGTTCGCGTTCCTGCTGAAGAATGCCAACGGCAACCTGCGGTTCTTCAACCTGCCGTTGAATCGGGTGATCGAATTGGGGACGCAGGTGGAAATCTGAAGGAAGGGGGCGCCGCGGGTGCGGCGCATCGCGAGCGTTGCTCGCTCCTACACGGGATGAGGCTGACGACCCCTGGTAGGAGCGAGCGCAGCTCGCGATCAGGCCCTGAGAACGATCAGTTCTGTTCAGCCACGCTGGACTTGCCCTGGCGAGTCTCGATCTCGTCGATCAGGCGCTTGGCCAGCGCCGGGTAGTTCTCGTCGAAGTGGTGGCCACCTGGCAGCTTCATCCGCTCGCCCACGGCAGTCTTGTCGGTGCAGCCGCTCTCGTCGGTTTCTTCCACGCCATACACGCATACCACCTTCGACGCCGGCAGCCTGGCCATTTCCGGCCCGGTAGGTGCTTCCTGGCCTTCCTTGCCCAACCAGCCCTCAACCTCGATCTCGAAGCTGCCGCTGCGGGCGAAGGCCAGCAGCACGACTGCGTCGATACGTTGCTGGTCTTCGGCCGGCAGGCGGTTGTAGATGGCCGGCAGCACGTCGGCGCCGAACGAGTAGCCGGTCAGCACGAAGCGCTTGGTGCCCCACTTCTGACGGTAGTGCTGCATCAGTTCCGACAGGTCGGCGGCGCTTTGCTCCGGGGTCTTGTGCTGCCAGTAGTAGCGCAGGGTGTCGATGCCGACCACTGGGTAGCCGAGCTTGGCCATTTCACCGGCCACGTCGCGGTCCAGGTCGCGCCAGCCGCCGTCACCGGAGAGGAACAGGGTGACGGTATCGGTGGTTTGGCCGGCCGGCACTTCCACCACGGGAATGGCCAGGGCATTGCCGTCACGGCCGACCAGGGCTTGGGTCAACTGCGCCTTGAGCACCTGGGGCAGGTGGATGTCGTAGTCGCTGATGCTGGTTTCGGCGTTGGCCTGGTCGCGCACGAAGGCTGCGCTGGCGTCATCCGGGTTGTCGTTCCAGGCCACGTTCCAGTGGCCGTGGGCTGCCGATTTGGGCAGGGTTTCCTTGCAACCAGGCTGTTCCAGGCTGAAGTCCACCGAAATCGCCCGGGCCTTGTCGTCGCTCTGGGTGGCCAGCCAGCGCCAGGCCTGGGCCGCACCTGGGCCGATACCGGCGACCAGGGTCGGTTTGTCGGACAGTTGGGTCAGCGCCTGGTCCATCGCCTGTTGTTGCTTGGCGCAGTCATTGGGCGGCAGGATCACCTGAACCAGTTGCGCTTCGCCGGCCTGGCTCAGGTCCAGCAGTTGCTTGTCGGTCAGGGCTTGGTCCTGGGGGACGCCGATGGCGACCCGGGCCTTGGCGTGTACGCCAGGGGTCACGCGGGTGATGCTGCTGTCATTGAGGGTCAGCTGCTCCAGGCGCGCCTCGGGGGCAGGGCGGGTCCACAGCCAGAAGGCCGCAGCACCGGCCAGGGCGGCCAGCAGCAGAGGTATCAGTACGTACAGCCAATAGCGTCGGATCATCAACGTTTCACCAATCCAGTCAGGCCGCCAGCGATCAGGGCGGCAGTGTCGGCCAGTGCCACCAGCGGGTCGAGCCCGGCCGGCACGGCCATGTAACGAGGTTCCCAGTCCGGCTGGAACTTGTCCTTGAAGCGCCGCAGGCCCTGGAAGTTGTAAAGCTGCTCACCGCGGCGGAACACCATCGACCCCAGGCGCTGGGTCAAGGGTGCGCCACGCCGGGGCTGCAGGCCGGAGAGCGGTACCATGCCCAGGCTGAAGCGGCCGTAGTCATGGCTTTTGTAATGCAGGATCAAGCCGATCATCATGAATTCCATGGTCAGCTTCGGCGCCTCGGGGTGAGCGCGCATCAGGTCGAGGCTGGCCAGTTCGTTGCTGTGGGTTTCCAGCAGGTTGGCGAAGGCCACCGGCCGGCCCTGGAAACGAATCAGGGCGATACGGAAGTGCTGCAGGTATTCGGGGCTGAAGCGCCCCAGCGAGAAGCCTTTCTCGCGCACGTTCTTGCCGCCGAGCCAGGCGTCGGAAATTTCCTTGAGCTCGGCCAAAGGCGCCTGGCCAGGCTCGTGGATTTCCAGGTTCAGGCCGTCCCGGCCGCCGCGGTTCCAGGTGTAGCGCAGGTCCTTCATTTCCTTGCCCTTGGCTTCGAGGTCGAAGCGGCGCAGGTCGACCCGCGCCTCCTCGCCAAGCTTCAGGGCGGTCAGGCCGATGTCCATGTAGAACGGCAGGTTCTCCGCACGCACCTGGTAGAACACCGGGCGGGCGTGGTACAGGTCGCACAGGTCGCGGAACTGCCAGATCATCTCGGCGCGTTCCTGGGCCGGGCCGATCGGGTCGTACAGCGCCACCAGGCTGCGGCCACGGCGTGCATACATGAGGAAAGCATTGTCGCTGGGGTGGAACAGCAACGCCTTGTCGCCAGTCAGGGCCAGGCCGCCGTCGGGCTGGTCGGAGGCCAGCAGGATGCGGTTGGCGCGCTGCAGTTCGGCGTCGTCGGGCAGGTGAATGACCGGGCGGGCAGTGCGCAGCAGCCAGGTCAGGGCGACGATCACCAGCAGCACCGCGCTGCCCAGGGCGGCGCGCAGGCCGCGTGGGGCGTCGGCGTCGAGGGTGAACTGCCACCATAGCTTGTGGGTGTAGGGCACGTCCTGGTAGGCGAACAGCAACAGCCACACCGAGGCGCCGACTACACAGGCGCTGGCCACCAGGTATACCGGCGAGAACGGTAGCTCCAGCAACCGGCTCGGGCGGTAGAACGAACGACGGAACACCGCCAGCAGGGCAGCGGTCATGGTCAGCAGGCTGGCTTCTTCCCAGTCGAAGCCTTTGAGAATCGACAACAGCGCGCCAACCAGCAGCAAGACGGTGGTCAGCAGCCAGGCAGCCGACAGGCGACGGCGCAGGCCCTGGGCCAGCAACAGGCAGAGCACGCCGATCAGGCTGGCGCCAAAGTGCGAGGCGTCGATCAGCCGGTGCGGTACCAGGAAACCCATGTGTTCCAGGCGCGTGTCGATTTCCGGGGTGGCGCCGGAGAACAGCAGCACCACGCCCGAGAGGAATACCAGAATGGCCAGGATCGGCGCGCCAAGGCCGGATGCTGCCTTGATCGCTTGCTGGGCGAACAGCAGGCGCCGCGCTTCGTTGGCCAGCAGCAGTACACAGGCCAGCAGCAAGGGCAGCACCACGTAGATCAGCCGGTACAGCAGCAGGGCGGCGGCCAGTGGGGCTGCGCCCAGCTGGTCGGCGAAGGCGGCCAGAAGAATCGCTTCGAATACCCCCACGCCGCCGGGCACGTGGCTGAGCACGCCCGCGGCCAGGGCCAGCAGGTAGACCAGCACGAAGGCGCCGAACGGCGGCGCTTCTGGCAGCAGCAGGTAGAGCACGGTGGCGGCGGCCGCCACGTCCAGTGCGGTAATCAGCAGTTGCAGTGCCGCCAGGCGGCCGCCGGGCAGGCGCAAGGTGCGTCGGCCCAGCTGTACCAGCAGGTTGTCGGCCAGGGGTTGCTCCGGCAGGCGGCGCCGATACAGGCCGGCCACCAGAACCGCTGTGATGGCCAGAACGGCAACGGCAATGCTTGCCAGCAGGCCTACCGGCAGGCGCAGGGCCGTGGCAGCGGAATGCAGGTCGCTCAGGGTGGCAAGGGCGGCCAGCGGCGGCAATGCACAGCCAAGCGAAAGGCTGGCGAACACGGTCATGCGCGCCACTTCGGCGGCACCCAGGCCCTGGCGGGCATACAAGCGGTAGCGCACCGAGCCGCCCGATAGCATCGACAGGCCAATGGCGTTGCCGATGGCGAAGGCGCTGAAGCCTCCCATCACCAGGGTTTTCGCCGGCAGCTTGACCGCTGCATAGCGGCTGGCCGACCACTCGTAGCCCAGCAAGATCACGAAGCCGACGATGGTCGCCAGCACCGCGCCGATCAACGAATGGGCGGGGACATCGAGCATCGCATCGTGCAGTGCATAGATGTCCAGTTCACTCAGCAGGTGGCGGCAGGCAATCAGCGCCAGGGCAAACAGCAGCAGCGTGACCCCAAGGCTGATCGGCTGGCGGTAGCGGCTCAGGCGCTCCAGCCAGGGCAGGCGCTGGGCAGCCGTGGGCAGTGCCGAGGCAAGCGGCACTTGGGGTTCTGGATTATGGGAAGTCATGAAATGCCTCGAGCGTGCTGCGCGAGGAGGGGGAGAGCTGCGGCCAAGTGAAAGTCCCTTTGGAAAACGTATCCAGATAGTACTCCGGGCAACGTTACTTTCAGTCGTCCGGCAGCGTTAAAGATAGTTCATTCTCAGGTTACACCCCTCAAAACGGAGGGTTCACGGGAGTGTAAAGGTTTTTCAGGCGACGAAATGCAACAAACCCCGCGCTGCTGTGAGGCAGGCGGGGTTTGTTCTGACGAATATGGTTGCGGGAGCCGGATTTGAACCGACGACCTTCGGGTTATGAGCCCGACGAGCTACCAGGCTGCTCCATCCCGCGTCAGAGGGGCGCATTCTACAGCTTCATGTGAACGGGTCAAGGGAAATCTTTCAAGGTGCTGAAAATCGCGTTCTGTAGGAGATAACCCAGCCCTGCGGGCTGCGCTGTCGCGCAGGGAACATTGCACGTAGGCGCGCCGCCATCCTTTGTAGGGGCGGGCTTGCCCCGCGAAGCAAGCGCCGCGATGGGAGGCACCGGCTGCGCCGGTGTTCGCGGGTCAAGCCCGCTCCTACATGGAATTGCAGGCAATAAAAAAGGCCACTGTATCGACAGTGGCCTTTTTCATGAATCTGGTTGCGGGAGCCGGATTTGAACCGACGACCTTCGGGTTATGAGCCCGACGAGCTACCAGGCTGCTCCATCCCGCGCCTGTGGAATCGAATTCTACAGCTTAAACACTTCGTGTCAAGCGCTAGTCATTGATTTGTCGCGATTTTTTCAGGCGAGAGAAAATCCGCGCATAAGAAAAAAGGCCACTGCGTTAACAGTGGCCTTTTTCTCGAATCTGGTTGCGGGAGCCGGATTTGAACCGACGACCTTCGGGTTATGAGCCCGACGAGCTACCAGGCTGCTCCATCCCGCGCCTGTGAGATCGAATTCTACGGATTTTCCCCGAGGTGTCAACAGTTATCTTAAAAAAACCGTTTTTGTTCAAACCCTTACGTGCCTGTAACCGGGCCGCGGCTCAGCTGGGGCGGGCGTTTCAGGCCGATTGTCGAAGTGGGCTGTTTCTGCTGCTTGGGCATGCGCTACTATCTGTATGAATTTACAGTGGTGGCCGTCATCCATGTCCGTGCGCAAGATCATCCACATCGACTGCGATTGCTTTTACGCCGCGATCGAGATGCGCGATGACCCACGCCTGGCGGGCAGGCCCATGGCCGTGGGCGGGTCGCCCGACCGCCGTGGGGTGATTGCCACCTGTAATTATGAAGCGCGCGCCTACGGGGTGCGTTCGGCAATGTCGTCGCACCATGCGCTCAAGCTGTGCCCGGACCTGGAAATCGTCAAGCCGCGTTTCGACGCCTACCGTGAAGCCTCCCGGGAGATTCATGCGATCTTCCGCGACTACACCGAGCTGATCGAACCGTTGTCCCTCGACGAAGCCTACCTGGATGTCACCGACAGCCAGTGGTATGCCGGCAGCGCCACGCGCATCGCCGAAGATATCCGCAGGCGGGTTGCGCGTACCTTGCATATCACCGTTTCAGCGGGGGTTGCGCCTAACAAGTTCCTGGCCAAGATTGCCAGTGACTGGCGTAAACCCAACGGCCTGTTCGTGATCACGCCAGGCCAGGTGGAAACCTTCGTGGCGGCCTTGCCGGTGGCCAAGTTGCATGGCGTTGGCAAGGTGACGGCAGACAAGCTGAACCGCTTGGGAATAAACACCTGCCTGGACCTGCGCGATTGGTCGCGGCTGGCGCTGGCGCGTGAGTTCGGCAGTTTCGGCGAGCGTTTGTGGGGGCTGGCGCGGGGCATCGATGAGCGCGTGGTGCACAATGACAGCCGCCGTCAGTCGGTCAGTGTTGAAAACACCTACGATACCGACCTGCCAGACCTGGCCAGTTGCCTTGAGCGTCTGCCTGAGCTGCTGGCCAGCCTGAATGAGCGGATCGAGCGGATGGACAGCAGTTACCGACCTGATAAACCGTTCGTCAAGGTCAAGTTCCATGACTTCAGCCAGACCACCCTGGAGCAAGCCGGGGCCGGCAGGGACCTGGAAAGCTATAAACAGCTGCTGCGCCAGGCGTTCGCCCGGGGAGGCAAACCGGTGCGCTTGCTGGGGGTGGGGGTGAGGTTGCGCGACCTGCGGGGTGCGCACGAGCAGTTGGAGCTGTTTCCGGCGCAATGAAAAGGGGCCGCTTGGCGGCCCATCGCAGGCAAGCCTGCTCCTACAGGTTCAGCATCTTGTAGGAGCAGGCTTGCCTGCGATGGGCTGCAAAGCAGCCCCTTTCGTTGACCTTACAGCGCCCCTGGGTCGGCCACCAAGCGGCCAGTGGCCTTGGTCAGTGCCTTGAGAAACTCCTGTTGCAGTTCCGGGTCGTTGCGGGTCAGCTCCACCAGGCTCTGCTCCATTTCACTGGCTTCCTCTTCCAGGCCCAGCTCCGAAAGGCGCTTGACCCGGTGCACCCACTGGCCGACATCGTCATCTTCAAGGTCATCGAAGATCAGCTCATGGGCTTCGCGCAGCTTGTTGCGCAGGGTAGCGCTGACCAGCAGGCTGGCATCGCCACGCACGCCGTTGTCTTCGTCGACCACCTGCAAGTGCAAGGTGCCCACGTTGTTCAGGTGCTGCTCGGAGAACGGGCTGTCCAACAGGTTCAGGCGCAACACGCCATTCTTGTCGGTGGTCAGTTCGTGGGTCAGCTTGCCCGCTTTCACTTCGACCAACCGCTCGTTCCAGGGCAGGCTGGTGAATTCTTCACGCTTGTCCTTCTGCACTTCGCTGATGCCCGCCAGGTTCTGCTGGGCACGGCCATTGGACGGCGCGTTCATGAACGGGTTGAGCCCGTCCAGGCCATAGCTGAGCCAGTCGTGGGTCACGCTGTCTGGCAGGTTGCCCAAGGCAAATACGTTGACCACGTTGGCGCCGATGCCTGCCACCACAGCCACCGCGCCCAGCGGAATCTCATAGATTTCCCGCCAGGGTTGGTAAGGCGTGTAGCGGTCGTAGCGGCGCGTGACCTCGTACTCGGTAACCTCGAAACGCTTCTGCTCATGAATGCGCACACGCCGCTGCGGAAGCTCCATCACCTTCGGCTCGCCGACATCGATCTGCAGGGTGTGTTCGAGCAGCTTGCGCTCGACGCGCTCCTCATGGTCGCTGCGTTGGGACATCTGGTTGGCGCAACCGCTGACGAGCAGGGCGCCGCACAGTGCGGTGCCCCCCAGGGTAAAGGTACTTCGCTTGGACATGATCACTCGGGCATTGGTTATCAGCGACGAACGCGGGCCTTAAGGAAGGTCAGCACTTCATTGAGCGGCAACGCCTGGGCGTCCTGCTCGGTGCGGTGCTTGTACTCCAGGTTGCCGTCGGCCAGGCCGCGGTCGCTGACGACGATGCGGTGTGGAATGCCGATCAGCTCCATGTCGGCGAACTTGATGCCGGGGCTGGTCTTCTTGTCGCGGTCGTCCAGCAGCACTTCGAAGCCAGCGGCGGTCAGTTCGGCGTAGAGCTTGTCGGTGGCCTCGCGAACCACCTCGGTTTCATAGCGCAGCGGCACCAGGGCGATCTGGAAGGGCGCCAGGGCGTCGTTCCAGATGATGCCTTTGTCGTCGTAGCTCTGCTCGATGGCGGCAGCCACCACGCGGGACACGCCAATGCCGTAGCAACCCATGGACAGGACGACCGGCTTGCCGTTCTCGCCCAGTACCTGGCACTTCAGCGCTTCGCTGTACTTGGTGCCGAGCTGGAAGATGTGGCCGACTTCGATGCCGCGCTTGATCACCAGGGTGCCCTGGCCGTCCGGGCTTGGGTCGCCTTCGACGACGTTACGGATGTCGGCGACCTGAGGAACCGGCAGGTCACGCTCCCAGTTCACGCCGAAGTAGTGCTTGTCGTCGATGTTGGCGCCGATGCCGAAGTCGCTCATCAGGGCGACCGAACGGTCGATCACCACTTCCAGCGGCAAGTTCATCGGGCCCAGGGAGCCTGCGCCGGCGCCAATGGCGTCGCGCAGTTCGGCGTCGGTGGCCATCACCAGCGGGTCGGCGACCTGCTCCAGCTTGGTTGCCTTGATTTCGTTCAGCTCGTGGTCGCCACGGACCACCAGCGCCACCAGTTTGCCTTCTTCGGCGCCGCGCACGATCAGGGTCTTGACGGTTTTTTCAATCGCCAGGCCGTGGTTTTCCACCAGCTGGGCGATGGTCTTGGCATTCGGGGTGTCGACCAGGCGCAGCTCCTCGGTAGGGGCAGGGCGCACGGTTTCACGTGGGATGGCTTCGGCTTTCTCGATGTTGGCGGCGTAATCGGAGCTGTCGCTGAAGATCACGTCGTCTTCGCCGGACTCGGCCAGCACGTGGAATTCGTGCGAGTAGCTACCGCCAATCGAGCCGGTGTCGGCCTGCACTGGGCGGAAGTCCAGGCCCAGGCGGGTGAATACGTTGCTGTATGCCTGGTGCATGCGGTCGTAGGTTTCCTGCAGGGAAGCCTGGTCGGCATGGAAGGAGTAGGCATCCTTCATGATGAATTCGCGGCCGCGCATCAGGCCGAAGCGTGGGCGGATCTCGTCACGGAACTTGGTCTGGATCTGGTACATGTTGAGCGGCAGCTGTTTATAGCTGGACAGCTCGTTACGGGCCAGGTCGGTGATGACTTCCTCGTGGGTCGGGCCAACGCAGAAGTCACGCTGGTGGCGGTCCTTCAGGCGCAGCAGCTCAGGGCCGTACTGCTCCCAGCGGCCGGATTCCTGCCACAGTTCGGCGGGCTGGATGCTCGGCATCAGCACTTCCAGGGCGCCGGCGGCGTTCATTTCCTCACGCACCACGTTCTCGACCTTGCGCATTACCCGCAGGCCCATCGGCAGCCAGGTGTACAGGCCGGAAGCCAGTTTGCGGATCATGCCGGCGCGCAGCATGAGCTGGTGGCTGATGACCACTGCGTCGGCAGGGGTTTCTTTCTGGGTGGCGAGCAAATATTGACTGGTGCGCATGGTTAGCCGTGTCGATTGCCTAAGACGTTGAAATAGCCCCGCATTGTACGGGGGTGAAACGAAGGCGTACAGAATGCCCCAGGGCGTGGCTGTTGTCAGCCAAGAAAAAGCCCGGCGGTTGTGCCGGGCTTTCTCAGGTGCGGGGCACTGCAAGCCAGGCTTACAGGATGCTCAGCGGGTACTCGACGATCAGGCGCAGTTCGTCCAGCGATGGGGAGCCGTAGTAGACGCCGTCGGCAGAGCGGTAGGTGGCCTGGCGTACGCGGAAGCTGAGGTCCTTGGCCGGGCCTTCTTGCAGCACGTACTTGATGTCGATGTCGCGTTCCCATTCCTTGCCGTTGTCGGTGGTGGCGGTGTTGGCGCCGGTACCACGCACGTAACGGGTCATGAAGGTCAGGCCTGGTACGCCGAACTCGGCGAAGTTCAGGTCATAGCGCGCCTGCCAGGACTTCTCGTCCTCGGCGTTGAAGTCGGAACGGGCCACGGAGTTGGCCAGGAACACGGTGCCGCCACCGTCCACGCCGTAACCGTAGTCGCCGTCACCGGTCACCTTCTGGTAGGCCAGAGTGAAGGTGTGGGCGCCAACGTTATAGGCGGCCGACAGGCTGAAGGCGCGGTTGTCGAGCTTGGTCACGCCGTCGTTTTCGGCGCGTTGCAGGCCGGCGCCATCGCTCTTGGTGTCATAGATGTTGAAGTCGAACACCAGGCCTTGCTTGTCGGAGAGTGGCAGTGCCCAGTTGACGTTGGCGTAGTATTTGCGCCAGTAGTCTTCGACCTTCGAGTAGTACAGGCTGGTGGACAGGCTGTCGGTGAAGGCATAGGTGCCGCCGATCACGTCGGCTTGCTTGAGGTGCAGGCTGTCGTGGAAGGTTTGAGCCTGTGCGTCCAGCGCGGTGAAGCGACCGGCGTTCAGGGTCAGGCCCTTGATTTCGTTGCTGGTGATCAGGGCGCCTTCGGCCATTTCCGGCAGCAGGCGGCTGTCGTCTGTGGCGAACACAGGCATGGCGGTGAACTGAGAACCGACCTTCAGCACGGTATCGGAAATGCGCAGTTTCACCGCGCCGCCGGCCTTGGAGTAGTCATCCTGGGCGCGGCCGTCGGAGTCTTCAGGGAACAGGCCGGTACCGTAGCGGCCTTTACCGCTGTCCAGCTTCAGGCCGAGCATGCCGATGGCGTCGACGCCGAAGCCTACGGTGCCCTGGGTGAAGCCCGATTCATAAGTGCCGAGGAAACCCAGGCCCGTCTCTTCCACGCGGCTCTGGGTGCCCGGTGCGTTGTTACGGAAGTCACGGCTGAAGTACAGCATGCGAGTCTTGACGTTCAGCTTGCTGTCTTCGAGGAAACCCTTGGAATCGTCCTGGGACGACGCTACGGCCATCTGCGAGGTCCCGGCTGCAACGGCCAGGGCGATCATGCTCCACTTCATCACGCGCATCGTGATTTGCTCCTTTGGTTTTTAGGAAGAGTACCGCTGTGCCCAAGTGTTTTAGTTATATGGGACAGCTCTTTCTTGTTATGTCGGCGAAAATGTATAGCACGCTGACTGTTATTGGCGATATGACAAAATTTCTCTTATCGGGAACTTTACGGTCATGTCGCTTTTAGGTATTTCCATGTCGCAAATCACGCCCCGTTAATTCGGGGCGTACAACGCCAGCGTTGTTCCGTTACCGTCATGTTTGCGTCATTCACGCCCTGCCGGTTGGGAAACTCCCTGGTGTCACCAATGCCGCTGTTGTTATTTGTCGCGTCACCTGGCATCTGCCAATGCAGGTGTCGTGCCGACTTGGCGTAGAAAGAATGCAACAAGCGTGCTCAACATTTACCACGATTGATGAAATTTTCACAAATCGCTCGGCCGAAGCGCTGAAGGTGCCGAAAACACGGGGCGGGACCTGTCTGATGGTGTGCCAGTTGGCGCAGCCTGGTTATCTTGAAAAGCTGCCATAAAAGTCAACGTGTTACCGGAAACAGTTGATGCAGAGTCGTGGGTGTGGGTAGAACCGTATTGCTACACACTTTTGTGGCCTCATTTTGGTGCGAAAAGTAGCGCTGTGTTACCGCGGTAGTGCAACTTGCGGTATTTCATGAACTTAAAGTGTGCGGTCGGCGCGATGGCGCATGCCGCAATCGGCGAAGCGCGGTATCCTTGATGCCTGATTTAGTGACGGAGGTTTACCGTGTTTGAGATGGATTCGCGTTTGCAGCAGGATTCCCTGGTGCTTGGGGATTTTCCGCTGTGCCGTCTGTTGCTCAGCAAGGATGCCAATTACCCCTGGTTCATCCTGGTGCCCCGGCGCGCTGGCGTGAGCGAACTGTTCGACTTGAGCGCGGACGACCAGGCACAACTGTGGCAAGAAACCACCTGCCTGGCCGAAGCGCTCAAGCGCGAGTTCAAGGCCGACAAGATGAACGTTGCCACCCTGGGCAACGTGGTCAGCCAGTTGCACATGCATGTCATCGTTCGCCACCACGGGGACGCCGCCTGGCCTGCGCCGGTATGGGGCAAGGTGCCTTCGGGTGAGTATGCCCCTGGCCAGGTCGAGGCGATCGGCCAGCGCCTGCGCGGGCTGCTGGGCGACAGCTACCAGGAGGCCTGATATGTCGATGGACGCACGTATTATCGAGTTGGAAACCCGCCAGGCATTTCAGGATGACACCCTCCAGGCGCTCAACGATGTGGTGGTCGAGCAGGGGCGGGTGATCGAACGCCTGCAACTGCAGGTGGCCGAGTTGATCAAGCGCTATGAAGAGATGGTCGGCCAGTACGGCAGCGAGGGGGAGGAAGCGCCGCCGCCTCATTATTAAGGCGCCAGGTGCTGAAGGTGCCCCGGGGTTGCCCCGGGGCACCGCAGGGTCAGCGGCGGGTGACCGCGACCACGTCTTCGGCCTGCAGGCCTTTGTCGCGGTGCATCACCGAGAACTCCACGCGCTGGCCTTCGACCAGAATGCGGTGGCCTTCACCGCGAATGGCCCGGAAGTGCACGAAGATATCGTCACCCGAGTCGCGGGAAATGAAGCCGAAGCCCTTGGAGGTGTTGAACCATTTCACGGTGCCGGTATCGCGGTTGCCTGCTTGTACCGGTGCGCCCTGGCTTGCGCGTGCCTTGCGCCCGGTGCGGGCGAAGCCCACGGCCAGGTGCAGGGCAACGGCCAGCACCGCGCACACCAATGCCGCCAGGTTGCCCATTTCCGGGCGTGCCAGCAGGGTCAGGGTTTGCAGTACCACGGCCACCACCAGCAGGGCGCAGGCCAGGTGTTGCAGTTGCTGGCGTGCACCGCGGTAGTACATGGGCACGACCGGGGCCAGCAGCAGGTTGAGCAGGCCGAGCAGGGCCAGGTAGACCGCGTCGGGTTGCTGCAGGAAGGGTGTTGCGTCAGCTTTCAGGCTGGGTATGAGCGATAGCAGCAAAGCCGCGACGCCCGTCACCAGGTGGACGATCTTGAACATGGGGTTGGCTCACAGTTGATAAGGCCGATCACAGGAAGAGCGGGCAGCACGGTGCGCATGAGGTGTAGGGCGCGAACACGTGGCAGGCCTGCCTATGCACCCGGCAATGACAATCCGCACGGGTGGCACGGTGCCTATTTAACCGCAAAGGCGGGGGCTTCTCAAACCGCAGGCGTCGCGTGCGGCATTTGCGCTGGGTCATGGGCAGGGACGGGCAAGTGTTGGTAGAGTTGTCGGGCCTGCTTGATCGTCAAGCCAAATGGAAAGGGGAGCTTCATGGCAATCGATATCGGTATCAGTGAAGAAGATCGCAAGTCCATCGTCGAAGGCTTGTCCCGTTTGTTGTCGGACACCTACGTGCTGTACTTGAAAACCCATAACTTTCATTGGAACGTCACCGGCCCGTCGTTCCGCACCTTGCACCTGATGTTCGAGGAGCAGTACAACGAACTGGCGCTGGCGGTCGACTCGATCGCCGAGCGCATCCGCGCCCTGGGCTTCCCGGCGCCGGGGTCGTATGCATTCTACGCCCGGCATTCCTCGATCAAGGAGGAGGAAGGGGTTCCTGCGGCAAGCGAAATGATCCGCCAGCTGGTCCAGGGGCAGGAAGCGGTGGTGCGAACCGCACGCAGCATCTTCCCGGTGGTGGACAAGGTCAGCGACGAGCCAACCGCCGACCTGCTCACCCAGCGCATGCAGGTGCACGAAAAGACGGCCTGGATGCTGCGGGTACTGCTCGACGAAAAATGAGTGAAGCTTAACCACCGGTTGTAGGAAAGCCCGAAAGAGTAAGCGCTTTCGGGCTTTTTCGTTTGTGCGGGAAAGCTTTGCCGCTGATCAGCGTGTGGCTTTGCGCGCCTTACTGGGCCTCGGATTTCTCGTGAGGCGAAGGGGCGATATGCACGCAATCAACAAGGCTGCAAGGCACGGGGGCTGGCCGGGCAAGCCCAGCGTCGATCCATTCACGGTCGATTTCGACATGGCGCAGGTACAGCCGATTGCACGTTCCATCAGGCTTAATGGCTTTTCCACCTGCCTGCGCCTGGAGGCCGTGTATTGGGGTATCCTCGAACAGATTGCGGCGACCAACCGCTGTTCGGTGAGCGCGGTGTTGTCGTACGTCGACCGCGAGGTACACCTGCGCCAGGGCGGGGTGCGCAACTTCAGCGGGTTGATCCGGGTGATCTGCGTCGTCTGGCTGCTCGATCCACGGTGACACGCTGATCGCCGGGCGGGCTGCGCAGTGCCGGTTAACCATATATAATCCCGCTTTTTGCTGCCCTGGCAGCCCGCGTTGTGGTTGACGAGAGACGTTCATGCCCCTTTATGACTACCAATGTGCTTCCTGCGACCACCGCATGGAGGCATTGCAGAAGATCAGCGCCGCGCCGCTGACCGACTGCCCGGCCTGCCAGGCGCCGGCACTGAAGAAACTGCTGTCGGTGCCGGGCTTTCGCCTGAGTGGTAATGGCTGGTACGAAACCGACTTCAAGACCGGGGCGAAAAAGAATCTGGCAGGCGGCGACAAGGCCGACTGAGTTGAATTGCAGTAGCCGGGTCTTGCAGTATTAGCCCTTCGGGCGGCCAAGGCCTCCATCGAATACACGAATCACGAGAAGCGAAACCACCATCATGATGCGCAGCCATTATTGCGGCCAACTGAACGAGAGCCTGGACGGCCAGGAAGTCACCCTTTGCGGCTGGGTCCATCGTCGCCGCGACCACGGCGGGGTGATCTTCCTCGACATCCGTGACCGCGAAGGCATGGCCCAGGTCGTGTTCGACCCGGACCGCGCCGAAACCTTCGCCGCCGCCGACCGCGTGCGTAGCGAGTACGTCGTGCAGATCACCGGCAAGGTGCGCAAGCGCCCGGACGGCGCGGTGAACGCCAACATGGCCTCCGGCGCCATCGAGATCCTCGGCTACCAGCTGAACGTGCTCAACGAAGCGGAAACCCCGCCGTTCCCGCTGAACGAATACTCCGACGTGGGCGAAGAAACCCGCCTGCGCTACCGCTTCATCGACCTGCGTCGCCCGGAAATGGCCGACAAGCTGCGCCTGCGTTCGCGCATCACCAGCAGCATCCGCCGCTTCCTCGACGAAAACGGCTTCCTCGACGTCGAAACGCCGATCCTCACCCGGGCTACCCCGGAAGGCGCGCGTGACTACCTGGTGCCGAGCCGTACCCACGCTGGCAGCTTCTTCGCCCTGCCGCAGTCGCCGCAGCTGTTCAAGCAGCTGCTGATGGTGGCCGGTTTCGACCGCTACTACCAGATCGCCAAGTGCTTCCGCGACGAAGACCTGCGTGCCGACCGCCAGCCGGAATTCACCCAGATCGACATCGAAACCAGCTTCCTCGACGAAAGCGAGATCATGGGCCTCACCGAGAGCATGATCCGCAAGCTGTTCAAGGAAGTGCTGGACCTGGAATTCGGTGAATTCCCGCACATGACCTTCGAAGAGGCCATGCGCCGCTACGGTTCCGACAAGCCAGACCTGCGTAACCCGCTGGAACTGGTTGACGTTGCCGACCAGCTCAAGGACGTTGACTTCAAGGTCTTCGCAGGCCCGGCCAACGACCCGAAATGCCGCGTTACCGCTCTGCGCCTGCCAGGCGGTGCCAGCATGCCGCGCAGCAAGATCGACGAGTACACCAAGTTCGTCGGCATCTACGGTGCCAAGGGCCTGGCCTACATCAAGGTCAACGAGCGCGCCAAGGGCGTCGAAGGCCTGCAGTCGCCGATCGTCAAGAACATCCCCGAGGCCAACCTCAACACCATCCTCGACCGCGTAGGCGCCGTGGATGGCGACATCGTGTTCTTCGGTGCCGACAAGTTCAAGGTCGTCAGCGAAGCCCTGGGCGCGCTGCGTATCCGCCTGGGCCACGACTTCGAGCTGCTGACCTGCGAGTGGGCACCGATGTGGGTCGTCGACTTCCCGATGTTCGAAGAGAACGAAGACGGCAGCTTCACTGCGCTGCACCACCCGTTCACCGCGCCGAAGTGCACCCCTGAAGAACTCGAAGCCAACCCGGCTACCGCGCTCTCCCGTGCCTACGACATGGTGCTCAACGGCACCGAGTTGGGTGGCGGTTCGATCCGTATTCACCGCAAGGAAATGCAGCAAGCGGTGTTCCGCCTGCTGGGTATCGAGGCGGCAGAACAGGAAGAGAAGTTCGGCTTCCTGCTCGACGCCCTGAAGTTCGGTGCACCGCCCCACGGTGGCCTGGCCTTCGGCCTGGACCGCCTGGTGATGCTGATGACCGGCGCCCAGTCGATTCGTGAAGTGATTGCCTTCCCGAAAACCCAGAGCGCCGCGTGCGTCATGACCCAGGCCCCTGGCCTGGTCGACGCCAAGGCCCTGCGCGAGCTGCACATCCGCCTGCGCGAGCAGACCAAGGTCGAGTAATCGGCCCCGGGCGCATCCCGGCGGGTGCGCCCACGCGCTTCGGCGCAGTCTTCCCACGTTCCGCCCTTCGGGGCGGAACCTGTTTCTGTAGCAAGGATCTGGAGTCGTTATGGCTGGTCATTCCAAGTGGGCGAACATCAAGCACCGCAAAGAGCGCCAGGATGCCAAGAGAGGCAAGATCTTCACCAAGTGGATCCGCGAGCTGACGGTCGCCGCCAAGCAGGGCGGGGCTGACCCGGCCTCCAACCCGCGCCTGCGCCTGGCACTGGACAAAGCGCTGGGCGCCAACATGAGCCGCGACATCATCGATCGCGCCGTGGCCCGTGGTGCGGGCACCAACGAAAGTGACAACGTCGAGGAGCTTAGCTACGAAGGCTACGGCCCAGGTGGCGTGGCGATCATGGTCGAGGCCATGACCGACAACCGCAACCGTACCGCTGCCGCCGTGCGCCATGCCTTCAGCAAATGTGGCGGCAACCTCGGCACCGACGGCTCGGTGGCCTACCTGTTCGAGCGCAAGGGGCAGATCAGCTTCGCCCCGGGCGTGGACGAAGACGCCCTGATGGAAGCGGCGATGGAGGCCGATGCCGATGATGTGGTGGCCAACGATGACGGCTCGTTCGAGGTGTTCACCTCGTTCAACAGCTTCTATGCCGTGCGTAATGCCCTGGAAGAAGCTGGCTTCAAGGCCGCCGACGCGGAAATCGTCATGCAGCCGACCACCAGCGCCGAACTCGACCTGGAGGGCGCCGAGAAGGTGCTCAAGCTGATCGACATGCTCGAAGACCTGGATGACGTGCAGAACGTCTATTCCAATGCCCAGATTTCCGACGAGATCATGGAAAAACTCGGCTAAGGTGTTTTGGCGCCTGTATCGGCCCTTTCGCGGGACAAGCCCGCTCCTACAGGTATTCCACATGCCTTGTAGGAGCGGGCTTGTCCCGCGAAAGGGCCGGTAAAATTTGCAAACCTGCATGATTCTGATACGGGCACTATGACTCTGATTCTTGGTATCGACCCCGGCTCGCGCATCACCGGTTATGGCGTGGTTCGCCAGACTGCCCGTGGTTGCGAGTACGTGGCGTCGGGTTGCATTCGCACCGGCAGCGGTGAGCTGCACGAGCGCTTGCAGATCGTTTTTCGCGGTGTCAGCGAAATCATCGCCCAGCATGGCCCGGTCACCATGGGCATCGAGCGGGTATTCATGGCGCGCAACGCCGACTCGGCGCTCAAGCTGGGCCAGGCCCGCGGCGCGGCCATCGTCGCGGCCGCCGAGGCGGGCCTGGAAATTGCCGAATACAGCGCCAGCCAGGTCAAGCAAGCCGTCGCCGGTAGCGGTGGGGCGAACAAGGAGCAGGTGATGCTGATGGTCATGCACCTGCTCAAGTTGACCCAGAAGCCGCAGATCGACGCCTCCGACGCCCTGGCCATCGCCCTGTGCCACGCCCATACCCGTTCCAGCCTGGTGCCCCATGGCCTGGCCACGGCGCGGCGGCGCGGCGGGCGCTTGCGTCTTTGAGCGCTTCATGCGCTGATACATATTTTGGCCGGCTGAAGCGTTCATCCGGCGCATTTGCTGATAGGGTTGAGCGGTCTTCGACCGGCTCCCCGAGAGGAAGGATCGGAACGTGATTGGACGTTTGCGCGGCACCCTGGCGGAAAAACAGCCGCCTCACCTGGTTATCGATGTCAACGGCGTGGGCTACGAGCTGGAAGTGCCGATGACCACCCTGTATCGCCTGCCCAAGGTCGGCGAACCGGTTACCGTGCACACCCACCTGGTGGTGCGCGAAGATGCCCACCTGCTGTATGGCTTTGCCGAAAAGCGCGAGCGTGAGCTGTTCCGCGAGCTGATCCGCCTCAATGGCGTGGGCCCGAAGCTGGCGCTGGCGCTGATGTCCGGCCTGGAAGTGGACGAACTGGTGCGCTGTGTACAGGCCCAGGACGCCGCCGTGCTGGTGCGCGTGCCGGGTGTTGGCAAGAAAACGGCCGAACGCCTGCTGGTCGAGCTCAAGGACCGCTTCAAGGCCTGGGAAACCTCCCCGGCCATGTTCACCCTGGTGTCCGACGGCCCGCTGCCGGTGGCCAGTGAGTCCTCGGCCGAGGCCGATGCGGTCAGCGCCCTGGTTTCCCTGGGCTACAAGCCCCAGGAAGCGAGCAAGGCCATCGCCGCGATCAAGGACAAGGCAGGCCTTAGCAGCGAGGAACTGATTCGCCGCAGCCTTAAAGGGATGATTACCAAGTGATCGAAGCCGACCGCCTGATCGCCGCCAGTGGCCGCGACCGTGAAGAAGTCCAGGACCGCGCCATTCGCCCGCTGCGCCTGGACGAGTACATCGGCCAGCCGGTGGTGCGCGAGCAGATGGCGCTGTTCATCCAGGCTGCGCGCGGGCGTGGCGAGTCGCTTGACCATACCTTGATCTTCGGCCCGCCAGGCCTGGGCAAGACCACCCTGGCCAACATCATTGCCCAGGAAATGGGCGTGTCGGTCAAGAGCACCTCGGGGCCGATTCTCGAACGCCCTGGCGACCTGGCGGCCATGTTGACCAACCTCGAACCGCACGACGTGCTGTTCATCGACGAAATTCATCGCCTCTCGCCCGTGGTCGAGGAAGTGCTGTACCCGGCGATGGAAGACTTCCAGCTCGACATCATGATCGGCGAAGGCCCGGCGGCCCGTTCGATCAAGCTCGACCTGCCACCGTTCACCCTGGTCGGCGCCACCACCCGCGCCGGCATGCTGACCAACCCCTTGCGTGACCGCTTCGGTATCGTCCAGCGCCTGGAGTTCTACAGCGACAAGGACCTGGCGACCATCGTCAGCCGCTCGGCCAACATCCTGGGCCTGGCCATCGAGGACCAGGGCGCCTACGAGATCGCCCGCCGCGCCCGCGGCACGCCGCGTATCGCCAACCGCCTGCTGCGCCGCGTGCGCGACTATGCCGAGGTGCGTGGCAAGGGCCAGATCACCAAGGCCGTGGCCGACATGGCATTGAACCTGCTGGACGTCGACGAGCGCGGTTTCGACCATTCCGACCGCCGCCTGCTGCTGACCATGATCGAGAAGTTCGATGGCGGCCCGGTGGGCGTCGACAACCTGGCCGCAGCCATCAGCGAGGAGCGCCATACCATCGAAGACGTGCTCGAGCCCTACCTGATCCAGCAGGGCTACATCATGCGTACGCCCCGTGGCCGGGTGGTGACCCGGCATGCTTACCTGCACTTTGGCCTGAATGTTCCCGGCAGCCTCGGCGGCGGTAGCGATTTTTCCGAGCCAGGCGATGAATGACAGATCGAAACCGGCTTTTTGTGGTCCTACCGCTGGCATGCCGATGGTGCGCTGGCAATACGACATTAATGAAGAAAAAACAGTTGCCGCAGCGGATTGGCAAGCTGAGGAGTAAGCACTAGAGTATGCGCGCGCAAAATGGCCTGGAACCGTTCGCTCACCGTTGTCGCGTCTATTACGAGGACACCGATGCCGGTGGCGTGGTGTATTACGTCAATTACCTGAAATTCATGGAGCGCGCGCGCACCGAACGCCTGCGGCACCTGGGCTTTTCCCAGTCGCAACTGGCCGAAGACAACCTGTTGTTCGTGGTCCATTCCAGCGAAGCCCGCTATCACGCGCCGGCGCGCCTGGACGACGAGCTGCGGGTTACCGCGCAAGTACTTGAACTCAATCGCGCCAGCCTGCGCTTCGTGCAGCAGGTCTGGCGGGAAAAGGATGAAACGCTGCTCTGCGAAGGGCAGTTCCTGGTGGCCGCCGTGCGCGCCGACACTTTCAAACCCCGAGCCATACCTCCCCAGCTGCGCGACGCCTTTGCGGCAGACGGCTCGGGTACTCAATCGAACGCAGGAGAATAAGCGTGGAAGCTAACGTCGTCGACCATACCTCCATGTGGAGTCTGGTCAGCAATGCCAGCGTGGTGGTACAGCTGGTAATGCTGACCCTGGTGGCCGCATCGGTCACCTCATGGATCATGATCTTCCAGCGCAGCACCATGCTGCGTGCCGGTCGTCGTGCGCTGGATGCCTTCGAGGAGCGCTTCTGGTCGGGTATCGACCTGTCCAAGCTGTACCGCCAGGCAGGCAGCAACCCCGACCCGGATTCGGGCGTGGAGCAGGTGTTCCGTGCCGGCTTCAAGGAATTCTCGCGCCTGCGCCAGCAGCCGGGCGTTGACCCGGACGCGGTCATGGAAGGCGTTGGCCGTGCCATGCGCGTGGCCATCTCGCGTGAGGAAGAGAAGCTCGAGCAGAGCCTGCCGTTCCTCGCCACCGTCGGTTCCACCAGCCCGTACATCGGCCTGTTCGGCACCGTGTGGGGCATCATGAACTCGTTCCGCGGCCTTGCCAGCGCCCAGCAGGCCACCCTGGCCACGGTTGCCCCGGGTATCGCCGAGGCCCTGGTGGCCACGGCCATTGGCCTGTTCGCGGCCATTCCGGCGGTAATTGCCTATAACCGCTTCGCCGCCCGCAGCGAAGTGCTGATCGGCCGTTACTACACCTTCGCCGACGAGTTCCAGGCGATCCTGCACCGTAAAGTGCACACCAGCGAAGAGTAAGCAGGTACTAGCCCATGGCCCGAGTTCGCCACAAACGCAAGCCCGTCGCCGAGATGAACGTGGTGCCCTACATCGACGTGATGCTGGTGCTGCTGGTCATCTTCATGGTGACGGCGCCGATGCTCAACCAGGGCGTCAAGGTCGACCTGCCCAAGGTTTCCAGCGAAGCCTTGCCGCAGGACAACAACGTCCAGATCCTCACCATCTCCATCAAGGCCGACAAGACCTACTACTGGAACCTCGGCAGCGAAGTCGACACCGACAAGCAGATGGACAAGGCCATGACCTTGCCGGACATGACCAGCGCAGTGACCAAGATCATTGCCGCCGGTCGCGACCAGGGCAAGCAGACCCAGGTCTTCATTCGTGGCGACAAGGCTGTCGACTACGGCGCCGTCATGGGCGCCATGGGCGGGTTGCAGAAGGCCGGTGTCGGTAACGTTGGCCTGATTACCGAGGCGCCCTGATGCAACAGCGAGAGCCATCCGCCTCGGAAAGCTACTTCTGGCCCAGTGTCTGGGCCATCGGCCTGCATGTGCTGGTGTTCGCATTGCTGTTCGTCAGCTTTGCCATGACCCCTGAATTGCCGCCTTCCAAGCCGATCGTTCAGGCTACGCTGTATCAACTCAAGTCCAAGAGCCAGGCGACGACCCAGACCAATCAGAAGATTGCCGGGGAAGCGAAGAAAACCGCCTCGCGCCAGACCGAAGTCGAGCAGCTGGAGCAGAAGAAGGTCGAGCAGGAGGCCATCAAGGCCGCGGAACAAAAGAAAGCCGACGCCGCTCAAAAGGCCGAGCAGGCACGTGAAGCTGCCGAGGCGAAGAAGGCCGAGGAAGCGGCGAAAGCCGCCGAAGCCAAGAAAGCCGCCGAGTCCAAGAAGGCCGAGGAGGCGAAGAAGGCCGCCGAGAAGCAGCAGGCCGACATCGCCAAGAAGAAGGCCGAGGAAGAGGCCAAGAAGCAGGCTGAGGAAGAGGCCAAGAAACAAGCAGCCGAGGAAGCCAAGAAAAAGGCCGCCGAGGACGCGAAGAAGAAAGCAGCCGAGGACGCCAAGAAGAAAGCGGCGGCCGAGGACGCGAAGAAGAAGGCAGCTGAAGAGGCCAAGAAAAAGGCCGCTGCAGACGCCCAGAAGAAAAAGGCACAGGAAGCGGCCCGCAAGTCGGCGGAAGACAAGAAAGCCCAGGCCTTGGCCGAGCTGTTGTCCGACACCACCGAGCGGCAGCAGGCCCTGGCCGACGAGCAGGGTGACCAGGTGGCCGGCGACTTCGACGACCTGATCCGCATGCGCGCGGCCGAGGGTTGGGCACGTCCGCCTTCCGCGCGTAAGGGCATGACGGTGACCCTGCAGGTCAGCATGTTGCCGGACGGCACCGTTACCGGTGTCAGTGTGGTCAAGTCCAGTGGCGATGGCCCGTTTGACAGTTCCGCGGTGGCAGCAGTGAAGAACATCGGTCGCTTGACCGAGATGCAGGGTATGAAGCCGAGCGATTTCAACCGTTATCGTTCGTTCAAGATGACATTTACACCTGAGGATCTAGCGTTGTGATTAAACTCCTTCGAGGAATGCTGGTCATGCTCTGCTGCGTGGCTGGCATGGCCATGGCAGAGGAAAAGAACATCCTGGTCACCAGCGGCAGCGACCGGGCCACGCCCATCGCGGTAGTGCCGTTCGGTCTGCAGGGTGGCAGCGTGCTGCCGGAAGACATGGCCGACATCATTGGCAACGACCTGCGCAACTCCGGCTATTACTCGCCGATCCCGCGGCAGAACATGATCAGCCAGCCGACCCAGGCCAGCGAAGTCATCTTCCGCGACTGGAAAGCCCTGGGCGCCCAGTACGTGATGGTTGGCAGCATCGTGCCGTCGGGCGGTCGCCTGCAGGTGCAATACGCGCTGTTCAACGTTGCCACCGAGCAGCAGGTGTTGACCGGTAGCGTTGCGGGCAGCGTCGACCAGCTGCGCGACATGTCGCACTACATCGCCGACCAGTCGTTCGAAAAGCTCACCGGTATCAAGGGTGCGTTCTCTACCCGCATGCTGTACGTGACCGCCGAGCGCTTCTCGACCAACAACACCCGCTACACCCTGCAGCGTTCGGACTACGACGGTGCCCGCGCAGTGACCCTGCTGCAGTCGCGCGAGCCGATCCTGTCGCCGCGCTTCGCGCCGGATGGCAAGCGCATCGCCTACGTTTCGTTCGAGCAGAAGCGCCCACGCATCTTCATCCAGCACATCGATACCGGCCGCCGCGAGCAGGTGACCAATTTCGAAGGCCTGAACGGTGCACCTGCCTGGTCGCCTGATGGTTCGCGCCTGGCGTTCGTGCTGTCCAAGGACGGCAACCCGGACATCTACGTGATGAACGTGGCATCGCGCCAGATCAGCCGCGTTACCGCCGGCCCCGGTATCAACACCGAGCCGTTCTGGGGTAAAGATGGCAACACCCTGTACTTCACCTCCGACCGTGGCGGCAAGCCGCAGATCTACAAACAGTCGGTCAGCGGTGGTGGTGCAGAGCGTGTGACGTTCGTGGGCAACTACAACGCCAACCCGAAACTGTCGGCGGATGAAAAGACCCTGGTCATGATCCATCGCCAGCAGGGCTTCACCAACTTCAAAGTGGCTGCCCAGGACCTGCAACGTGGAAGTGTAAAGATTCTCACGGAAACAAGTCTTGATGAGTCGCCCACTGTTGCGCCAAACGGCACCATGCTAATCTACGCCACCCGCCAGCAGGGCCGGGGAGTCTTGATGCTCGTGTCGCTTAACGGCCGTGTGAGGCTCCCACTTCCTACCGCTCAAGGCGAAGTCAGAGAACCGTCCTGGTCCCCTTACCTGAACTGATTGCGGCGTAATACGTTTTGCTTAACACACTGGGGTTTCATTAGGAGTTTCACGATGGAAATGCTGAAGTTTGGTAAATTTGCTGCGCTGGCTCTGGCCATGGCCGTAGCTGTAGGTTGCTCCTCGAAAGGCGGTGACAACGCTGGTGAAGGCGCTGTTGATCCGAACGCTGGCTACGGTGCCAACACTGGCGCTGTCGACGGTTCCCTGAGCGAAGAAGCCGCCCTGCGCGCAATCACCACCTTCTACTTCGAATACGACAGCTCGGACCTGAAGCCAGAAGCCATGCGCGCTCTGGACGTTCACGCCAAGGACCTGAAAGCCAACGGCAACCGCGTTGTTCTGGAAGGCAACACCGACGAGCGCGGCACCCGCGAGTACAACATGGCTCTGGGTGAGCGTCGTGCGAAAGCCGTTCAGCGCTACCTGGTTCTGCAGGGCGTTTCCCCTGCTCAGCTGGAACTGGTTTCCTACGGCGAAGAGCGTCCAGTTGCCACCGGCAACGACGAGCAGTCCTGGGCTCAGAACCGTCGCGTAGAACTGCGTAAGTAAGTTCTTATGCGTATGTGCCGTCGTGCTGTAACCGTCCTCGCACTCAGCCTACCGCTTTCGGCGTGGGCTGCGGTTCCTGTAGTTGATGACAACGGGGGTGCTTACCCACCTTCCGGTTATGGCACGAGCGGCGCCTATGCCGGCGCAGGGGCTTCGACCCCTGCCTCGGCACAGGGCCAGCTGTTCATGCAGCTGCAACAGATGCAGGATCAGCTTTCCCGCCAGCAAGGCATCATCGAAGAGTTGCAAAACGATGTGTCGCGCATGAAGCAGGAAAACCTGGAGCGATACCAGGACCTGGACCGTCGCATCAACAGTGGCGCCGCGCCTGCCGCGACTCCCGACAATTCCTCCACCGGTGGCGCACCTGTTGCCCCCGCCGGTGCTGCAGCAGGTGCCGCTGGCGCCGCTGCACAACAACCGGCCGCCAGCAGTGAGCCGGGTGATCCAGCGAAAGAAAAGCTCTACTACGATGCTGCTTTCGACCAGATCAAGCAGAAGGACTTCGACAAGGCCAGCCAGGCGTTCAACGCCTTCCTGCGCAAGTACCCGAACAGCCAGTACGCCGGCAACGCCCAGTACTGGCTGGGCGAGGTGAACCTGGCCAAGGGCGACCTGCAAGGCGCCAGCCAGGCATTTGCCCAGGTCAGCCAGAAGTACCCCAAGCACAGCAAGGTGCCAGACTCGTTGTACAAACTGGCTGACGTCGAGCGCCGCATGGGCCACACCGACAAGGTCAAGGGTATCCTGCAGCAGGTCATTACCCAGTACCCAGGTACTTCTGCCGCGCAATTGGCGCAGCGTGACTTGCAAAAGCTGTAAAGCCTGTAGGACTTATCTGCACCGTTCGAAAGAAACCCGCGCTTGCCGCGGGTTTTTTCGTTAGAATCACTGCCCTTTTATAAACACGCTGCTGCGGATAACGCCATGTCGAGTCCGCTGCAGTGCCTGACGGAGGCGGACAGCCTGTTTAGCTGTCACGCCCGTGGCGAGCATGCAAGACACATTACGCATCACCGAAGTCTTTTACTCTTTGCAGGGTGAAACGCGAACGGCTGGGCTGCCCACGGTATTCGTGCGCCTGACCGGTTGCCCCCTGCGCTGCCAGTACTGCGACAGTGCCTATGCCTTCACCGGCGGCACCATTCGCACCCTCGATTCGATCCTTGAGCAGGTCGCAGGCTTCAAGCCGCGTTATGTCTGCGTCACCGGTGGTGAGCCACTGGCCCAGCCCAATGCCTTGCCGTTGCTGCGGCGCCTGTGCGATGCCGGCTACGAAGTGTCGCTGGAAACCAGCGGCGCCCTGGACATTTCCGGCACCGATGTGCGGGTCAGCCGCGTGGTCGACCTCAAGACCCCAGGTTCCGAGGAGTCGCACCGCAACCGCTACGAGAACATCGAGCAACTGACCCGTAACGATCAGGTCAAGTTCGTCATCTGTTCCCGTGAGGACTACGACTGGGCGGTGTCCAAGCTGATCCAGTACAACCTCGCCGAGCGCGCGGGTGAGGTGCTGTTTTCGCCCAGCCATCACCAGGTAAGCGCCAGCGACCTGGCCGACTGGATCGTTGCCGACAACCTGCCCGTGCGTTTCCAGTTGCAGCTGCACAAGCTGTTGTGGAACGACGAACCCGGACGTTGATTGAAAGAGTGAACGACATGACTGAGAAACGCGCGGTAATCCTGCTGTCCGGCGGCCTCGATTCGGCCACGGTGGTCGCCATGGCCAAGGCCGAAGGCTACAGCTGCTACACCATGAGCTTTGACTACGGCCAGCGCCACCGCGCCGAGCTCAACGCCGCCGCCCGCGTCGCCCGCGACTTGGGCGTGGTAGAGCACAAGGTAATCGGCCTTAACCTCGACGGCATTGGCGGATCGGCCCTGACCGACAGCAGCATCGATGTGCCGGAAAGCCCTAGCGAAGGCATCCCAGTCACCTACGTGCCCGCCCGCAACACCGTGTTTCTGTCCCTGGCCCTGGGCTGGGCCGAGGTGCTGGAGGCGCGTGACATCTTCATCGGCGTGAATGCCGTGGACTACTCCGGTTACCCGGACTGCCGCCCCGAGTTCGTCGAGGCCTTCGAGCGCATGGCCAACCTGGCCACCAAGGCCGGTGTCGAAGGGCAAGGCTTCCGCATCCAGGCGCCGCTGCAGAACCTGAGCAAGGCGCAGATCGTGCAGGCCGGCATGGCCCGTGGCGTGGACTACAGCCTGACCGTGTCGTGCTACCAGGCAGACAACGATGGCCGGGCCTGCGGCAAATGCGACAGCTGCCGCCTGCGTGCCGAAGGCTTCAAGGCCGCCGGTGTAGACGACCCGACGCGCTATATCTGAAGAAATTATTGATGGGGTGTTGATTTCTCGTTAGAAATCAGTATTATACGCGCCACCCAACGGGTCGTTAGCTCAGTTGGTAGAGCAGTTGGCTTTTAACCAATTGGTCGTAGGTTCGAATCCTACACGACCCACCATATGCCGTAAGCCAGAGCCCGCGATCAGAAATGGTCGCGGGCTTTGTCGTTTCTGGGGCGCCGCGATCCCGTGTCGGCTTGGATGACGATATCAGCAAGAATGCCGACATGCTCATATTGTCCCGCAAACAAGTAGATCAGTGGTGTCCAGAGTTCAGGAAACCCGCTGAGCCAGTCCAGGATTCCATTGTCCAGGACCTGGGTGTAGATAAGCGCCGAGGCTGCACCATGCAGCTGATACTCGCGGCCCTTCACATATTTGAACCGGTAAGGTCGTGTGATTGGCCCGTGCCACGGATGCCAAAGCTGCCCACCGTCAAGCTCCACTCGCACATCTACAGCTATCTTCCCGAGGTCATGGAGCAGAGCCCCATAGGCTGCGGCAGCAGTCCAGGCTTCCGCTTGAGCTGACTGCGACTCTGAAGGTGCGCCTATGGGCAGCAGGTGCGTCTGCCGAATCTTCAGGGCGTAAGCCATGATCTCCAGGCCGTGGTCCAGTAGCCTCCCAAGGTGAGCGTGGTGGTGATTCTCAGATGCAGGGAGCAGCTGCACCAGTTCAGCGTAGCGCTCGAGTGGCTTGAGGTAGAGGGTGTTGAGCTGAGCTCGCGAGAGCGAAGCCCGACGCCAGATGTTCTCCAGGAGCTGCTGACGGAGAGGGCTCTCCAGTAAGGCTGCAGCCTTCGCCGGCAGGTGAAAACCTTGCGGCGAGGCTTCTGGCGATGGTTTGGCCGGGCGGCGGCCTAGCCATGAGAGGAGGTGCATAAAGTGCTCCATGGGTGTGCATGGAGCGGGCTTTTCGCTTACTGCCAAGATGGCGTCAACGTTAAAGCAAATTTCAGTCGTTGCCGATTTCGTGGAAAATTGCCATCTTCATGAGCCTGGGCTTGGCATCTTCCAGCTCGGTTTTTGGTTGCTGCTCAGTGCCGGAGGGGCGGGTTTGAGTTGTTGTCGATACTGTTCAAGGCTCATGCTTCCTACGAGTTTCCCGGACTTTGAAATCCCCATGACAGTCTGCATACTTTCAGCGGAAACATGGGCTGCATTCTTTTGTCCGCCGCTGCCACGGGCATCGGCTTTTCTGAAACTCTGCAGTTTTAACAAGTAATCCATGAAAACCGAGTGTGTTACGCCGGTTTTCATAATGTCGGTTGTTTTTTCCTTATATGTGCTAGGGTCGAAATATTTTTGGTTTCCGATTAACAGTTCTTCGGTTTCAGATAGACTTCCATAAACTATCCAGTGATGGTTATAGCCGTTAAGAGCCTCTGCAGCTGCCTCGTAGTTTTTGAAAATTGTTTTCTCCGATGCAATCTCAGAGAAGTCCTTCTTGAACTCGATGAGTATGAGCATATTGTCTTTGCCAAAAACACCATCGCCAGATGAGCGTTCATGCCTGCCCGCGATCGGCGCTGCGAAGTCCAGTAAATCGTTGTATGCAAGTTCGATCACAAAATCGTACTCGACAGTCTTTTCCCACCAGGTTGGTTGCATTTTAGTCTCCTTGGATTTCTTTACGGACAACGTCCGCCTTTTCGGATAAGGCTTTACCATTCTGCCCCATTCCATTTTCCCTTTCAGCCCATTTGCCCTTGAGCCATTTACCCTTTAGGGCTGATGGAGATGCTTCAGGTATGGGGCTACTTCCATTGCGTCATGCAGCAACCTGATGATCTCAACAACCTGGTCGCTACCTATGCGGTAAAACACGATGTGGCGGGGCCTAATCACGCGACCGTCACTCAGCTTCAGGATGTTGAAAGCCAGATGAAGGCTGTGAAGGCCAGGCGAAAGTTCACTTCGGATTGTACTGTTAATGTGTGCTGGTTCCTCAGCAAGGGATTGGAAGGTAACCTGCAGCAGGTTTTGATACCGATTCGTGATGGTCTTACCCAGCCTAACCTTCGTGAGTCGAAGGGTGTCGGCGATGTCGGTCTCAGCCTGGGGAGTAATGCGTACCACAGGTCTCATCATGCCTGTTCACTCGCGAGACGACCAAGGGTGTAGAGGTAGGCTGCGAGATTGGAAGGATCGACTTCGGCGTACTGGCCCGCCTCAACCTGCATAATGCCCGCAGATGTGCCAGTTGAAACCAAAAGTCCAGAAAGATTAAAGCGAATATCGTTACTGACATGGTCATGGCGACTTTGAGTTGATACGCGCCGATGATCAGTACCAGTGGAATGCAGATGATCATGGCCATCTAGAGGAAGGCGACTACCATCGGTAGGGCCTGGCGGACCATGTCCATAGCTGGGAAGTAGGCCAATGAGCCGACCGCGACCCCAAGTGTTCCTCCTGCACGCGCAAGGCCATTCCAAATCGTTCCATCAATCTGCCCACCATAGTCGGTGGACGTCGCCGTTGACCTGGCTGGATGGAGATACGAGCTGGCGAATCATCGAGTCGGTTACCTCTTCCTGGGACAGCCACTCTGCCCACCCAAGGAACTGGTCCAACAGGCTTGGGTCAACCTGGGCTTTCAGCCGGTCCCGAAGGCCAACGCTCCCATCCGACCACCACTGTTTGCAGGTCGGGTACCGAAAAAGACATTGCTGATGTGATGACTGCAGCCAAGGTACGTCGTGGAAGACGCCTCATCATCGCTTGAATGGATTCGATGGCCGCAGCCACGTTTGGTTGGCCGTCCACCACGAACTGGCGATTGATCACGACCGCTGGGACCTTCATTACGCCGGCGCTCCAGGCATCAGTAGTGCCTTGCTGAGCAGATGCAAGTTGTCGCATCAACTCAGCTCCGGCTTGCGTTCTCATCAGTTGCTGTGCAGCTGGGGCGGCTTGATGTGGGTTGGGAGGCGGTTTTCGGGACATCTCTCCCTCAATGCGCTGTTTGTCATCGAGTTTGATGACACGTACATCTGCTGGTATCGAAGTCAGTGGATGGAAAGAATCGGTTACGGCCCAGGTCTCGGCATGGGTACCGCCGCCGGCCAACGTGGTGACGAGCACAGCGAGTGCTCGCACCGCTCGCGGAGGGTTGTTGATCATGGCACTGCACCTCAAAGGGGGGACCCGAACAGGAAACCGGATCAGACCTTTAGGCGCAGCAGGAAATAGGAAACAGGGTCGGCTCGGATTTATTGCGGAAGAAACGCCACGAAGGCGCTGGAGTACATCCTGAATTGGGTCGTTTCGGTGGTGATGAATTGATTGGCCATGTGGGTTGTCCTGGGCGTTTGGTTTGATGAGCCAGTATCAAAGTGAACTGCCTGTGTCATCGGGCGGGATCGAGACAGAGAGCAAAGCCATCAGCCCCTATACTTGGGAATGAGGAGAGGAGTATTTGTCGATCACCTGCGATTTTCCGTGAACACCACAGCACGCGGGCCTGTAAGCTGTTCAGGAGGCCCGCTGCCAGCTCTCTCAGGATCGTTCGCGATTCGTCACCAATCCTGACAGAGAGCACCATGACTGCATCCATCCGCCGAGCAACATCCCTTCGCCCTGGACAATTCAAGCACTTGATCCGCGTTGCCTCCGTCACCGGCCGCATGCCTGAGCGTGACGTGATGCTGCTATGGCTCACGCACACCACTGGTATTCGCGTCACTGAGCTTGCATTGCTGGAGGTGGCCGATGTGCTGTACCCAAGTGGTGTTATCAAGTCTGAGGTGTATTTGCGCGCAGGCATAACCAAGGGCTGCCGACCACGTAATGTGTACCTGACCCATGCTCGATGCATCGCCGCGCTTGATGCGTGGTTTACGGTTCGTTCTCAGCGCCGTTGGGGACTTTCAGGATTAAACGAATACAGAAGATTCCGCCCAGGTTCAAAGCTGGTCACTTCACACAAGGGGCAAGCCTTTGAGCTGGCCTTTAAACATCGCGAGTTAGAAAATGGGCCAGAGGTTTACCGGGCTTGCGATTCGCTCCAGCAGACCATCAGCAGGCTCTACAGGCAGGCCGGTATCAAGCTCGGTTCGTCGCACAGTGGTAGGCGTTCACTAGCGGCTAAAGTTCTAGCTGCAACTGGCGAGGTGGAAGTCGTGCAGACAATCCTTGGTCACGCGTGTCTTGATCACTCAAAGCCGTATCTAACAGTTGATCAAGCGACGATCCGACGAGCATTTGAGGTCGCCTTGTAGGATGGTATTCATCGACTTGCCTGACGCTCGCTTCGCGTCTTGTTGTTGATTGTGCGGGGCGCGCAACGGGCTAACTTCTTGACTTGTCTTTTAGCGCACGGTAACCCGCCGCTATGCCAAGGCCAGCCATACCTACCAAACCTCCCACCGGGCCAAGGACACCTAGTAGCGGAAGTAGGGCTAACAGTTGAGAGTTATTGAGCGATACCACTCCCTCAGCTTCGGTCAGAGTATCGCGGTTTAGTGCCACCGTTATCCCTTGCTCGTGCAATTTGCCCAATATTTCTTCGCAGGTCCGCAAAATCTCGCTCAGGGGTATCCCAAGAAAGGTCGATACCCTGACCATCTGCTCTAAGGTGAGAGCAGATTCACCTCGCTCGATACGCGACCATGTCGAAATTGCAAGCCCCATATGCTGGGCAATGTCTGACTGAGTCGCAGCTGGTTCTCGAGATGCCCGCAGCTCCGCGACAACCGTTCCGAATATGCTTTGGAAGGTCGTTCCCATCCCGGTGGCTAAGTTAGCCATTAGTGTTCTCCTCATCAATCATGCCCAATTCTACTCGGTTTTGAGCGGCAAACGTACTTTTTCGTCAGGTTGCTATTTGCATTAGAGAGCGTGTGGGCGTATTGTGCTCTCCATGCCTTGCCCTGTTACGGGCAAGAAATGCCCTTCTGTAGGAAACCTCTTATGAGCAGAATGCCAACCTGGAAAGACGTCCCGAGAACTCCTGCTGGTCTCTTTGCGTCACGACAGGCTTGTATTCCTCAAGCCACGTGCAGCCGTCCCCCCGCAGCGGTTGAAGTGGTGAAAACGGTTACGATCACAACCGCGAGGCAGACTGCGAGTGAAGTTGCAAAAGGAGCGGTGAGGAGCACAGCTCCTGTCGCGGCAGCCTTTGTGATTGCAGAAGCTACGTATGCGATCGTGCAATGCTCACGAGGTAAAATCTCCAAGCGTGAGGCGATTGGGAGGTCCGTCAGCAGTGCCGCAGGCGGAGCATCGGGTGTAGGCGGTGCAGCGTTGGGCGCTGTAATAGGCACGGTTATTTTTCCTGCCGTTGGTACCGCAGCTGGTGCCTTTATTGGAAGCGTCATTTGCGGTATTGCTGGGCGGTGGGGTGCTGATAAGGCCCTGTCACAAAGCAGATTTGCCCCCAAGGCAATTTAAGGGGGGAAACCCGTTGCCCCCCAAGCCCGGCCAAAAAACGGGGTCGAGGACGTATAAATCGACGAGCGCCCTTCGCGAATCGACTTCGCATTTCACTGGACCGGTCCGACAACCAGCAGGTTTTCGAGAGCAAAACGGCCTGCTTCAAGCACTACACCAGTCAAGGAATATTAATCATGATCGAACCGTGGAAAAAAAGCCGAACCCCAGAACTGAAGAAGCTGCTGAAGGAGTTCACAGAGCATTCACCTTCGAATCCAGACGACGACCGTGATCTGACTGGTGAAGATTTCCTATCTGCAACAGATGACAAAACCCGCGAGCTAGTTGGAAGAATTGTTGACGCCAGTCGTGTTGTCCTTTTCGACCACGCGGGGCGAAAGCAGGGGCAATCGCGCGCGGCTATCGCTCGTGCAGGAAACCGCGTCTCAGTGGTTGGTGACCCTTACGACGAAGACGATGGATACAAAACCACCCTTCAGATCGAAACTGAACATGGCGTACTGACGGTTGATGCGCCGCTGGTTGGGCGCTGAGGGGCAGCGAAAAGTCCACTGGTTAACGGAAAACGCGATGGTACGCCCAGGCCCAGCCCATGCTGAGTTGAGGCAATAGAGCCCACCCGCTCAAGATTAAAGGAGCCTCACCCATGAGCACCACCGACCGCAAGCCAGCCCCTGCACAGTTGAAAGCGCCGCTGACCCTGATGCTCGACGGGGTCGCCCTGCAAGACCTCAACGAGTACCGCCAGGCCAGCTATGCCGCGCAATGGCCGCCAGAAGAGACCACTGGCGCCGAGCGCCGGCTATACGTGAAGCATCACCAGCAGTTGGCCGACCAGGCCGCGCTCGGCTTGGCTATGTTCCTGAGCGATCAGGTGACGCGGCAAATCGGCGAGCCTGTCGAATTGTAACTGACCTCCGCCTGCATGCCGATGATTATGGTTGGTCAGTGCCCGATGGAAAGCGATTACACTGGGCCATCATCCACGCAAGGAGCAACAACGATGGTGATTGAAGACGTAACTGAACTGACCCAGGTGAACGGCCAGACCCAGGCCCAGCGCCTGCTCGATGACGGCTGGCGGATTCTGGCGGTATGCGTGATCCAAGATGGCAGCAGCCAATATGCCGAGTACCACCTGGGCCGTGCCAAACCAAGTGAGGACGCAGCCGGCCCTGGCGTCGGCATGCTGATCAGCAAGGCGCGGCTTAAGCAGTAGTGGCATAAGGCTCACGCCCTGCGCGTAAGTGGTCATAAGGTAAACCGTGGCCCCCGCTTTACTGCCGTAGGACCGTCAGTTGGAGGTCATGTGGTCAACGTTTTATGGCGAACCGGGCGGCCACATTGATGCAAGACGGATTGCTTAGGAAAACGTCTAGGTAAACCCGAAGCCCAGCCATCAAGCTTGGCAGCGGCAGCAGAGAGGCGCGGTTTTCGCGACCAGGATCGAGCAGGGGAAAACGGTATGACAGACAGCGAAAATCGGATACTCACGCCTTTGGACGATGAGTGGGAAGCAGAGTTCGACCCTACCTATGACGATAAAACATCGGAAGGTGGCGTCTGGTACGGCAAGACCGATGACGAGATTGTTCTCATCCAAATCGAAGAATTCAAATGGGATGAGCATGAGCAAAACCATCGGAGATTAGATGAGCTCGAAGGCGAGGATGAGTGAGGAAAAGAGCCTCTGATCAGTGGCCCGCCCTTGAGCGGGCTTTGTCAGTGCTAGGGGGCGGCTTTCGCGACTCCGGATACTCTGCTACCGATGGGCTCTACCAGGGTTATATTCCACAGATGAAATCCAACCGTGACGATTTTTCAAAACGGACCAAGAGCGACCTTGCCCTACGGGCGTGTTATCAATGCTCCTTGTGCAAGGAACCGACAGTAGGGCCCAGCGACGAAGCCTCAAATGCGGTGACGATGATCGGCGTTGCAGCTCACATCGCAGCAGCTGCACCTGGCCCTGGCGCTCGCCGTTACGACCATTCGATGAGTCCTGAGCAACGTGGATCAATCGATAATGGGATTTGGCTGTGCGCCAACTGCAGCGTACTCATCGACAGGGACGAAGCCCGATTTACAGCTCAATATCTGCATGAGCTGAAGCTCATCCACGAGGCATCAAAGCGCCTTCAGGGACAAGGTAATGTGAGTTGCGAGGACATCATCGCTATCGGCCCCAGTCTGATAGCGCTGGGTTCAGTATTGCGATTCGGTCCGAATGGATGCCGGTTCCGAATTTCTCACTTCCTAGAAGGTACTATCCGGGAGCTGTGGGCACTGAGCGTGGATTTCAGCAAATGGCCAGATGAGGACAGGTATGTACTTTCAAACGAACTGGGCTATGGCGGGCTGCTTTCCCAGCCACCTTTGATCGAGCGAACAGAGTTCGGGCACGAGGTCACCGTACTAATCCAAGCGGCTACAGATCGCCGGGATGCCATTAAAACCAAAATCATGTGCGGCCACACCGGTAGGATGCTTGATGGCATGAATGCGATGGAGTCGCTATTTAGCAACGTCCTGGGCGTCGCTCACGGCACTTGGTTTGCAGACCTTCATAACGGCAGCTTTATCTCTGATTATTACGAAAGGTATTCAGACTCCGTGTGGCTTAGCAGATTAGTTATGAAGGAGATCATCCGCCTGTCGTTTGTTCCTCGGAAATCCAGATCTGCTAATAAGCAAATGGCACCGCTTGCCTGGGTCAATCGCGTTAATAGCGTTAGCACACCGACCTTTGAGCTTACCGAGCAATATCTGTCCATTCATGTGGATGCGGCGCTCGAAGGCGTAGGTAACTGGTCGGGGGAGTTGCCAGTATTTATTAGTACACCGGAACAATTACAGAAAGGTCGGGAGCAAGCGAAGACAGACGCGTTCATGATTAGCCCTACTGTAAATCAGGGCGTCGTTGAAGCGTTGCCTGTGGACATGAAAACAGCAAGTCGCTTGAAGCTGCTGGGACGCTAATCGCTTTAGCGGCTGCCGCTCTCCCGACCGACGCTAGCGTCTGATCACGGAAAAAGTGTCATGACTGCATCTCGCTCGCTTCAGGTCGCTTAATCCATAAGGAGCTTTTGATGGTCCCTAGAAGCATACTGACTCGTACCTTCCACGTATTGCACTGCGGCGGCATAGGCACGGCATTCACAATTGATGTTGATGGTCGTCAATATCTCGCGACGGCAGAGCATGTGGTCAAAGGGCTCGCATCTGGGTCGAGCATTTCCGTTCACCGCAACGGCTCATGGCAAGAGGTTGCGATCGGTGAGGTTTGGCATTCAACTACAGGCGCCGACGTTTCACTGCTAAGTTTGAAAGAACCACTCTCCCCATCGGAACCGATAGGGCTCGGGACGAGCGCATCCTATTATTTATCTCAGCAAATATATTTCTTAGGTTTTCCATTCGGCCTGCACATGGAAGCGGCTCAGATAAACAATGGCTTCCCGGTTCCTTTTGTCAAAACTGGGATCATCTCAAGCTTTAGCCCGAAGAGTGGAGGCAGCCAACTAATTTACTGCGACGGCTACAACAACCCAGGATTTTCCGGGGGACCTATCGTGGTGATTACGCCCCAGAACCAGGTCTTCGTCATTGGCGTGGTTTCGGGCTATCGCTACAACGAAGATCCCGTTATGTTGAACGGAGCCGATACGGGTTTGACCTATCGGGCCAATACAGGATTGGTCATAGGTTGGGGAATCGACGAGCTCGTAGTTCAGGCCAGGGCGGCCAAGAGCGGGGCGCTCATCTCATGATACGTAACATCGCTCAAGCGCGAGTCATTGGGGCCAGCCGTTTATTGCCAAGATCTGGCGCAAATATATAACTCTGCCATGCTCAGGGAAATCGCCGATGCCTGGCCAACTGAAAGTCCTCCTTGAGCAGATACCGCAGCAGCCTCAGCGCCAGGACTCGACCAAGGCCCAGCTTGCTGACCTGCATGCTTTTGCGAACCGCCTCGGACTGTACGATGCCGCCGACGCGATCAAGGCCATCGTTGGCCGCCAGTAACAGGTAGGAAGCCGTCGCCGCCCCATGCCCGCCTCGTGCGGGCTTCGGCAGTACCAGGGCGCGGGTTTCGCGTCACTACTGAGGGGATGACATGGACAACGCTACTCCCGCAACCGGCCCGCTTGGCGACCTGCCACAGCCGCCGCTTCTGCGTTGCTACCAGGTCGGGGAATCCGATTGGTTTGCCGCCACGTCTGCCGAGCAGGCGTTGGAGCTGATGCGCGAAATCGTCGGCGATGAAGACTGGGACCCGGAAGACTATGAGGTCGAGCTGACCAGCGAGGCGCTGCTTGATAAGCGCTGGCGTGAGGAAGACGAACCCGACGAGGATGCTGGTTCGCTTCGTGAGTGGCTGGCAGAAGCCAAAGAGCCGCGCTGGATCGGCGGAACGGAACCATAGGAATTCGACGATGGCCAGCACACCCACCCACTTCAAGTATCAGTGCCGTATTTGCCAGAAAGAGCACCTGCAGCTGGTACTTCAAGAAGCCCCTGAGAAGACGCCGGTTCCGCGCTGCTGTGGGCGAGATCGGGACATGGCTTTCAAGGGTCACCACTCCCCGACGTTGCAGGTGGCCAGCCAGAGCCTGGCCGTTCTTCGCAAAGCGGGAGATTTTCCAAACAAATCGATTGTCGAGTACGCGACCATCAAAGTAGAGATTCCGCACAGGCTGGTCCCCAGCAATCTGCGCGACGAGTTCTACGAAGATGACGACCTCGTAAAAGGGCTTACAGTGTCACCGACCGGGCGTCTCAGCTACAAAACCCTGTACCTCGACAGTGCTGAATTGGCACAAAAACTTGCGACCAGGGTGGCTGAGCTGTTCAAGAACAGACCCTACCGCGACCATTACAAACTGGAAGTTTCCGTCGAGCGAACCACCATGACGGTCACCGCTACCAAGGGGAAAATTAAACACTCCGCGTTGGTGGCCAGCTACCTTGCTCAGCAATAGGAAAACGCCCGGCTGTTGCATGCTGGCGCGCAATACCACGCAGCAGGAAAAAATCCAGATGAGCAAGCCAAAACTCACCCCAGTGCAGCAGGAGGTTATGCGTTGGCTCAGCCAGAGATGGGAGGCACGTGTTTCCGTTGGATCAGTAGTTGAGATCAACGGAGCCCGTGTTTGCAACTTGAGTACAATGAACGCATTAGCTCGCCTTGGCTTGGTGGAGCGAGAATCCCGAGCGCCTTGCTGGGTGGCAACCGCTGAGGGGCGAAAGTTGAGTCCCAACTTTAGGCCAGAAGAAGACGCCGACTGATCGAGGAAACCGCCGCCATGAGGCTGACCAAGAAACAGGGCATCGAGCTACACGCCTAATTCTCGGGCCGCTGCGCGTGCGAGCTGGGGGAGTGCTGGCACGCCGACCATTTCGAGCCGGTGATACGCCTGCAAGATGAACGTGTGGCCGAGAACCCGCCAAACCACGCCGTTGGCAACATGTTGCCGCCTTCGCCCAAGACGCGAAGGTGTTTGATTCCTCGGCGTTCCTGCAGGTCAGTCAGCTGCAGCTGTGCGCACTCTTCGCGGCGTAGGCCGTGATACAGCAGCACCGCCAAGTCAGCTTGGTCGGCTCGCCGGGTGCGCGGGTTGTTGATATTGGCCAACCATTCCACTGCGGCCGGCACGTGGGCCAGTTGCTGGAACTCCAGCGCGGTCAGCCGGCGTCCAGGGTAATCAGTCCTGTCGGCATGGGCCGTACTCCGCGTCCATGCGTGCCTTGATCGCCGGCCACTCGGGCGAAGCCATCAATTCGCGGATCAGTCGTTCGTGTTCGGGTTCCGGTACCAGGTGCGCCCAGGTCGCCTGAATCGCTGGCTGATCGCCGCTTCTGATATCGCGCTGCAGGTGCACGCCGGCACGGCCCAGACGCTGCTCGGCCTTGGCCCAAAAGCCGGTCGACAGGCCCACTTCGTGCATCGAGGCCAGCGGCAGGCCGTACTGGCGGCTCAGGCACCACAGGGTGGCCAGGCCGAGGCCTTGGCCCTGGTGCGCCGGGTGGATCTCGAATTCGCTTATGTACAGGCGGTCGTTCAGCGGGCTGACGCCGTAATCGATGGTGCCGACGCGCTGGCCGTGCAGCTCGATCGCGGCCGTGACATCCAGCCCGGGAAAGACGAAATTGCCGCGCAGCGCTTCGCTGCGCAGGGTCACCAGCTGCAGGCCGATCGCCGGCGCATCGAGCCGGGCCGCCTGACGACGCTGGAAGAAATCGCGCAGCGGTTCGAAGCTGATTAGCTTAGCCATCACCTACTCCTATCCACCGGGCAGTTGTAGTAACAGTCCGGGTCGACCTTCACGCGCGTGTGTTTCTCTATGGCCACCTCCCACTTATCGGGTTTGCTGACCGAGCGGGACGCATCGAACACTCGTCGAGATTGATACGCACGCGGATCGCCATAGTCGGTCTCCATCAGGACGGAATCACCGGGTTGCAATGCGCGTGCGGGGAGACGCTTTACCAAATAGATGTGACCACCGTCATCGAGCATCTTGATGTCTATGCTCTCGCCGCACTCCATGCAGCACCAGTCTTCTTGGTCTACATCCTCCTCAAGGTCAAGGCCTTGGGTGTTGCAGGTCGAGCAGTTGTAGGACTGGTCCAAGCAGGTTGGAAGGCGGGGTGTACCAGGTCGGGCCATGTGGTGATCCCTCGTCAGGTTATGGTGATAACGTATTTTATCGCTCTATTCTGTCCGTATCGCCAGCGCCTTCCAGCTCTATCACGGTCCCAGCGGCCGGTGCATACCAGTCAACGATCACGAAGCGTCCTCTGCCTGTGGCCGAATCGTACTCCATGAATACACAGTCATCATTCCATTGCTGCAGAGTCCAGCTCAGCTCTCGGTGCGAGGGTAATTCTCCTCCGGCCGCCTCAAGCTCAAACCATCCATGCCCCGAGCCTGCACTTGGAAAGAACCTGCTTGGCAGGTTGCTTTCTTCGTCATTGTTGTCCGTGCCGGTGACCGTGAGTTTGATCATTACCTCGACGACTCCTTGCGCAGTGTGGCCTGGGCGGCGAGTGCATCAATAACTGACAGCAGCGTGTCGCTGTCCACCGGTCCCTCTAGGCAAATGCTCTGGCCGGTCAGGCTGTGATTACCCACCTGGCATTCGAGGGCCCGAGGTACCAGGGCTCGTCGGGGCTTTGCGCAAGACTGGGCATTGGCACCTTCAAAGGGATGTGGCCTTCGTCGGTGAGCGCGATCAGAGGTCGACCTTTGAATTGGTCTCGCTCTGCGATGTTGTTGATAGTGTTCAGGAGCGAGATATAGGCGATAGCCATCTGGGCCTGTTAGCCCTCGCGCGCATAGGTAGCCAGGTCGACGATCGTGATGTCAGCTTTTAACCAATTGGTCGTAGGTTCGAATCCTACACGACCCACCATATGCCGTAAGCCAGAGCCCGCGATCAGAAATGGTCGCGGGCTTTGTCGTTCCCGGGACACCGCAATCCCCTGTAGGAGCGGGCTTGCCCCGCGAAGCAGGCGACGCGGTGGATGGCACCGGCTTTGCCGGTGTTCGCGGGGCAAGCCCGCTCCTACAGGAATATCAGTTAAATCAAATATTTACGATTTGTTCCATAGAAGCCAGCTAGTCCAGGTGCTTATTCAGCCCAAGCCGGGTCCCCGGTGAATACCACCGTGATCCAGCGGTCTGGCCCCTCGCCACCCACGGCATCGCCGATTTCGTCCCGCAGGGCGTCCCATTCGGCAATCGAGCGCGCTGGCATGTCGGTGGGCACGATGAAGTACAACTCGATCTCCCGCGAGCGCCCAACCTTGGCCACATAGGCCTTGTACGACTGCAAACCGTGCTTGGCGATGAATTGCTGGGCGACGGTGTCGACATGCAGCTTGAGGTCACCAGGCGTGACCAGGAAGATTTCCGACAGCGCCTGGCGCACCACCGACAGCGGCAGCGGAATGATCACCAGGCACACCAACGCCAGTACCGCCGGGTCGATGTACGGCGATACCCACTCCCACTGCGTGCCTTGCACCGCGTAGCCGAAGCAGAAGGCAATCAGCAATGCCGCGGTGATACTGGCTGACATCACCCAGCCCTTGACGTCCATGCGCACGAAGTCCGAGTTCAGCTGGCGGTTGGCCCGCGCCTCGACCACGGCGATGGTGGCGCAGGCGATCACGGTCAACACGGCGTAGACCATGGCGATGCCGAACTCCAGGTGGCGCCCGCCCTGCAGCACGCTGCTGACGGCGTTGATCAGCGCGTAGATGGCCACGCCGCTGAGAAGGATGCCGTTGAGTGCCAGCACCATCGGTTCCAGGTGCCAGAAGCCCATGGTGAAACGCTCGCGCAGCTTGCGCGAGAGCTGAAGGCTGGTGGCGTGCGAGGTGATCAGCTTGACCACCACCAACGACAGGCCGCTCATGCTGGCATCCACCAGCGAGTACACGCCGTCGAAGACGATCGAGAACGAGCCGGAGGCCAGGCCAAAGCCAATGCCGATGGTGGCGATGAACAGGGTGACGGCGATCGACGTGCGTAGCAGGCCTTGTTCGCTGGTGATGTCGAAGAAGGTCGTTCGGGTTGCGCTTTGCATGGGTTGTACTCGGTAAATAGCCTTTGTTGCTGTGTAGTCTGTGCGGGCCTGTTCGCGGGGCAGGCCCGCGCCTACAGGCTAGACGCGAAACTGCTCCATCAGCGCCTGTTGCTGGTTGGCCAGCCGGTTCAGTGCCTGGCTGATGCGCGCCGATTCATCGGCCTGCCCGGACAACGACTCGGTGACATCGCGGATGCCAGCCACGTTGCGGTTCACTTCCTCGGCCACGGCGCTCTGTTCCTCGGCCGCCGAGGCGATCTGCAGGTTCATGTCGCTGATTACCGCCACCGCCTCGCCAATGCGCTGCAGTGCCGGCAGCGCTTGTTCCATACGCTCGGCACTGGCCTGGGCCTGGCGCTGGCCATCGTGCATCGAACCGACCACGTCCTGGGTGCCTTGCTGCAGGCCTTCGATCACCTGGCGAATCTCTTCCACCGACACCTGGGTGCGTTGGGCCAAGCTGCGCACTTCGTCGGCGACCACGGCAAAGCCGCGCCCGGCCTCACCGGCGCGGGCTGCCTCGATGGCAGCATTGAGCGCCAGCAGGTTGGTCTGCTCGGCGATCGCGCGGATGACGTCGAGCACCGAACCAATCTGCTCGCTGCGCTGCTCCAGGGCGCGGGCTTCGCCCATCGCCGTGTCCATGCCGCCTGCCAACTGCTCGATGGCCTGGCGGGTGCTGGCAATCAGTTGCAAGCCCTCGCGGCTGGCCTGGTCGGCGCCACGGGCGGCATGGGCGGCCTGGGAGGCGCTGCGGGCGACATCCTGGGCGGTGGCGCTCATCTCGTTGGCGGCGGTGGCCACCTGCTCGATCTCGCGTTGCTGCTGTTGCATGCCATTGCTGGTTTGGCTGGCGATGGCGGCAGACTGGTCGGCCGTGCCACGGGCTTCGAGCAGCGAGCCTTTGACCTGGGCGATCACCGGCTGCAGCTTGTCGAGAAAACGGTTGAACCAGCCGGTGAGTTGGCCTAGCTCGTCCTGGCGGGCGTATTCCAGGCGCCGGGTCAGGTCCCCCTCGCCGCTGGCGATGTCTTCCAGGCGTGCGGCCACGGCCAGAATCGGCCGCGTCACGCCGCGGGCAGTCAGCCACACCAGCAGCAGGCCCAGCACCGCAGCGCCCAGGCCGATCAGCAGGCTGGTCAGGTTGGCGCTTTGGGCGTGCGCGTCCAGGCGCTGGTTAAGCGCCAGGGCCGGCGCTTGCAGCACGGCTTCGGGCAACTCCAACTGCACCTGCCAGGGGCTGGCATCGGGAATTGGCGCGAACGGCCGGGCCACGCGCAGCAGGCCCTGGTCCAGGGTTTGCGCCAGCCGCTGGCCGAGCTTGCCTGCGTCGCGGCTATGCCCGGCGAGCAGGCCAGCGGCGCTGACGATGCTCACCTGGCCTTGGCCATCGAACAGTTCCTGGCGGCCGTCCAGGCTCAGTTGCTGGAGGTTGGCCAGGCCGATGTCCAGGCCAACCACACCCACCACCTTGCCGTTGTCCAGCAGGGGCAGGGCGATGCTGGTCATCAGCACCTGGCGGCCGTTGACATCATCCAGGTAGGGCTCCAGCACGCAGGCCTTGGCGGTTTCCTGGGGGCAGGTCAGCCAGCGGTTCTTTGCCGCGCCATTGCTGCCGGGGCTGTTGTCGCCCAGCATCGACTCGGGCATCGCCTCTTGCTCCAGGGTGCCGGGGCTGGGCTGCGACCAGTACAGCGAGAAACGCCCGGTTTCGTTGCTGCCGGTGTTGGCCTGGCCGGCGAACTGGCTGTCCTGGTGGTCCAGTGCGTTGGGCTGAAACACCAGGTACAGGCCGATCACGTCCGGGTTGCCGGCCAGGCTCGCCTTGGCCTGGCGGTTCAGCTCGGCGCGCAGGTCGTTGCCGCCCTTGGCCTTGAGCACCTGCACCAGGCGGGCGAAACCGTTGCCGTACTGGTAGGCGTCCATGAAATAGCGCTGGATGCGCAAGGCCTGGGTTTCGGCATGGGCCTGCAGGCGCAGGCGTGCGCTGTGTTCGAGCATTTCGGTGCTGGCCTGGTTGACCAGTACCGCGCTGCGCCGCGCCTGGGTCAGTGCCGTGGCGACCAGCAGCGCGACGATGGCCAGCAGGCACAGGCCGGCAAGCAGGGTGATCTTCCACTGGATGGAGAGGCGACGCAGCAGCATGAGGACTTTCCTTATCGATCAACAACAACGCCCGCGATCAGACGCGGGCGTGGTTGGCAGCAAAGGTCATTCAGCGATGTAGTTCGGCGGTGCGGCAGTGAAGGCCTTGGTCAGCCAGGCCAGGTACAGCAGCCCGAGCACGGCCCAGACGCCACCGAACATCAGCGAGTTGGCGTTGAGGTCCAGCCACAGCGAGACGATGATGCAGAAGCCGATGGTCGGCAGCACCAGGTACTTGAGCTGGTTGGCCAGGCCCCGGCGGTTGCCTTCGCGCAGGAAGCAGTGGTTGATCACCGACAGGTTGACGAAGCTGAAGGCCACCAGCGCGCCGAAGTTGATGATCGACGTGGCGGTCACCAGGTCGAAGAAGATCGCCGACAGCGAGATCAGGCCGACCACGGCAATGTTCAGCACCGGCGTTTTGTAGCGTGAGTGCAGCCGGGCAAAAATGCTGGCCGGGATCACGTTGTCACGGCCCATCACGTACAACAGGCGCGACACGCTGGTTTGCGACGCCAGGCCCGAGGCGATGGTGTTGATCACCGTGCAGGCGATGAAGATCGACTGGAACAACTTGCCGCCCACGTACAGGGCGATTTCCGGCAGGGCGGCTTCCTGGTCGTGGAAGCGTGCCATGGTTGGGAAGTAGGCCTGGATGAAGTACGACACGCTGATGAACACCAGGCCGCCGATCAGTGCGGTGAGGAAGATCGCCTTCGGAATGGTCTTGCCCGGGTCGCGGGTTTCTTCCGACAGGCAGGTCACCGCATCGAAGCCCAGGAACGAGAAGCACAGGATGGTCGCACCGGCGGCCAAGGCGCTGAACTGGGTTTGGCTGTCGGCGAACGGAATCAGGCTCCAGGCCGTGCCCAGCCCTTCACCTTGGTCCAGGCCGCGCACGCACAGGTAGATGAACACGGCGATGATCGCCACCTGCACGGCAACGAACAGCAGGTTGAAGTGCGCCACCAGGTTGACGCTGCGCATGTTGATCAAGCTGATCAGGGTGACGAAGCCGGTCACCCAGACCCACGCCGGCACTTCGGGGAACATCGCCGACAGGTACAGCTTGGCCAGCAGGGCGTTGACCATCGGCAGCAGCAGGTAGTCCAGCAGCGACGACCAGCCGACGAGGAAGCCGACGTGCGGGTTGATCGCCCGTTGCGTGTAGGTGTAGGCCGAGCCCGATTGTGGGAAGCGTCGTACCAGGGTGCCGTAGCTCACCGCAGTGAACAGGATCCCGGCCAGGGCCAGGATGTAGGCACTGGGCACATGGCCAGCGGTGAGGCCAGACACGATGCCGAAGGTGTCGAACACCGTCATGGGCGTGAGGTAGGCCAGGCCGATGATGATCACGTGCCACAGGCGCAGGGTTTTGCGGAGTTGGCCGTTGCCGGCAGGGCTGTGCTCAGTCTGCATGCTGGCAGGGCTCCTGTACCGAAGGGGCGGGCAAGGCGGGGTGCTGCAGGGTGCGGATCGGCTCCATATTGTTCACCGTTTGTAGTAGGAGCGGCAGATAACGCCCAGGCGGGGCGTTGCAGGAAAAGGGCGATCAGTACGGGCGCGGTCCTGGGCGTGGATGCTGGGCCAGGGCGAGGGGGCGGCGGGAGCTGCAGCGGGCTTGAGGCTCAATGGTCATGGTCGGGGCGCTTGCCTGTAGTTGTTTGGTTTGTCGGGCGCGACGCAAAGCGGGGCAAATAAACGATGAAGGGGGTTTGGGTGTCAAGTGAAACACGACAGCGTGCCGTGGTTTTATGAAGCTTTATCGGCTGAAAGCGGCTTTTTTTGCCGTTTTAAGCGTTTTGCTGGCTGAATTGCAGTTTTTGATGTTGATAAAAATTTACGCTTTGCGCGCCCTGTCGTGTTTTGTCGCGGTCGTTCAAGGGTTACGCCTTGGCGCCTTGATTCCCAGGGCGATCATTCGTTCTAGAAACATCTCTTGTGACGGCGACGTGTGCGCCGGGGCTCCAGCGGACAGGAACCCCAAGCAAGTTCAGGCGCAGGTTGCGCCTAGCCCAGGGAAGGGGTGTTCATGCAAACCACGATGTTTTTGGTCTACCTGCTGCTATTGGTGCTGGGCTCGATCCTGCTTGAAGGGATCTTGCTGGCCTGCAAGCGCTCAGCGAACTGGCAGCCGGCCGAAGGGCTGGTCAATGCTGTCTTGGGTATCGGCAACCTGGCAGTGGGCGTGCTGTTCGCCTCGGTCAACCTGGCGCTTTACCGTTACCTGCTCGAACACTATTCACTGCCCCTGGACCTGGGCGGGCCCCTGGCGAACATCGGCTTCGCGTTCTTGGTGTACGACTTCCTCTACTGGTTCAACCACTGGGCACACCACAAATGCGCCCTGCTGTGGTGCAACCACCTGATCCATCACAGCGGTACGGCTTTCAACTTCACCACGGCGGTTCGTATCGGCTGGATAGGCAATTTCACGGTGTGGCTGTTCTTCCTGCCCATGGCGTTGCTTGGCATTTCGCTGGAGCACTACCTGCTGGTCATTTCAGTGCAGTTGCTTTACCAGTTTTTCATCCATACCGCCCTGGTACCCGAACTCGGTCTGCTGGAGCGGGTACTGGTGACGCCGTCGCAGCACCGTGTACATCACGCCAGCAACGCTATCTACCTGGACAAGAATTTCGGCTGTTTCCTGGTTATCTGGGACAAGCTGTTCGGCACCTACCAGCGCGAGCTGCCTCAAGAACCGGTGCGTTACGGCATCACCACGCCGATCCACCAGCCCGCATCACCTGGCTACCTGAATTTCTTTCTCTATCGCCACTGCATCCGCTCGGCCATGGCAGCACAGGGGCTGCTGGGCAAGTTGCGTGTGCTGTTTGGCAGCCCTGCGCACACTCAGGTGCCTGTGGAGCAGGGCCAGCCGGTGGCCCATGAGTTTGCCTGGTTCGACTACCTGCCGGCGCTGTTCGTCGGTTTCTACCTGGTTGTTCACCATGCGGCCCTGCCAGCAGGCGACCTTACGCTGGCGGCCTTGCTGTTTCTGGTGGTGGCCAATTGCGCCGGCCATTCCCGTGGCACCGGCCGCAGTGGGCGGTGGGCGCTGCGTGGCGGGCAGTTGCTGGGTTGCTGTTACCTGTGGCTATCCAGCCCGCAGGGTGAAGGGCTGCTGCTATTGGCGGTGCTGGCGTGCTGCCTGCCGTGGTTGGCGGTGTTACGTAAACCTCGATTGATCAAGGAGTGATTGATGATGACGACACGTGCAGAGCGGGTAACTGACGACAACGCAGCGCAGGCGCGCAGCCTGGCCCGGGACAACGAGGTGTTGGGCGGGTTGCTCGAACGCCTGGAGGGGCTGGTGGCAAACGGCTATATGGACGTCATTGGCCGGGTGTTCCATTCGATGCCCACCAAGCACGCTTCGGTGAGTTTCAGTGAGCATGCCAAGGCGCCGAGCCGCCGCGATGTGTTGCACCTGGGGTCCTACAACTACTCCGGCCTCAATGGGCATCCGCGTATCAACGAAGCGGCCATCGACGCCATTCGCCATTATGGAACCACCTCCAGTGGCGTGCGTTTGCTCAATGGCACCAGTGAGCTGCATGTGGAAATGGAGCAGCGCCTGGCGCGTTTTCTGGGTGTCGAGGCAGTCATCACTTTCTCTTCGGGCTACGCTGCCAACCTGGCTGCCTTGGCGACGCTGTGTCGGGAGGGCGATGTGGTGCTCAGCGACATGCTCAACCACCAGTCGATCGTTGATGGCCTGCGCCTGAGCGCCGCGCGCGTGGTGCCTTACCGGCATGCATCGCTGCGCAGCCTGGAGCACAACCTGCAGCGCTTGCCGCAGGCGCAGCGCAAGTTCATCGTCACCGACGGTGTTTTCAGCATGGATGGCGATCTCGCGCCGCTGGACCGGATTGCAGCCTTGGCCCGTCGCTACAATGCCTTCCTGTTGGTCGATGATGCCCATGGTACCGGCCATCTGGGCCCGAACGGCCGCGGTACCGCTGCGCTGTTCGGTGTCAGTGACCAAGTCGATGTACTGACCGGCAGCCTGAGCAAGGGCCTGCCGGGTGTGGGCGGTTTCATTGCCACCAGCCACGAGACGGCGGCACTGTTGCGAGCTGGCGCCAGCCCTTACATTTTCTCGGCCTCGCTGCCGCCTCCGGTGCTGGCATCGATCATCGCCGCCTTGGATGTGCTCGAATCGTCGCCGCAGATCATCGATCAACTGCGCAGCAAGACCGACTATTTCGTCAGCGCCCTGCGCGCACGGGGCTTCGATCTGCTCGACACCTGCAGCAGCATCATTCCGCTGATGACCTATGCAGAGCACAAGGCCTACGAACTGGCCAAGGCCCTGCACCTGCGCGGTGTCTATGTGAACCCTGTGGCGCACCCCGCCGTGAGCCGGTCGCGGGCGCGGGTACGTATCAACCTCAGCGCCAACCTGACCCAGGAAGAGCTCGACTTCAGCATTGCGGCGATCACCGATGTGGGCCGGGCATTGCAACTGATCGATGCGCCGGGGGGCAGCCATGGGCATGACCTTTGAATGGGTGGAGCGGCTGACGGACATCGATCCTGCCGACTGGCAGGCATGCTTCGGTGCAGGCCAGGTAACTGCCTCTTATGCCCTGCAGCAGACGCTGGAACGCGCCGCGATGGTTGAAGGTTTTCACTACCTCAAGGTACTGCGCACCGGTGAGGTAACAGGCATCCTGGCCTGCTTCAGCATGGATTACTCGCTGACCGACCTGGCACCGGTGCCTGTACAGGCAGTGGTGCGGCACGCCCGCACGGTGCTGCCGCGCTTGCTCAAGGCGCGCCTGTTCGTGGTCGGCAGCCCCTTGGCGACCTGTTCGGACATGTTTGGCTTGCCCGGGGTACGTGAGGGGCAATGGGACGATACGTTGTGGGCGGTTCACCAGCAGCTGCTGGGCAAGGCGGCGCAGTTGGGCATCGGCTTCGTCTGCCTGAAAGAGTTCGACGCGCCACTGCAGCGCCGGCTGCAGCAGGCCTGGGGAGGACACTACCTGGTGTGCCGCAGCCCGGACACCACGTACGTCAGCACGGCCGTGGTCAATGGGCTGGAATATGCCGACAACATGCTCAGCAAGTACCGCAACGTGATGAAAAAGCGCAAGAAGATGTTCGAAGATGCAGGCTTGCGCTGGGTGGTGCACGCGCAATTTGCCGAGCATGCCGCGGCCATGCATCGGTTGTACCTCAACGTCCTGGAACGCTCCAATACCCGTTTTGAGCGGCTGAGCGAGGCCTTCTTTCGCGAAGTGGGCGCCTGCCTGGGCGGGCAAGCGTATGCGTTGCTCTGTTTCGACGGCGAGCGCCTGGTAGCGTTCGAACTGTTTCTCAAGGGGGCGGCTTTGCATCCGTTGTACCTGGGCATCGACTACCAGTATCGCGATGCCAGCTGCCTTTACTTCAATTGCCTGTACCGTATCGTCGAGGAGGCGCAGGCGCAGGGCGTTCCCTTTATCGAATTGGGGCAAACCAGCTATGAGGCCAAGTTCAGCATTGGCGCCGTGTCATCGCCGCTGTACTTCTTCATCCGCCACCAACGCGGCTGGGTGAACCGCCTATTGCGGCTGCTGCGTGAAGGCCTGTTCCCAGCACCGCAGATTCCGGCGCTACGCAATGTGTTCAAGCACCGCGAAGCCTACCTGGACGCGCTCAGGAGCCAGGGGGTGCTAGAGCATGCTGATTGACACCTTGGCCATCGAGGGTGGCCAACTACGCCTGTACGATGATATCGCCGACATCGACGAAACCCTGTGGAACGCGACGCTGGCGTTCGACCACCCGTTTCGTAGCCACCGTTTCATGGGCGTGGTGCAGGCCTGCTACCCACAGCGAACCTACCGTTACCTGGAGGTGCGCGAGCATGCCCAGGGGCCGGTCGTGGGGCTGATGTTCGCCACCGAGCAAGACCTCGACATCCTCGAAGAGGCGCCCACCTGGGCCGTGCGTGGTGCCAGGGTCGTCAGGTGTGTGTTGCCCAGGGCAGGGTTGCTGCGGGTCGCCATGCTGGGATGTTTCGAAACGGCAGGGCAACATTGGTGGGTAGCGCCCGGCCACGACGAACGGGCGTTGTTCGAGGTGATGGTCGCGGGTGCCCAGCGCGCCTTGCCGCGCGCCCAGGTACATGTGGTGCGCGACCTGGAAACCGCTAACGCTGCCACCGAGCCGCTGCAGGCGCTGTTGCGCCGCCGTGGCTTTCGTGCCTGCAACAACTACCCATTGGCGTTGATCTGCCTCGATGGCAGGGGCTGGCCTGCACATTACGCCAGGCTCAAGGCCAACAGCCGCAAGATACTGAAAAAGGCCATGGCCACGTTTGAGGCATCTGCCTACAGCGTCGTTCACTACCCCGGCGAGGTGCCAGGGCTTGAGCAGTTGTACCGCCTTTACCTCAATACCCATGAGCGGGCCACCGAGTATCGCCGTGAGGCGCTGCCCTTGGCGTTCTTCCAGCAACTCCAGGGCAGTGGCATGGCAGTGTTCTCGGTGCTGCACGATGGCGACGGACAGGCGGTGGCGTTCGTGCTCAGCGGTGTGGGCGGCAAGGTCATCAACCCGTTCCTGTTTGGCCGCGACTACGCCGTGGAATTGCCGGTAAACGCCTACTATGTGCTGCACATCGACGTGCTGCGTCAGTTCGCATCAACCTGCACGGGCTGGGTCGACCTGGGCATCACCAATTACTTCGTCAAGCAGAACCTCGGGTCGCAGCTCAGTGCCAGCGGCCTGTACCTGAGGTTGCGAAACCCCGTTCTCAACAGGATTTTTGGAGCCTATGCCGCCAGCATGTTCGATATCAAGCAACCTTCCCAGCGCCGCGTCCTGCGCGCCGAGCACGGCCCAGAGCCGGCAGGCGCTGGCTGACGACCTGCGCGCCCGGTCGAGCCGCCACCGGGCATGCATCGAACGGCTCGGTGGGCGCCTGCGGCGAACCGAGTGGCTGCGCCTGTTGGTGTTCCTGGCATTGCCGACACTCGCCTGGCATGGCTATGAACGCGGCTTTGCTCCCTGGCTGTGGGCCGCGTTGGTGTTGGGGCTGATGCTGTTCATCGGGATGGTCCAGCGCCATGCGAAGTTGCGCGAAGCCATTGAGCACGAACAGCACCTGGTCACCCTCAACCAGTGGGCGCTGGCGCGGTTGGAGCGGGATTTCAGCGCCTTGCCCGATTGCCCTGAAAGCCTGCGCCCGCTATTCGACAAGCAGGACCTGGACATCAACCTGTTCGGGCCAGCGTCGATGGGGCAGCTGCTGTTCAACCAGGCCACTGGCCTGGGTGATCGCCGGATCGCCCAATGGTTGACGCAACCGGCCCAGGATGAAGCGCTGCGCGACCGTCAACAGGCCATCACCGAGCTGGCCGGGTGCCGCGACCTGCGCCAGGCACTGGCGGCGTATGCGCTGCACCTCAATGCCCGGGGCCTGGACCTTGGGCGGCTCGGGGAATGGGTGGCAGGCGAGGATAGCGCGGGGTTTACGCCCCTGCAGGTAGCGCTGGGCCGGGGCGCGACAGTGGCCAGCCTGGTGTGCATGGGCGGCGTGCTCGGCGGTGGGTTGCCGGCGGCCACGTTGTTGGCATGTCTCGGCATCAACCTGGTGCTGTATGCACTGCGTGCCAAAGCTTGGCATGGCGTTTTTGCCGGGGCCGATGACAGCGCCGATGCACTCAACGGCCTTACCCGCTGGCTGACACACGTGGCCGGGCAGCCGTTCGCCAGCCCGTGCCTGCAACGGCTGGCCGGCCAGTTGACGGTGGGCGAGGCGCCTCCGGCACGCGCTGTACGCCGACTGGACAGCATCCTTGGCTATGCGCGACTGCGCCACAACCCGACCATTGGAGTGTTCGCCCAGGCAGTGCTGCTCTGGGATTTTCACTGTGCCCTGGCGCTGTCGCGCTGGCGCAGGCAGCATCGAACGCACCTGCCTGCCTGGCTGGAAGTGTTGGCCGAACTGGAGGCCTTGTCGGCATTCGCAGGCCTTGCCGATGAAAACCCAGGCTGGTGTTTTGCCCGTCAGGTCGACGAGCCAAGCCTCACGGCCCAAGGGGCATGCCACCCACTGCTGCACCCGGAGCGCGCGGTGCCCAACCCGGTGGCGCTGGTGCCGGGGCAGGTGACGATCATCACCGGCTCCAATATGTCAGGCAAGACCACCTACATGCGCACCGTCGCCCTCAACCTGCGCCTGGCCCAGGCCGGCTCGGTGGTGGCTGCGCAGGCTTTCAGTTTCGGGCGGATGCGCATGGTGTCGTCCATCTCGGTGGCCGATTCGCTGGAGCAGGGGCTTTCGTACTTCATGAGTGAGGTGTTGCAGGTCAAGGCGGTGATCGACACGGTCAGGCAATCGCCCGTGCCCGTGCTGTACCTGCTCGATGAGTTGCTCAAGGGCACCAACGAGAAAGAGCGCAACCTGGCGATCATCGAGATCCTGCGCACGCTGTGCGCCCACCAGGCGCTCGGCCTGCTGACTACGCACAACGTCGCATTGGCCACCGATCCGGCCTTGCAGGGCCTGGGGTGCAACATCTACTTCGAGGAAGGCTACGAGGACGCAGGCGAGCAGGGCTTGAGTTTCAATTACCAGCTGCGTCATGGGGTATCGCGCAATACCAATGCCATTCGCCTGCTGCGGCGCATGGGAGTGCTCGGCCATGACTGAAACCTTTTGCCACGCCAGCCCGCAGCATGCTGGCCAGGTGGTGCCATTGATTGTCAGCATCGCCCCACGGCCCTTGACGGTAGTGTATGGCGACCGTTACCTGGAGCCTTACCTGGCCCATGCCTTCGCTCGCAACCTTGGGCACTTCGGCCATGCCCGGCACCGGCTGGTGCTACAGCATGGGCGCTGCCGTGGTGTGGTCGCCACGCTTTCGGCGCAGCAAAAGAATGGGCTCGACCTGGGTTTGCTCTGTTCGGTCCTGCGCTTCTACCCGGGGTTGTCCGGTGCAGGCGTGATTCGCCGCTTGTTGCGTTCAGTTGCCGGGCATCCCAAGCCCTCCGCTGATGCGTTGTTCATCTACAACCTGGTGGTTGCGCCAGAAGCGCGCGGCAAGGGGCTAGGGCGTCGCCTGCTGCACATGGCCCTGGAATCGGCGAGGGCCGGCGGGCAGCGCAGGGTCGAGCTCGATGTCGAGGCAGGCAACACCGCCGCCATCAGCCTGTATCACGCCCAGGGCTTCAAGGCCATGGCCGAGCTCCCGGGGGCTTGTTGCGGCGATTGGCAATTCCCGGCGCAATTGCGCCTGGGGTTGGCGCTGTGATCGTTTGTGCCGCACCGGGTCCGGCACAGTGCTAACCTAGCCACTGCGCTCGCTCAGGCGTGCACTTTTCCTATGGACAGCAATCGGTTCAATTCATGAAGAAATCAGTCAGTATCCTGTCCGGCTTGGCCATTGCCATCGCCGTCGTCACCACCGCAGGTGCCTGGTACACCGGCAAGCGCGTGCCCGCGGAGCTGGAAGCCGCGGTTAACCGCAGCAACGAACAGTTCAAGAAGGCGCTGGTCAACAGCGGCGGCAGCATGACCATCGAGCTGGTTTCTCTCGATCAGCATTTCTTCACCAGTACGGCCCAGTACCGCTTCAAGGCCAAGGATATCAACCTGGGCCAAGGTGAGGTGGTGGGCTTCGAGCTGGGCATGACCGACCAGATCGAGCACGGCCCATTCCCCTGGTCGCGGGTCAAGGCACTGAAGTTGATGCCCGTGCTGGCGACCAGCAGCAGTACCCTGAACAAAGATGACTTCACCGCGCCCTGGTTCGACGCGGCCGGTGACCAGTCGCCGATCAGCGCCCACACCAGCCTGGGCTTCGCCGGTGGCGTCGACAGCGATGTCGTCCTGGCGCCGCTCAAGCGCACCGACGCCAACGGCAGCAGCCTGGACTTCTCCGGCATGCACCTGGAAGTCAGTGGCGATAACGAAGGCAAAGCCTCGAAATTCCATGGCAGTGCCGACCGCCTGCAAGTGAAGCTGGTGGGCGAGGACCACCCACCGGCCACCTTCGAGCTTTCCGGCCTGAAGCTGGGCGGCAACCTGGCGGCTACCAAGCATGACGCCGTGTACGCCGGCAATGTCGATGTATTGCTGGCCGAAGCCAAGGCGACCCTTGGGGCCAAGCAGCAGGTGCTGGTGCTCAAGGGCATCGAGCAGAACCTCCTGCAAGCCCTCGACGGCCCTGATACCGTGGGCGGGCGCGTCGATTACCGGGTGGCCGAGATCACCTGGGATGGTCGGGCGGTGGGCGCGGCGCAGATGGGCGTGAGCCTCAAGTCGCTCGATGCCCCGGCCCTGCAGGCGCTGGGGCAGTGGTACCAGGCGCACTTGCCGGAGTTCGAAGCGGCCCAGGCTGCCGGGCAGCCGGTGCCGCACATCGAGATGGACGAGGCGCAGAAGGCCAAGTTCCAGGGCGACTTGCAGCAACTGCTGGCTGCCAGGCCCAAGCTTGCCGTGGAAAACCTGTCGCTGCGCACCGCCAATGGCGAGAGCCGCTTCGACTTGTCGCTGGATTTCGCCAGCCCAAGCTCCTTCGACCTGCCACCAGACCAGCTGGGCAAGCAGTTGATCACTGAGGTGAAGGGCAAGCTGTCGCTGTCCAAGCCGATGATCGGTGACCTGGCGACCCTGCAGGCCTTGCTCGAAGGTGAAACCGATGCCCAGGCGATTGCCGCGCAGTCCAGCCAGGCCGGGGAAATGGTCGGCATGATGGCGGTGCAGAGTGGCATGGCCACGGTGCAGGGCAATGACGTGGTGTCGAGCCTGCACTATGCCGATGGCATGGTCGACTTCAACGGCAAGAAGATGACCGTCGAAGAGTTCGCCATGCTGTTGGCGGCACACTTTGCGGCGATGCAGCCGGAAGGTTGACCGGCCGACCTGTTCCGGCCCTGTGGGAGCGGGCTTGCCCGCGAAGGGGCCGGCACAGGCAACACAAAAAGCGCTTTTGAATTCTCTAGATTGTCTGTAGCCTTCGGCGTCCGATAATAATCCGCGCCCGCAGAGGGCCGTGGCGGCGTGCCTGCCGTCCGGCACCCTTAGCCGATCTGCCAGGGCCGGGTGATACACTCGATTCGACGCGCGTGCGCGCCCGCAGGTCCAGCGATCATGACTCAGATTTCCGAACGCCTGTTGGTACAGGCTCACCTTGACGCCAAGCAGCCCAACCCGCTGACCGCCGAGCAGGAGGCCGAATACCGTGCGGCCATCGCTGCCGAGCTCAAGGCGCAGAATGCCGTGCTGGTGGCCCACTACTACTGCGACCCGGTGATTCAGGCGCTGGCCGAGGAAACCGGCGGCTGCGTGTCCGACTCGCTGGAAATGGCCCGCTTCGGCAAGAACCATTCGGCCGACACGGTGATCGTTGCCGGCGTGCGCTTCATGGGTGAGACGGCCAAGATCCTCACCCCGCACAAGCGTGTGCTGATGCCCACCCTGGAAGCCACCTGCTCGCTCGACCTGGGCTGCCCGGTGGAAGAGTTCTCGGCGTTCTGCGACAAGCACCCCGAGCGCACCGTGGTGGTCTACGCCAACACCTCCGCAGCCGTGAAGGCGCGGGCCGACTGGGTGGTGACTTCAAGCTGTGCGCTGGAAATCGTCGAAAGCCTGATGGACAACGGCGAAACCATCATTTGGGGCCCGGACCAGCACCTGGGCCGCTATATCCAGAAGCAGACCGGCGCCGACATGCTGCTGTGGGACGGTGCCTGCATCGTTCACGAAGAGTTCAAGTCGCGCCAGCTGGCCGACATGAAGGCGCTGTACCCGGATGCGGCGATTCTGGTGCACCCGGAGTCGCCGGAGTCGGTGATCGAGCTGGCCGACGCGGTGGGCTCCACCAGCCAGCTGATCAAGGCCGCGCAAACCCTGCCGAACAAGACCTTCATCGTCGCCACCGACCGCGGCATCTTCTACAAGATGCAGCAGCTGTGCCCGGACAAGGAATTCGTCGAAGCGCCGACCGCCGGTAACGGCGCGGCGTGCCGCAGCTGCGCGCACTGCCCGTGGATGGCGATGAACACCCTGGAGCGCGTGCTGCATTGCCTGCGCAACGGCGGCGATGAGATTTTCGTTGACCCGGCGCTGGTGCCCAAGGCGCTGAAGCCGCTGAACCGCATGCTCGACTTTACCCAGGCGGCGCGGTTGAAGCTTTCCGGTAACGCCTGAGGCCTTGGGGCCGCTTTGCGGCCCATTCGCGGGGCAAGCCCGCTCCTACAGGTAAAGCGCAGTCCTCAAGGGTAGCGCTGTAGCTGTGGGAGCGGGCTTGCCCGCGAAGGGGGCTCAACGCCCCATCATTTCCTGCACCATGCGCCGCTGTTCCATGATCTCGCGCTGGCGCTGGTCAATCTGCGAAGCCAGCGGGAAGTTGCTGCCCGAGCGACGCTTGGCGTAGTCCAGCTGCTGGATCGCCTGGTCGAAATCCCCCACCAGGGTGAAATATTCCGCCCGTGCCCGGTGCAGGCCGATGGTGTTGCCCGACAGGCCGCGTACCTCGGCCATGTCGTACCACACGTCCGGGTCATCGGGGCGGCTTTTCAGCAAGTCATCCAGTACCTTCTCGGCTTCGGCCGGCTTGTTCTGCTTCACCAGCAGGTCGGCACGCACCTGTTTGAGCGGGTAGTTGCCGGGGTACAGCCCCTGCATGCGCTCGGCGCGCTGTTGGGCGTCGGCCAGGCGGTTGTTGGTGATGTCCAGGTCGATCTGCGCCAGGTTGTAGGTGATGTCGTTGGGCGCCTTGGCCAGCAGTGGCTTGAGGTTTTCCCGCGCTTCGTTGAGCTGGCCACCTTTGATCTGCGCCAGGGCCAGGCCGTAGCGGGCTGCATCGAGTTTCGGGTCTTCGTCGAGCTGGGCGCGGAAGCGCTTGGCCGCCAGGCCCGGCGTGCCCTCGTAGGTGAGGGCGACGCGGGCGCGGATCAGCTGGTAGCGCTGGCTGTCCTCGACACCGCCCTTGGGCGCCTGCTCGGCGCGGTTGCGGGTGTCGGCGATACGCGATTCGGTGACCGGGTGGGTCAGCAGAAACTCCGGCGGCTTGGCGTCATAGCGGTACTGGCGCGCCAGGCGCTCGAACATGGTCGGCATGTTGCGTGGGTCGTAGCCGGCCTTTTCCAGGTTCTGGATGCCGACCCGGTCGGCTTCCTGCTCGTTCTGCCGCGAGAAGCGCCGCTGCTCCTGCAGGGCCGCGGCCTGGGTGCCGGCGATCATGCCGATGCCGGCGTCGCCCGCGCCCCCTGCCGCCAGCACGATACCGGCCAGCAACGCGGCCATCATCGGCAGCTGCATGCGCTGTTGGGCCTCGACGCCACGGGCGAAGTGGCGTTGCGACAAGTGCGCCAGTTCGTGAGCCAGTACCGAAGCGTACTCGCCTTCGGTCTGGGCATTGAGGAACAGGCCGCCGTTGACCCCGACGATGCCGCCGGGGGCGGCGAAGGCGTTGAGCTCGCGGCTGTCGATCAGAATGAATTCCAGGCGTCGGTCCTGCAGCTGGCTGGTTTCGGCCAGGCGGTACACGGTGGTTTCGACGTAGTCCTTGAGCTGTGGGTCGTTGAGCTGGTTGACCTGGCCGCGCAGCAGGCTCAGCCAGGCACGGCCCAGGTCGTGCTCCTGTTTCGGCGAAACGATCGCGGAGCTGGCGTCGCCCAGTGACGGCAGGTCGTCGGCATGGCCGGGAAGGGCCATCAGGCAGGCCAGCGTCAGCAGGGTAGGGCGCAGTAGATTCATGCAGAAGCTCGCGTCGGTAAAAAGGCTTACTGTAGCCGGGTCGCGCAGAGCAGACCAGTGGCGGTATCCTAGCGGCCTTTTCCGATTCGCCCTGGAGATGCATCCGATGCGTGACACCCCAACCTGCGACGCCGAACTCGACGCCAGCGGGCTGAACTGCCCGTTGCCGCTGCTCAAGGCGAAGATGGAACTCAACCGCCTGGCCAGTGGCGCGGTGCTCAAGGTGATCGCCACCGATGCCGGTTCCCAGCGCGACTTCCGCACTTTCGCCCAGTTGGCCGGTCATACCCTGCTGCAGGAAACGGCCGAGGCCGGCACCTACACCTACTGGCTGCGCAAGGCCTGAGCCTGCCCCTCCCAAGGATCGTCAATGTTCAAAGTGCTTCGCGACTGGATGCAGCGCTACTTCTCCGATGAAGAAGCGGTGGTGCTGGCGGTCCTGCTGTTCCTGGCCTTCACTGCCGTGCTCACCCTCGGCGGCATGCTGGCGCCGGTGCTGGCGGGCATGGTCCTGGCGTTCCTGATGCAGGGCCTGGTCAATGCCCTGGAGCGCCTGCGGGTGCCGACGCGGCTGGCGGTGATGCTGGTGTTCGCCCTGTTCATGGGGGCGCTGGCGGTGTTCATGCTGGTGTTGGTGCCGTTGCTGTGGCACCAGCTGATTACCCTGTTCAACGAATTGCCGGGCATGCTCGGCAAGTGGCAATCGTTGCTGTTGCTGCTGCCTGAGCGCTACCCGCACCTGGTGTCGGACGAACAGGTGCTGCACGCGATCGAGTCGGTGCGCGGCGAAATCGGCAAGTTCGGCCAATGGGCGCTGACCTTCTCGCTGTCGAGCCTGCCGCTGCTGGTGAACGCGATGATCTACCTGGTGCTGGTGCCGATCCTGGTGTTCTTCTTCCTCAAGGACCGCGAGCTGATCGGGCGCTGGGTCAGTGGCTACCTGCCACGCCAGCGCAGCTTGCTGAACCGGGTGGGCAACGAGATGAACCGGCAGATCGCCAACTACATTCGCGGCAAGGGCATCGAGATCCTGATTTGCGGGATCGCCACCTACATCGCCTTCATCAGCCTGGGGCTGAACTACGCCGCCTTGCTGGCGCTGTTGGTGGGCTTGTCGGTGGTGGTGCCGTACGTGGGGGCGGTGGTGGTGACCGTGCCGGTGACCTTGATCGCGCTGTTCCAGTGGGGCTGGGGCGACCAGTTCATCTACCTGATGACGGTGTACGCGATCATCCAGGCGCTGGACGGCAACGTGCTGGTGCCGTTGCTGTTTTCCGAGGCGGTGAGCCTGCACCCGGTGGCGATCATCTGCGCGGTGCTGCTGTTTGGCGGGTTGTGGGGGTTCTGGGGGATTTTCTTCGCGATTCCGCTGGCGACCTTGATCAAGGCCGTTCTGGATGCCTGGCCGCGGCAGGAGCCTAGCGTTTCGCCGATGCTTTGAGACAATTGGGGCCGCGTTGCGGCCCTTCGCGGGGCAAGCCCGCTCCTACAGGTGTTGCGCCGGAAATTGCACGAAGGTGCGCCGCGTTTCCTGTAGGAGCGGGCTTGCCCCGCGAAGGGCTGCAAGGCAGCCCCATCGAAAACTCAGCCTTTATTCAAGGCCTGAGCCGCCGCCAACACGGCATCCACATGCCCCGGCACCTTCACCCCACGCCATTCCTGGCGCAGCACACCGTTCTTGTCGATCAGGAAGGTGCTGCGGTCAACGCCCATGTATTCCTTGCCATACAGCTTCTTGAGCTTGATCACATCGAACAGCTGGCACAGGGCCTCGTCCTTGTCGCTGATCAGTTCGAACGGGAAGCCCTGCTTGGCCTTGAAGTTCTCGTGCGACTTGATGCCATCGCGCGACACGCCGAACACCAAGGTGTTGGCCGCGGCAAACGCCTCGTGCTGGTCACGGAAACCCTGGCCTTCGGTGGTGCAGCCCGGGGTGCTGTCCTTCGGGTAGAAGTAAACCACCACCTGCTGGCCTTTCAGCTCGGCCAGGCTGACGGTTTGGCCGCTGGTGGCCTGGGCCTGGAAGTCGGCGACGGGTTGGTCGAGTGCTACTGCCATGGTCAGGTTCCTTACATGGGGTTCTGTGGGCGCCACGGCTCGATCAGCGCATCCAGGTTCAGGGCGTCGGCGAAGTCCAGGAACTGGTCGCGCAACCAGCTGATCTGGGTGCCGGCGGGCAGAATCACGGTGAACTGGGCGTTGAGCATGCTGCTGCCGGTTTGCGGCGCCAGGTAGGTGTCGCAGGTCATGGCTTCGAGCTCGACGCGGTGGTCGAGGAAGAACTGGCACAGCTCGTTGATGATGTCCGGGCGGTAGGCCGCGCTGACATAGGCCACGTAGGGCAGGGCCTGCGGGCGCACTTCCTGGTCGGCGCTGCGCACCACGTCGAGGGTCAGGCCATGTTTCTTGCCCAGGCCCGGGAGCATGGCTTCAAGGCGCGCCAGGGCGTCCCAGCTGCCGCCTACCTGCAGCACCAGGGCGCTGGTTTCGCCGTGGCGGCTCAGGCGCGAGGTAACCACCGCGCAGCGGTTTTCGAAGGCAGCGCGGCTGAGGACGTTGGCCAGCTCCATGGGGTTGGGGCCCAGGGCGCTGATGACAAGGAATTGTTCGCGGACGGTGGGGGTGGACATGCAGCATTCCTAAAGCGATGAGCGGTCGGTGCAGGACAGAGGAAAGCCTCCGGTCGGCTGGGCCCTGGGCTCGCATGCGAGGACGGACACTGGCCGTGGAGCAGGGTCGACGGCCCGGCGGGCCGCGCTGCACCGATCAAAGCATCAAGGGTAGCGAAATAAGGCGCCGAGGGGAATGCTCCGCCTGCCTGCTTCGCTTGTGCAAGGTCGATGCCCCCAGTACCATTACCGCTCTCTTTTTCCGGCAGGAGCAGTTACATGATTGCGGGCAGTATGGTGGCGTTGGTCACACCCATGGATGCACAAGGGCGTCTGGACTGGGTAAGCCTCGACAAACTTGTAGACTTCCACCTGGAAAACGGCACCCACGCGATCGTCGCAGTCGGCACCACCGGTGAGTCGGCCACGCTGGATGTCGAAGAACACATCCTGGTCATCAAGCACGTGGTCGAGCGCGTCAAGCGCAGCAACAAGCCGATCCCGGTCATCGCCGGCACCGGTGCGAACTCCACCACCGAAGCCGTGCACCTGACCCAGAACGCCAAGAATGCTGGCGCCGACGCCTGCCTGCTGGTGGTGCCGTACTACAACAAGCCGACCCAGGAAGGCCTGTACCAGCACTTCAAGCACATCGCCGAAGCCGTCGACATCCCGCAGATCCTCTACAACGTGCCCGGCCGCACCTCCTGCGACATGCAGGCCGACACCGTGATCCGCCTGTCGAAGGTCAAGAACATCATCGGTATCAAGGAAGCCACCGGCGACCTGGTACGTGCCAAGGCCATCCTGGACGGCGTGGACAGCGACTTCATCGTCATGTCCGGCGACGACCCGACTGCCGTCGAGCTGATCCTGATGGGCGGCAAGGGCAACATCTCCGTCACTGCCAACGTCGCCCCGCGCGAAATGGCCGATCTGTGCGAGGCCGCCCTTGAGGGCAATGCCGAGAAGGCCCGCGCAATCAACGAAAAACTCATGCCGCTGCACAAAGACCTGTTCTGCGAAGCCAACCCGATTCCCGTGAAGTGGGCGCTGGTGGAGATGGGCCTGATGCACAAGGGCATTCGCCTGCCGCTCACCTGGCTGAGCGAAAGCTGCCACGACAAAGTCCGTACTGCCTTGCGCCAGTCCGGCGTACTGGTTTAAGAGGAAGTACACCGCATGAAGCGACTGGCTGGTCTTTCCGCGCTCGCCCTGATCATTTCCAGCACCAGTGGGTGTGGCTGGCTGTGGGGCGAGGATGGCTATTTCCGCGACCGCGGCAGCGATTACCTGCAGGCGCACCCCACCGCGCCGATGCAGTTGCCGCAAGATGCCGGCAACGTCAAGCGCCTTGACCCGTTGCTGCCGATTCCGCGCAACGTGGCCGACGATCACGCCACCGGCGAGTTCGAAGTGCCGCGCCCGCAACCCTTGACCGGCGGCGCCGGCCAGGTAACCGACTACAGCCTGCAACGCAGCGGCAACAGCCGTTGGGTCCTGGCCCAGCACGCGCCTGCCGAAGTGTGGCCGGTGGCTCACCAGTTCTTCGAGGACAACGGCTTCCGCATTGCCGAAGAACGCCCGCAAACCGGTGAATTCAGCACCACCTGGCAGCGTTTCGACGAACTGTCGGCCTCGCTTGGCCAGCGCCTGGCAAGCACGTCGAGCAGCAGCGATGGCGAAGTGCGCGTACGTGTACGCATCGAGCCTGGCGTGCAGCGCAACACCTCCGAGGTGTACATCGTCAGCGCCGAACGCCCGGCCGGCAGCACCGCCGATGTTGCGTTCCCATCGTCCTCGGCCAACACCGGCGCCGATGCGCTGCTGGTCGACGAAATGCTCGCCGGCATGAACCGCAGCGCCGAGAAGGGCGGTTCGGTTTCGCTGCTGGCCGCGCGCGACTTCGACGCGCCTAGCCGTGTCAGCCTGAGCGAAGACGGCAGCGGTAACCCGGTGCTGTTCCTCGGCTCCGACCTGGACCGTGCCTGGTCTGGCGTGGGCCGTGCCCTGGAGCAGGGCGGCGAATGGCGCGTCGAGGACATCAACCGCAGCCTGGGCCTGTACTACATCAACCTGTCGGAAAAGCCTGAAGACAAGCAAGGCGAGCCTGGCTTCTTCAGCCGCATGTTCGGCAGCGAACCGACCAAGGAAGAGCGTGAAGCCCGCGCCGAGCGCTACCAGGTGCGCCTGAGCAAGGTGGGCGACAGCGTGCAGGTTACGGTCGAGAAGAACATCAACACCGTGGCCCCGGCCGATATCGCCCGCCGCGTGCTGAGCGCCATCCAGGACCACCTGGGCTAAGTGCGCTTCGCGGTACTCGGAAGCGGCAGCCAAGGGAACGGCACGCTGATCGCCAGTGGTGACACGTTCATCCTGGTCGATTGCGGCTTTTCCCTGCGTGAAACCGAGCGGCGCCTGGCGCTGCTCGGGGTTTCGCCAGCGCAGTTGAGCGCGGTATTGGTAACCCACGAGCATGCCGACCACGTGCATGGGGTGGGGTTGCTGTCGCGGCGCTACAATGTACCGGTCTACCTCAGCCAAGGGACCTTGCGCGGTATGCGCAAGCCGGTGGAGGTGGCCGGTTTTCTCGCTTGTGGCGAGCAGCTGCAGGTTGGCGAACTGCAGGTCAGCGCCGCGCGGGTCGAGCACGACGCCTACGAGCCGCTGCAATACGTGGTCAGCGATGGCCGCCGGCGTTTCGGCATGCTCACCGATCTGGGCTCGTACGATACGCTGCTGCTGGAGCGCTACCAGGGCCTGGACGCACTGCTGATCGAAGCCAACCATTGCCGCGACCTGCTGGCACGCGGCCACTACCCGGCTTTCCTGAAGCAACGGGTGGGTGGCATGCAAGGACATCTGAACAACCACCAGGCCGCGCGCCTGGTGCAGGAGTTGGGCTGGAGCAACCTGCAACATCTGGTGCTGGCCCACCTCAGCAGCAAGAACAACCTGCCACACTTGGCCCGCCAGTGCTTCGTCGACGCCCTTGGGTGCGACCCAGACTGGCTCCAGGTGGCCAACCAGGAACACGGGCTCGACTGGCGCGAAATCGCCTAGCCCAACACCTCAGCAAGCGGAGCCCAATCATGGAAAAACGCGACGAACTCTACCGCGGCAAGGCCAAATCGGTTTACAAGACCGACGACGCCGACCGCTTGATCCTGCTGTTCCGTAACGACACTTCGGCATTCGACGGCAAGCGCATCGAACAGCTCGACCGCAAAGGCATGGTGAACAACAAGTTCAACGCCTTCATCATGCAGAAGCTCGAAGAAGCCGGCGTGCCGACCCAGTTCGACAAGCTGCTGGGCGACAACGAGTGCCTGGTGAAGAAGCTGGACATGATCCCGGTCGAGTGCGTGGTGCGCAACTACGCCGCCGGCAGCCTGGTCAAGCGTCTGGGCGTGGAGGAGGGCATCAAGCTGGAGCCGTCCACCTTCGAACTGTTCCTGAAGAACGACGAGAAGGGCGACCCGTTCATCAACGAATCCCACGTCGTGGCGTTCGGCTGGGGCACTGCCGAGCAGCTGGCTGAAATGAAGAAGCTGTCGCTGAAGGTCAACGAAGTGCTGAACAAGCTGTTCGACGACGCAGGCCTGCTGCTGGTCGACTTCAAGCTGGAATTCGGCGTATTCCACGGCCAGATCGTGCTGGGCGACGAGTTCAGCCCAGACGGCTGCCGCCTGTGGGACAAAGAAACCCGCAAGAAGATGGACAAGGACCGCTTCCGCCAGGGCCTGGGCGACGTGATCGAAGCCTACGAAGAAGTTGCCAAGCGCCTGGGCGTGCCGCTGTAAGCGGCGCGTTCACGCAAGCGCCTGATACCACGTGATTTTTTTTGAAAAAAGGTTTGCCTTTTAAAAAAACGCTGGTATGATTCGCGGCATTGGAGAGATGCCGGAGTGGTCGAACGGGACGGATTCGAAATCCGTTGTACTGGCAACAGTACCTAGGGTTCAAATCCCTATCTCTCCGCCATACAAGATGAAGCCCCTGGAAACGAAAGTTTCTAGGGGCTTTTTCGTTGTGGGCTAGATTTTTTTGTTCATTCCAAGCTCCGCGTCATCGAGCAGGGCCTTGGCCAGTGCGTTCAGGTAATGCGAGGCCCAGATCAGTTTCTGGTCGTCTTCGAGCAAACCGGTCAGGGTCAAGTCGCGGGGGATGCAACAGCGGTTGGGTCTGGTTTTCGCCCTGGTAGTAGCGGGTTTTGCCTACGGTGGTGGGGCGCTGCGGGTTGTTGGTGGTCATTGGTTTTCTCCCTGAATCATTTCTGTTGCCTGATCGGGCCTCTTCGCGGGGCAAGCCCGCTCCTACAGGGTTGGCGCCGCCTTCAGGTATGGCGCTGGCCTGTAGGAGCGGGCTTGCCCCGCGAAGAGGCCCGAACAGGCGCTACTTCACTCAAGCCGTTTTAGAGGTCCGGATCAGCGTGTCTTGCAGGATGTGAGATGAATCGAGGGAGTGGGGTGAATCGGGTACTAGCTTGCGCATAAAAGCTCCTGGATAAGTGGAGCCGCCTGGCTACGCTGTCAAACGAATGGAGACAGCTATACACGGGTTGACAGACCGGTTACCCAAGAACCCGGCGCACACGAATGTGCCCCATGTATAGCCGCCATAAAGTGCAGCGAAGGAAACTTGAATAAGACGGCCTGTCAAAGCCGGTCGTTGAATGGCAACGACGGACCGAGCCTAGGCCGCTATCCAGGTGCACGCAATGGTTTGGCAGGTCAGGGAGTATGATTCAGAAATGGACTACAAGGTATGGGAAAAATCTGAAGAAAAGCGGTTTCTCACATGCTCAGATTCTTGTTTTTCTAGCACCTTGTTACATAGTCGAAAACGGTTGACGGGCCTATCCGCTTTGCCCAAAATTATCAGCGAGGGCTCAATAAGAGCAGGACTGACCTGGATCATGGCGATATCGTCAGGTCAGTGTGGATTGTGCGAGTCGCCACTCGTACGGTAGCGGTAACCAGCATGCTGGTTAGCTTCCGACCCCTTTCAGGAATCATCCTGGACGTGCTAAGCAAGCGCTGCGACTACCAGCCCTCCTGAACCTCAAAAAAGGCACCTATGGTGCCTTTTTTGCTTTCAACGTGCCGACCCGAGTGCCGCTGCGGGCACGATGTGCCTTGAATGCAGTGACGACAGAGTAGAAATTGATGCCAGCGCTATCAGCCTGTGGTGATAGTACTGCGCAACCTTTGGCGCCTCGCACAATGGCCAGGCGATAACCCTCCCTGGTTTGATGAAACTCGCATAACACCTGCGCGCCTGGACTGATGATGCTGGCCACGAACGCAGGCACGCCCTCAATGCTTGAGCACCCCCATTTCGGCAGCTCGTGAGCATGTCCCGACCAAATGTGGTTAACGCCAAACCCCCTGCTAAAGCCAAAGTGCCTGCCCACACGCAGATAGATATCCCCGCCCGGTAAGGAGAGATTTCGGCTGCTGTATGGCTCGATATGGCCGTAGCTGAGATCGCCCGTGACTGGATGCGGTACGCGGTGATCTTGGTTTAGATTTGCATAATCCAGTAGTAGGGCGTGGGGATTGAACACAGACAATTACACCATCCTCGGCGGTGGCGTATCACTGTGGGGGTGACCGCCGCTCGTTGACTTGTCAGCAAGGGGGCGAGGCTAGGGCGCAATTGGGGCGGTCACAATGACTTGTCGGAGGTGGGGGTGGGTTTCGGAAACGGCCTACACGTGACATTAGAAATGTGCAAGGGGCATGATGGATTGGGCGTCTCGCAAGCGCGGAATCGAGCGCCGCTAGTGCGGCGCATCGCGAGCTTTGCTCGCTCCTACCGGGAACGTGGCGGTGGGGTGGGGGGTAGGAGCGAGCGTAGCTCGCGATGCGCCGCGCGAAGCGGCGCTCGATGCGTTAGCGCATCGCCGCCAGCTTGATGCCAAACCCCACCAGGCAGGCCCCCGCCGCGCGCTCGAACAGGTTGGCAATCCGCGGGTTGGCGCGCATTCGTTCTGCCAGCACGTGCGTCAGCACCACCGCAATCAACCCATACATGAAGGTCACCACCGCCACCGTTGCCGCCAGGAAGCCAAAGGTGACCAACCCCTGGTGCTTCACCGGGTCAACGAACAGCGGGAAAAACGCCATGTAGAACATGATCGCCTTGGGGTTGAGCAGGGTGATCATCATGGTTTGGCGCAGGTAATGGCCATTGTCCATACGGCTGGTGCGTGGGGTGCCGCCAGGTTTGCTCAGCAGCATGCGCAGGCCCAGGTAGCCCAGGTAGGCGGCGCCGGCCCATTGCACCACATGGAAGGCGGCGGGGTAGGCGGCCAGCAGGGTGGCGACACCGGCCACGGCCAGCCACAGCAGCACCTGGTCACCCAGGATCACCCCGCAGGTCGCGGCCATGCCGGCCTTGATGCCGCCCTTGCCGGTAGCGGTGATCAGCGCGAAGTTGCCAGGGCCGGGGATGGCCAGGACGATGATGAAGGCGATGACGAAGGCGCTGTAGTCGGTGACGCCGAGCATGGGGAACTCCTGTTGGGCAGTGCGAAGGCAGTGGGTAAGACTACCGTGCTTTCGACTGCCCGTCAGGGGTTGGGCTTAGGGCCTTGGGGGCTGCTGTGCAGCCCATCGCAGGCAAGCCAGCTCCTACAAGCAGCCCATCGCAGGCAAGCCTGCTCCTACAAGGGGCGGGGGTTGCCCGTCATTTTTACTCTTTGATTTCGCGGGTCAGCTTGGACGACCACGGGCACCAATGGTTACCCGGCAGGAACGCGCCGCCGGCCTCGTCGAGGTGGTCTTCTACATACTGGGTGGTGGCGTCACACACCTCGATCGCCACTTCGAAGAAGTTGATGGTGTCGGGGTCGAGGAAGAAACTCCATTGCCGGTTGTAGGGCTGCTGGCGCTTGATCAGGCGGCCATGGACGTGGACCCTGTTAGTTTCCTCGCCAGACAAAATGCGGCGGGCCTCGGCGATGCGCTCTTCGTTGGTTAGCTTGAAGACGAACTCTGGGGCGCGGTCGGCGGTGGTCAGTGCGAAAAAGGCTTCCATGCAAAGCTCCTGATAACTGAGTGAGTGCCGAAATGGCGTGGTGCGTACTCAGGTATAGAGGCCCAGCAGCCCATGGCAAATGCCCCGCGTTGAGCGGTTCACGTTTTTGGCAGGTGGGTGGCGGGGGTTTGTGAGGTGGGTCACGGGCTGGAGGTGTTTTTTGCGGTTGTGATTGTTTGTGCTGGCCTCTTCGCGGGACAAGCCCGCTCCTACAGGGGCCGTGTAGGGGCGGGCTTGCCCCGCGAAGAGGCCAGTACAAGAAACAACTACCAGCGCAGGGAAACCGTGCCCAGCAAGGTACGCTCCTCGCCCCAGTAGCAGCGCCCGGCATTGTTGCAGCCGGCCACGTATTCCTTGTCGAACAGGTTGCGGGCGTTGACCTCGACCGACCAGTGGTCGTCGATTTCATACCCAACCTTGGCATCCACCAGGGTCACGTCGCCCGTGTCGAGCTTGCCGTACAGGCTGGCCGGCGTGTAGGCGAAGGTGCTGTCGAAATGGCGTACGCCGCCACCCACCGACAGCCCCTTGAGCAGCCCGTCACGGAAGCGGTAGGTGCTCCACAGCGACGCCTGGTTGCGCGGCACGCCGGTCATCTGGTGGCCTTCATACAACGAACCGGCCACGTCCTTGGTGATGCGCGAGTCGGTGTAGGTGTAGGCCGCGGTGACGTTGAGGTTTTCGCTCAGGTCGCTGTTGAGCTCCAGTTCCACGCCCTTGGCGCGGCTGGCGCCGATCTGCCGGTAGTCGCCCACGGCAGAGTCGTACAGCACGTCATCCTTCTTGCGCAGGTCATACACCGAGGCCGTGAAGGCGGTGTTCCAGCCCTTGGGCTCGTACTTGATGCCCACTTCGTACTGCTCGCTCTTGGTCGGGTCCAGCGCGCCGCTCTTGCTTTCGGTCTGCTGGGTCGGGGCAAAGGCGGTGGAATAGCTGAAGTACGGCGACAGGCCGTTTTCGAACTGGTACATCACCCCGGTTTGCCAGGTGAAGTCGCTGTCCCAGCTGTCCATGTCGGCTTGTGCATTGAGCGTGCCGGCCTTGTTGCGGAACTGGCTGTTGACCCGGTCCAGGCGCCCGCCCAGCAGCAGCACCCAGTTGTCGACCTTGGTCTGCAACTGGCTGTAGAGGCCATACATGGTCTGTTCCAGCAGCGCATTCTGCACGTGGTAGATCATGCTCGGCTTGCCGTTCCACACCGGGTTGAACACGTTGATGTTGCCGCCGTTGCCCGCGTCCCAGTCCTGGTTGAACGAGGTGCGGTCAAGGCTCGCGCCCACCAGCACGGTGTGCTCGAAGGCGCCGTTTTCGAAGTGGCCTTCGAACTGGTTGTCCAGCGAGTAGGCGATGGACTTGTTGTAGCGGTCGTAGGCCTGGTTGCTCAGCGTGGTGCCGAAGCCGTTGTTGTTGAGGCTGCCTGGCCACATTTCCTGGCGGTCGATACGCGATTGCAGGTAGCGCGAATTCTGGCGGAACTGCCAGGTGTCGTTGAAGCGGTGGCTGAACTCGTAGCCCAGGCTCCAGGTTTCGCGCTCGAAGTTGTCCCAGTTTGGGTTGCCGGACAGCTGGTCCTTGTCGATCTTGCCGTTGGGGTTGTGCAACAGCGTGCCAGCGGCCGGGTAGCCCAGCTCCATCAAGGTGCGGTCGCGCTGGTAGGTGGCCAGCAGGGTCAGGCTGTTGAATTCGTCGAAATTCAGGGTCAGCGACGGCGCGATGTACAGGCGGTCGTCGGGCTGGTGGTCGACCTGGGTGTCAGCCTTGCGGCCCATCATCACCAGGCGGCCGAGAATATTGCCCTCGTCGGTCAGCGGGCCAGAAACGTCGACGCCCAACTGGCGGCGATTGTGGGAACCGTAGCTGAGCTGCACCTCGCCCCGGGCTTCGGCGGTGGGGCGCTTGCTGACCAGGTTGACCACGCCACCCGGGGCATTTTCACCGTACAGGATGGACGTTGGCCCGCGGAACACTTCAACCCGCTCAAGGCCGTAAGGCTCGCTGCTGGTGTCGTAGCGGTTGCCTTGCACGCGCAGGCCGTCGCGCAGCAGGCCGTAGCCGTAGTCGGTGGCGTTGAAGCCGCGGATGAAGAACAGGTCGCCGGCTTGCCCGTCACCGCCGGCGAAGGGCGGTGAGAAAATGCCTGGCACGTAGCCGAGCACTTCGGTGAGGGTTTGCGACTGTTGGTCGTCCATGCGCTGGCGGGTGACCACCGACACCGAGCGCGGCGTGTCGGCCAGGGCGCTGCTGGTTTTGCTGGCGGTGGCGCTGGCCACGGCGCGGTAACCGTTGTCGCTCTGGCCATTGCTGGCCAGCAGGCCGGCAGCATTGACCGTGGTGGCGTCCAGTTGCAGGGCGGTGCCATCGGGCGCCGGTTGCAGCACATACCCGGCATTGCCTTGCGGCACCGCTTGCAGGCCGCTGCCCTGAAGCAGGCGCGCCAGGCCCTGGGCGACGCTGTAGCGGCCCTGCAGCCCCTGGCTGGTTTTGCCGGCGGCCAAGGCATTGCTGCCGGCCAGGTAGATGCCGGCCTGGCTGCTGAACTGGTTGAGGGCGGCGGCCAGCGAGCCTGGGGCGATGTCGAACTGGGTTTCGGCAGTGATCGCCTGCTCGGCCTGGGCGGTGCTGGCGGGCAGCATCAGTGGGGCGGCGGCACAGAGCGAAAGTGGCGCGGCGAGCGCCAGGCGGAACGCGGGGTGAAGGGGCTTCGGCATGCTGGTCCCTGGAGTCGGTACGGTGAGTTGAAGGGGCTTGTGCAGGGTTAACCGAACGAGATTGGAAAAAGGGAACCGGGGGCGAAGATTTTTTCATAATCGAGGGCTGTTTGTAGGAGCGGGCTTGCCCCGCGAAGCAGGCGGCGCGGTGGATGGCACCGGCTGTGCCGGTGTTCGCGGGGCAAGCCCGCTCCTACACAGGGGCCTTGCAGGGCCTGGGCTTCAAGCGGGCTCGACCGTCACCCACCAGGGCGTCAGGCGCTGCACCCGGATAGGCAACGCTGCCTGCAGCAAGGCCAGCGCCCGGTCGGTATCGTCCAGCGGGAACGCGCCCATCACCGACAGTGGCGCCACCGCCGGGTGCCAGCCCAGGTGGCCATGGCGGTAGCGGCCCAGGGCCTGCAGCAACTGCGCCAGGGGCATGTCCTCGGCATTCAGGCGCCGGTGGATCCACGACTCGCCGGCACTCTGCGCCGGGCGTGTGCTACCGATACCCAGCGCGGTGAAGTCCACCTGTTGCCCGGCTTGTACCACGCAGCGCTCGCCACTGCGCGCGGTGCACACCTCGACGGCGCCGGCGTACACATCCAGGCGCGTGGTTTCGCCTTGTTGGCAAACCGCAAAGCGGGTGCCCAGGGCCTGCATGCGCCCCTGCTCGGTGTCGACGAAGAAAGGCCGACGTGCATCGTGGGCGGTTTCCACCAGGATCTCGCCAAAGCGCAGGCGCAGCACCCGCGCCAGGCTGGTGAAGTCCAGGTCTACCGCGCTTTGCGCGCCCAGCCACAGCTGGCTGCCATCGGCCAGGCGGGTTTCCCGGGTTTCGCCGATGCCGGTGGCAAGGTCGGCGGTCCAGCCGGTGAGCGGGGTCCCGCGCCAGGTGCTCCAGCCCAGCAGCGAACTGGCCCCCAGCACCAGCAACCCCTTGAGCCCGCTGCGCCGGCTGAAGCGGCGCGCATCATGCTCGCGCAGCACGCGGCCGGCGCCGCTGCCATCGCCTTGCAGCGGGGCGAAACGCTGGCCTACGCGCTGCACGTAATGCCAGGCGGCCTGGTGGTCGCCGTGCTGCTCGACCCAGGCTTGCCACTGCTGCTGCAACTGCGGGCCGGCCTGTTCGTCCTGCAGGCGGACGAACCAGTGCGCCGCTTCTTGCAGGCTGGCGTGGCTGAGCTTCTGCGCGGGCTGGGTCATGGCCTCATTCCACCAGCAGGCCGTCAAGCTCGGCCTCAAGGATGGCGCAGTGCAGGAACGCCTGGGCCAGGTATTTCTTGATCATCCGCTCGCTGACGCCAATGTGCGCGGCGATGTCGCGGTAGGCCATGCCATCGATCTGCGCCAACAGGAACGCCTGGCGCACCTTGGCCGGCAAGCGCAGCAGCATGGCGTCGACTTCGTGCAGGGTTTCGACGATCAGCGCGCGCTGCTCGGGGGAGGGCTGCAGGGCGCTCGGCTGCAGGGCCAGGTGTTCCAGCCAGGCCTGCTCCAGCTTTTGCCGGCGCCAGTGGTCGATGCACAAGCCCCGGGCGATGGTCGCCAGGTACGAGCGCTCACCGGTGTGGCCGTCGAACTGGCGTGGCCGGTGCAGGATGCGCACGAAGGTGTCCTGCACCAGGTCGGCCGCATCCGGCCGGTTGCCCAGGCGCCGGTAAAGAAAACCCAGCAGCCAGCGCGAATGGCTTTGGTACAGGGTATGGACCGAACTGTTGAGCTCAGGAATCGAAACCATGGCGGCATCCGGCGCAAGCGCGTACTGGTGCGAATGAGAAATGCTCGCAATAGTAGGGGTGCTGGAGCGATACTGCAATCGTTCTGAAAAGCGACTGGCCAGCATGAGACAACCTGCCGCCTTGCCTATCGCCGCGCAATTTGTTTGTACTGGCAATTGGGTTACAATCAGCGAAACGATTCAGCCTGATCCGTCTATTCGACAAAAGCCTGAGTCTTTTTCTGGTTCTCTGGCTGCTGAACAATTTTCTACAACAAGCCTGCGCTGAAGAACAAGGAACCCCTGGGCCAGCCACAGGCCCGCCCTCCGTTCTACTGACTGGAATTGATCAATGTTCAAGAAAGCTGGCAAGACCCTGCTGGGTCTGGCTGTCGCTGCGAGCTTCATGCAAGCGCACGCCGCAGAAACCAAGAAAGTCGATGTGCTGCTGGTCGGCGGCGGCATCATGAGCTCCACCCTGGCCGTGTGGCTGCACGAGCTGGAGCCAAGCTGGTCGATGGAGATGGTCGAGCGCCTGGACGGCGTCGCCGAGGAAAGCTCCAACGGCTGGAACAACGCCGGTACCGGCCACTCCGCGCTGGCCGAGCTGAACTACACCCCGGAAGACAAAGACGGCAAGGTCAACATCTCCAAGGCCATCGAAATCAACGAAGCCTTCCAGATCTCCCGCCAGTTCTGGTCGTGGCAGGTCCGCCAGGGCGTGCTGAAGAACCCGCACTCGTTCATCAACACCACCCCGCACATGAGCTTCGTCTGGGGCGATGACAACATCAAGTTCCTGAAAAAGCGCTACGAAGCGCTGCAGGCCAGCCCGCTGTTCCGCCCGATGCAGTTCTCCGAGGACCACGCGCAGATCGCCAAGTGGGTTCCGCTGATGATGGAAGGCCGTGACCCGAACCAGAAGCTCGCGGTCACCTGGACCCCAATCGGCACCGACGTCAACTTCGGCGAAATCACCCGCCAGTTCGTCGGCCACCTGCAAACCCAGAAAGGCTTCGACCTGAAGCTGTCCAGCGAAGTGCAGGACATCACCCGCAACAAGGACGGCTCCTGGCACGTCGAGTACAAGAACCTGAAGGACGGCACCGAGTCGGCCACCGACGCCAAGTTCCTGTTCATCGGTGCCGGCGGCGGCGCGCTGAAGCTGCTGCAGAAATCGGGCATTCCCGAGGCCAAGGAATACGCAGGCTTCCCGGTGGGTGGCTCGTTCCTGGTGACCGAGAACCCAACCGTGGCCATGCAGCACATGGCCAAGGCCTACGGTATCGCCTCCACCGGTGCGCCGCCCATGTCGGTTCCGCACCTGGACACCCGCGTGCTGGACGGCAAGCGCGTGATCCTGTTTGGCCCATTCGCCACCTTCTCGACCAAGTTCCTGAAGAACGGCTCGTACCTGGACCTGCTGAGCAGCACCACCACCCACAACGTGTGGCCGATGACCAAGGTCGGTATCGACCAGTACCCGCTGGTGGAATACCTCGCCGGCCAGCTGATGCTGTCGGATGACGACCGCTTCGAAGCCCTGCGTACCTACTTCCCGAACGCCAAGAAGGAAGACTGGAAGCTGTGGCAGGCCGGCCAGCGCGTGCAGATCATCAAGCGTGACGAAGAGAAGGGCGGCGTGCTGAAGCTGGGCACCGAAGTCGTCGCTTCCCAGGACCGCACCATCGCCGGCCTGCTGGGCGCATCGCCAGGTGCCTCGACCGCCGCGCCGATCATGCTCAACGTGCTGGAAACCGTGTTCAAGGAGAAGGTCGCGACCCCTGAGTGGCAGGCCAAGATCAAGGAAATCGTGCCAAGCTACGGCACCAAGCTGAACGATTCGGCAGCGGCCACCCAGAAAGAGTGGAACTACACCGCTGAGGTGCTGCAGCTGGAGAAGCCACCGGTGATCGACGAAAGCGTCGGCACCACCGTTGCGCCGAGCAAGCCGGTTGAAAGCAAGCCAGAGAACGACATGGCGCTGTAATCAGGGCAATGTTGGTCAGGAAAACCACGGGTAATCCCCGTGGTTTTTTTTTGCGCCGCTAAAGCTCCTGCAGCGCCTCGCTCAAATCGAGGTCCACCGCCAACGCCAGAAAACTCACGGCGCCCTGCTCACCGACGGGAAACACCTTCGCCTGGCTGGCGGCCTTGAGCACCAGTTGCTCGCCATGCTTGACGTGCCGTTGCGAGCCATCGTCCATCTCGAAGGTCAAGCCGCCGGAGGTTGCGAACAGCAGCAGGTCGTTGCCCACGCTCAGCTGGGCGGCCGTTTGCAGATGGCGGTACTCGGCGATCCAGCCATCGCGCAGGAAGGTCTTGCTCAAGGCATAGGCCAGCGAGCATTCCAGCGACAGGTCACCCATGGCGTCGATCACCCGGTCACGTGGAACCTGTGGCATCAGGCGGGAAAACTCACTCAGGTTGCGCAGGGTGATTTTCCGGCGTGCAAGGCTCATAGCATTTTCCTTATCAGAGCGATTCCAGGCCTCAGGCCAGCAAGGTGATCGCCACGTGCCCGGCGACCCCGGCGCAAACACTGTAGATCAGGCTTCGGGTCCAGTAGGCGACGATCACCACCGGTACCGCCGCCAGCAGGTCGGCATGCAGCCCCAGCAGCGCGCCGTCCTTGCCCACCAGCAGCGCGGGCACGGTGATGCTGGCGATGATTGCCACCGGCAGGTATTCGATGACGTCATTGAACAGCCTGGGGGTTTTCTCCATCTTCAGCAGGAATGGCGTCGCGCGGGTCAGGTAGGTGATGGCCGCCATCAACAGCACCGCGGCGATCAGGTAGTTCTCTTCAGGCATAACCCGACTCCACAGCCGACGGCGGTTGCGATGAATACATTCAGGGGCGAAGGCGCATACAGGTTCAGCACGCAGGTGGTGGCGATCACCACCAGGGCGATGATGGCCTTGGTCAGGGTGCTGCACAGCGAGATCAGCACGAAGATCATCATTGCCGTCAGGGCGTAGTCCAGCTTGAACTGGGAGAACCGGTTCAAGGCGTCCGAGGCCACCGCGCCCAGCACCGCGCCGGCGATCCAGCTGGCATGGCAATAGGTATTGAACTGCAACAGGTAGCCGGCCGAGGTCGGCCTGCCGTTCTCCAGCCGCTGGCTGTGAAAGGCAAACGACTCGTCGGTGAGGCCAAAGGCGTACAACAGCTTCTGCGGCTTGCTCACCGGCAGCTGCGCACAGCGCTTGGACATGTACATGGCCATCAGCATGTGCCGCGAGTTGATCAGCAGCGTCGACAAGGCAATGGTGGCCAGCGGCGCGTTGCTGGCCATCAGCGCCAGTGCCGCGAATTGCGCGGCACCGGCGTAGACGAACAGGCACATGGCGGCCGGCAGCCACAACGGCAGGCCGGCGTTGATGCACATCACGCCGAAGACGAAGCTCACCACGAAGTAGCCGGTGACGATTGGCAGGGCATCTACCAGGCTTTCCCGGCCAGACGCGGGTAACAACGCCGACGAGGTCACAGGTCGACCTCGCAGGTGATTTCGCCGCGGGTCTGGGCGAAGCCCTGTTTCTGCCAGAAGTTCAGTGCGTTGGGGTTGTTGTCTTCAACGAACAGGAACACCCGGCGAATCCCATGCTGGCGGAAATCGCTGAGAATGGAATTGGCCAGCGACGTGCCGATTCGGCTCTGGCGGTAATCCGGTGCCACCGCCATGTGGTTGATGGTGCCCCGGGTGCCCATCAGGCCCCCGGCAACCGCGCCGACGATGGTGCCGGTGGGGTTCTCGGCCACGTAGCAATAGGTGTGCTCCGTGGCCAGCAGGCCTTTCAGCAAGGCTTCATCCTGCCAGTCGCAGAACGAGGTTTCCTCGAAGCGACGGAAGAAATCCACCAGCTTGCGGGCGTGGAACGGCGTGGCCTTCTTGATGCTCAGGCCATTGATGCGTTCGGCCGTGAACGGCGTTGGCGCAGCACCGATACAGTTAGTCGATAATGTCATGCTCGCTGCCCGGTCGAGAGAAGGAAATCGCGATGATCTGCCGGTAACCCATTTCCGAGGTGCTCGGGTTGTTGGCCGGGGTGACGTAATGTTGCAGTTCCCGGTCAAGGAAATAGGTGGTGTCGAGGATATTCAGGTAGGTGCCGGAATCGATCACGTTCGACTGCTTGTCGTAGATCTTGCAGGTTGCGCCCTCGACGTTGTGGCGGCCCCAGAAGTGCACGCCGCTGAACGGGTAGCCGTCGCAGTGGATACCCTCGGGGGTGATTTCGATTTCCTGCCCAGGCTTGATCTCGATGCGAATCTGGTGCACCTGGCACTGCCAGGTGACGTTGTGCAGCTCCTGCGGCAGCACGGCTTTGTACACGTCGAAATCGAGCTTGATCAGCGCCCGCAGAATGGGCGAGTTGAATACCTCGGCGCTGATGTCGTCGAAGTGGCGCGCCATGCCGCCAACGTAGGTGTTGTGCGCTTCGGACTGTTCATAGGCGCGGTGGTTGAGCTGGCACAGCTCGCCGGTTGCCGGGTTGAAGTCGAAGTCGCTGTAGCGGCGGTAGCGCGTACCCTTTTCGGCCTGGCCGTAGTAACGGTCCACGCCCATGGTTTCCCAGCTCTTGGAAAACTCGACGAACTCCTTGAAGCCACCGTGCAGGGCGTAGTCGCTGCCCAGCACGTTGACGGTCTTGTGTTGCCGCAGGGCGGCGTCGATGTTCTTGTTGAGTGTCAGCATGGCCATCTCTTCTTATAAAAGGCTGGCGCAATCTAGCAGTTGGCCTTCGCGGCGAAACTTCACTTTTTTTTCAGGCGCCTCAACCGTTGCTTGCTGGCCACCGGGCGGCTGGTGGCGGGGCTGGCAAGACAGCGGCAGGCCTTCTGCGCTATTCTCGCAGCCTTCATTGGCGGCCTGCGTCAAAGGAAAGGGAGGGGAGTTTGAATGGATATCAGGGTACTCAGAAACATCGTGAACGTTGCCCGAACCGGCTCGATCACCGATGCCGCCGAGCAGGTGCACGTGACGGTCCAGGCCTTGGCCGCCCAGCTGAAAAAGCTGGAAGATCACTGCGGTTTCAAGCTGTTCGACCGCACCAACAAAGGCGTCTCGCTGACCCAGGAAGGCATGGGCATCCTGCCCCATGTGCTGGAGATCGTCCGTTCTTCCGAGCGCATGCAGTTGAAGATCAACCAGCTGCGCCAGAACCGCAACCAGCGCCTGCCGTTGCGGGTGGCCTTGAACAGCACGCTGTCCATGGAAATCAACCAGCAGATCATGGGTGGCGTGGTCAGCCAGTTGTCTGGCTACAGCCCGATTTTCAGTTGCTCGGAATCACCCGACAACCTGACCAAGCTGGCCAAGGACGAAGCGGACATGGTGGTGGTGCTGGGCGACAGTGTGCCAGAGCGCTATCACTCGGTGTCGCTCAAGGGGCTGCGCATCGAAGTCGTCGCCTCGTCATCCGGCAGCGACCGCAGCGCGCCTTGCGCGGTGATCAAGCCCTTGCCCGAATGCCCTTATTCCTCGATTTTCTCGCGCTTCGCCGAGCGCCGCCCCGGCGTGCTGGAAGGCGCCACGGTGTTTCATTCCGGCAGCGAAATCGTCAGCGTTTCGATGATCAAGAGCTTTGGCGGGGTGGGCGTGCTGTCGCGGGCGGTGGCCGAGTCCAACAACCTGTTCATCTGGCCTGGTTTTTCCGATTACCTGGATGTGTACCTGGTGATGAAGGAGCCGTGGATCATCGAGGATGAGTTTCCGCTGTTCAGCACGGTGCCCACGCCGATTCGCAGCTTTGATGCGATCAGTGCGTGATTCCTGTGCGGGCCCTTTCGCGGGGCAAGCCCGCTCCTACAGGTGATGTGTAGGAGCGGGCTTGCCCCGCGAAGGGGCCGGCACAGCCAACCCTCAATCCTGCCGCAAAATACAATCCAACAACCCCGGAAACCGCTCGCCCAGCATCTCGCTGCGCAGTGAATTCATGTGGGTGGTACCCACATTGCGGGTATGCACCAGCCCCGCATCTCGCAGCACGCGAAAGTGGTGCGACATGCTCGACTTCGGCCGCCCGCCGTCAAGCTCGCCGCAACTGGCCTCGGCCACGCCGGCCAGGTGGCGGACGATGCCCAGGCGCACGGGGTCGCTCAACGCATAAAGCACGCGCTCGAGAATCAGGTCTTCCGGGTTGGGGTGTTGGTAGGCTCGCATGGGCGACATGATAACGGGGTTCCACTAATTGCCATAGTTCGATTATGATCGAACAATCGTATTCAGTCGAACCCGGAGCTTGCCCATGACTGCCCTGTTCCAACCCTACACCCTCAAAGACGTCACTGTGCGCAACCGCATCGCCATTCCGCCGATGTGCCAGTACATGGCCGAAGACGGCATGATCAACGACTGGCACCACGTGCACCTGGCAGGCCTGGCCCGTGGCGGCGCAGGCCTGCTGGTGGTCGAGGCCACCGCAGTGGCGCCGGAAGGGCGCATTACCCCCGGCTGCGCCGGGATCTGGAGCGACGCCCATGCCCAGGCCTTCGTGCCGGTGGTGCAGGCGATCAAGGCGGCCGGTTCCGTGCCGGGTATCCAGATCGCCCACGCCGGGCGCAAGGCCAGCGCCAACCGCCCGTGGGAGGGTGACGACCACATCGGCGCCGATGATGCGCGTGGCTGGGAAACCATCGCCCCCTCGGCCATCGCCTTTGGTGCGCACCTGCCCAAGGTGCCGCGCGCGATGACCCTGGACGACATCGCCCGGGTCAAGCAGGACTTCGTCGACGCCGCCCGCCGTGCCCGCGACGCAGGCTTCGAGTGGATCGAACTGCACTTCGCCCACGGTTACCTGGGCCAGAGCTTCTTCTCCGAGCACTCCAACCAGCGCACCGATGCCTACGGCGGCAGCTTCGACAACCGCAGCCGTTTCCTCCTGGAAACCCTGGCCGCCGTGCGTGAGGTATGGCCGGAAAACCTGCCGCTGACCGCACGTTTCGGGGTGCTGGAATATGACGGGCGTGACGAGCAAACCCTGGAAGAGTCGATTGAGCTGGCGCGCCGCTTCAAGGCGGGCGGGCTGGACCTGCTGAGCGTCAGTGTTGGCTTTACCATTCCTGATACCAACATTCCGTGGGGGCCTGCGTTCATGGGGCCGATTGCCGAACGTGTGCGCCGTGAAGCGGGCTTGCCGGTGACTTCGGCGTGGGGCTTCGGTACCCCGCAGCTGGCGGAGGAGGCGCTGCAGTCGCGCCAGCTGGATTTGGTGTCGGTGGGGCGTGCGCACCTGGCGGACCCGCACTGGCCTTATTTCGCGGCCAAGGAGCTGGGGGTGGACAAGGCCTCCTGGACCTTGCCCGCGCCGTATGCGCATTGGCTTGAGCGGTATCGCTGATCGTGCAGGGGGGCTGCTGTGCAGCCCCATCGCGATCACCGGCAGCGCCGGTGCCAGGCGCGTAGACCCCGAGTCGAGTAACATTTTGACATGGCAAGGGTAGTTGAGTACCTTGCCGCACCGCAGTAGATTCTGCGGCTCGGGATTGGCGTCCCGTTTTCGGAACCGGGCACGGTTGCTTACACAAGCACCGCGCTCCGCATGGCTGCACCCGTTATGGGCGGGCCGTGTGTGGGAGCCTTCGGGCTCACCGGCCCTCCGACCGGCACGCCAACCCGCACGGTTCCGCTCACCCATATTGGCGTATGGGTGCGGAGCATTTTCTTCGGAGGAATTGCAAGGAGTCGCACCATGCTCAAGAAAATCGTTCCAGATCCACCTTTCACCCTGAACTGCACCGCATCCTCACCACTGCAACAGCACCACGCGGCGTTGAGGGGGACCTGCCAATGAATCAGGCAAAGCCCACCACCACCCTCAGCACGCGAAAGCCTCGCCCCCTGACTGTGCAATCTCACTTCGGCACGTGCCATGACGCACACGCCCCCATGTTTTCGGTAAAGGCCGGGGTCGATGGGGAAGATGCAATGGTCTGCGCCGTCGCAGCGCTGAAAGCCGCATACGAAACCAATGCGTTGGCATTGGAGAAAGCGAAAGAGCCGATGCGCAGCTTGTTGACGGCAACGGAGAACTCGCTGGAGAAGGGCTTGGCATTGGCCGAGGCTGTTCTCCAGGGCATGGAGCAGGGGTAAGCCGTTGTTGATAGGGCCGCAGACGCGGCCCGTTCTGGTTTCGCTAACGCAGGTAAAGCAGTGCAGGGGGTTGTATCGGGAGATTGCTGGCAGGGTTGATCTTGAGATCGGCGGGGCTGCGTTGCAGCCCATCGCGAGCTGTGCTCGCTCCTACCCGGGTGGGCGGGCGTGTGTTGCTTGTGGTAGGAGCGAGCGCAGCTCGCGATTGGGCCGCCCGGCGGCCCCCTTCCTAAAACCGATCCAACCGATAAACCGCAGCCTCCGGCCCCGCCGGTCGCTGCACCATCTTCCCTACCCATTCCGCCGTTACCGCCGCCTGGGTCAACCCCAGGTGCTGGTGCCCAAACGCCAACAGCACGCGCCCATCACACACGCTGTCTATCACCGGCAGCGAGTCCGGCAACGAAGGCCTGAAGCCCATCCACGGCGTCGCCCCTTCAGCACTCAAGTCACGCTGGAACAACCCCTGGCTCAACCGATGCAGCTGCCACGCCCGCTGCATGCTCGGCGGCGCGTGAAGCCCGGCGAATTCCACCGTGCCCGCCAGGCGCAAGCCGCCAGCCATGGGCGTCATGATGAACTTGCGCTCCAGCGAGGTGACGGCAAACGGCAACCTCTGCTGTTCAGTTGGCAGCATCAGGTGGTAGCCACGTTCGGTGTCCAACGGCACGCGCTTGCCGGTCAGCGCCGCGGTGAGCTGCGCCGAATGCGCGCCGCAGCTCACCAGCACCTGGCGTGCCTGCAGCGGGCCCCGGCTGCTGGCCAGGCGTACACCGGCCGCCTGCACCTGCCCGCCGCTGACGTCGGCGCGCAGGAACCCCACGCCGCAGGCCCTGGCGGCCTCGTACAGCGCCGACACCACCTGGTAGGGGTCGATGAAGTGCCCGGTGCACGGGAAGAACAGGCCGCCCAGCAGCGCAGGGTTCAACTGCGGTGCGGCTTCGCGCACCTGTGCGGCCGACCATGAGTCCACCTCCACCGCCTGCTGCTGCAGGCGTAAGCGCAAGCCCTCCAGTACCTCACGCGACGCGGGCCGTTCGTACACCAGCAGCGAGCCGTCTTGCCTGAACAACTCGCCGCGCCCGATCGACCCCAACAAGCGCTGCCAGGCGCCCAGGCTGCCTTCGTTCAGCGCGCGGATGCCGGCCACGCTGCGCTGGAACGGCGCCGGGCGCAGGTTGAGCAGCAGGCGGGTGAACCACGGCAAGGCCCTGGGCAGGTATTTCCAGTCCAGGCGCAGTGGGCCCATGGGGTCGAGCAGCATGCGCGGCAGGCGCTTGAGAATCGACAGGTCGGCGATCGGGAACACCTGCTCGGTGGCCAGGTGCCCGGCGTTGCCGTAGGACGCGCCCATGCCGGGCTCTTGGCGGTCGACCAACAGCACCCGGCGGCCCTGGCGGGCCAGTTGCAGGGCGCAGGCGATGCCGACGATGCCAGCGCCGATCACGGCGATATCGGTTTCAGGAGTATCGACCATGCTCAGCCTTCCCGTTGGCCGTCGAGCAGGCGTCGCAGCTGCAGCGGGTTGCCGTGTTGCAAGGCGCTGGGCAGCAGGGCGTCGGGGAAGTCCTGGTAGCACACCGGGCGCAGGAAGCGCAGGATCGCCGCCGTGCCTACCGAGGTGCTGCGGGTGTCGGAAGTGGCCGGGAACGGGCCGCCGTGGACCATCGCGTCACACACCTCAACGCCCGTTGGCCAGCCGTTGACCAAAATGCGCCCGGCCTTGCGTTCCAGGGTGGGTAGCAGTTTGCGGGCGCTGTCGATATCGCCATCGTCCAGCTGCAGGGTGGCGGTCAGCTGGCCTTCCAGGTGCTCGGCCACCTGGCGTACCTGCTCGTCGCTGCTGCAAGCCACGACCAGGGATGCAGCACCGAACACCTCGGCTTGCAGCAGCGGGTCGGCCAGAAACGCCTCGGCTTGCGTCACGAACAGCTGCGCCTGGCATTGGTTCGGGCCTTGGCCTGGCACGCCGCTGGCGGCGGCTTGGGCATTGGGGTTGGCAGCCAGGGCGTCAACGCCGGCCTGGTAGGCATTGAAAATGCCGGGGGTGAGCATGGTTTGCGCCGGCGCCTGGCGCAGGTGCGCGCTGGCGGTGTCGATGAAGCGTTGCAGGCCAGGCCCTTGGCGGGCGATCACCAGCCCGGGGTTGGTGCAGAACTGCCCGGCGCCCTGGGTCAGCGAGGCGACGAAGCCTTGCGCCAGCAGTTCGGCGCGGGCCTGCAGGGCGGCATCGAGAAGAAACACCGGGTTGATCGAGCTCATTTCGGCATACACCGGAATCGGCTCCGGCCGCGCCTGGGCGGCCTGGCACAGGGCGATGCCGCCGCTGCGCGAGCCGGTGAAACCCACCGCCTTGATGCGCGGGTCGCTGACCAGGGCGATGCCCACTTCACGGCCTGCGCCGTACAGCAGCGAGAACACGCCTTCGGGCAGGTTGCAGCGCTTCACGGCACGGGCCACGGCCTGGCCGACCAATTCGCTGGTGCCAGGGTGCGCCGCGTGGGCCTTGACCACCACCGGGCAGCCGGCGGCCAGGGCCGAGGCGGTGTCGCCGCCAGCCACCGAGAAGGCCAGGGGGAAGTTGCTGGCGCCGAACACCGCTACCGGGCCCAGGGCCACCTGGCGCTGGCGCAGGTCGGCGCGGGGCAGGGGCTGGCGCGCAGGTTGTGCTGGGTCGATGCGCACATCCAGCCATTCACCGCTGCGCACTACCCGGGCGAAGGTGCGCAGTTGCGTGCAGGTGCGGCCACGTTCGCCCTGGATGCGCGCCTTGGGCAGGCCGGTTTCGGCCACGGCGCGCTCGACCAGGGTATCGCCGAGGGCTTCGATCTCGTCGGCGATGGTTTCAAGAAACTGGGCGCGCTGTTCCAGCGCTGTTTCGCGGTAGGCGTCGAACGCCGCCCAGGCCAGTGCGCAGGCCTGGGCCACGTGTTCGCCGGTGCCGCCGGCGTAGGCGGGTTCGAGGGCCTGGTTGGTGGCCGGGTCGATGGCGCGGATCGCGTCGCGGCTGCCGGCCACGGCGCGCTGGCCGAGCAGCAGGTTGCCTGTGAGGGTCATGGGGCGTCCTTTGTATTCAGGAGTAGCGAACTGTAGGAGCGGGCTTGCCCCGCGAACACCGGCGAAGCCGGTGCCATGCCTGTACCGTGTTGCCTGCTTCGCGGGGCAAGCCCGCTCCTACAAGGGGGTGAGGGATCAGGCCTGGTTCTGCTCCGCCGACCAGCTTGCATACCAATTGCGGAACAGGCCGTACTGCTGCTCGGCATAGTTGCGCTGGGCGTCGGTCAGCACGTCGGTTTCGTTGAAGTGCAGGCTGTACTCGGTGTCGCCGTTAAGCACCATCAAGTGCTTGTAGTACAGCACCAGGTCGCAGCCTTCATCGAACGACGACAGCACCGCCAGCGCCGCTTCCAGTTCACGGGCCAGGCGGCGGGCCCGGGCGTCGCCCTTGGCCGCTTGCTTGCTCAGGCTCACCAGTTGCAGCACTTCACGCGGCAGGGCGTTGCCGATGCCGGTGATGGCGCCAGTGGCCGCGCAGTTGACGAAGCCATGCACCACCTGGGTGTCGACGCCCACCATCAGGGTCACGTCGTTGTCCTGGGAGGTGATGTGCTCGGCGGCGTAGCGCAGGTCGGCGCCACCGCCGAATTCCTTGAAGCCGATCAGGTTGGGGAATTCACGGCGCAGTTCGAAGAACAGGTCGGCGCGGGTGGCAAACCCGTAGTAAGGGCTGTTGTAGATCACCGCTGGCAGCTTCGGCGCAGCGGCCAGAATGGCCGAGAAGTGGTGCTTCTGGGCGATCAGCGAGGCGCCGCGGCTGAGCACGCGGGGGATGACCATCAGCCCGGCGGCCCCGACCTTGGCGGCGTGGGCTGCATGGGAGACGGCCTCACGGGTGTTCACCGCGCCGGTGCCGACGATGGTCGGGATACCCGCCGCCACCAGGCGCGCCACGCCCTCCTGGCGCTCGGCCTCGGTCAAAAGTGGCCAGTCGCCCATCGACCCGCAGTACACCACGGCGCTCATGCCGGCTTCGATCAGTTCACGGCCCTTGCGCACCAGCGCGTCGAAATCCGGTTTACGTTGGGCGGTGCAGGGGGTCATCAGGGCAGGCATGGTGCCGGTGAAGATGTTGTCGGTCATTGTTGTCACTCCTGGCGGTATTCAGTGGGGTAGGGAAGCTGGGGTCAGATGCCCCAGGCGAACGGATCTTGCTCGTCGATCAGCAGGGTGCTGTCGGCGGTCATGTGGGCGCGGCCGGTGATGAACGGGCGAATACGCTCGCCGTCGCGCTCGTAGCGGCCGTGGAACTGGCTGCCGGTGATGCTGGCCTGCACCCAGGTCTGGCCGGCTTCGAGCTTGCCGTCGGCGGCCAGGCACGCCAGCTTGGCGCTGGTGCCGGTGCCGCAGGGCGAGCGGTCGTAGGCCTTGCCGGGGCACATCACGAAGTTGCGGCTGTCGGCGTTGGGGTCGTCGGCGAACAGCTCGACGTGGTCGATCGGCGCGCCGTGCTCGCCGGTGATGCCTTGGGCTTCAAGGGCCTTGAGCAGGGCCCAGGTGTAGTCGGTAAGGGCTTCGCGGTTGTCCAGCTCGATGCGTTGGCCATGTTCGGCCACCAGGAAGAACCAGTTGCCGCCCCAGGCGATGTCGCCGTACACCCGGCCATGGCCAGGCACCTCGACCGCCACCTGCTGGCGGTAGCGGTAGGACGGCACGTTGCCGACGGTGATGGCGCCGTCTGGGTGCAGGGTGGCGCTCACCGGGCCGACCGGGGTGTCGATCTTGTGCTCGCCGGGCGCGATCAGGCCCAGGTGCTGCAGCGAGGCGACCAGGCCGATGGTGCCGTGGCCGCACATGTTCAGGTAGCCGGCATTGTTGAAGAAGATCACCCCGCAGGTGGCGTCGGCCGACACCGGCGGGCAGTACAACGCGCCCACCAGCACATCGTTGCCGCGTGGCTCCAGCAGACAGGCGCGGCGCCAGTGGTCGTGCAGCTCGCGCAGTTCGTCGCGCTGCTCGGCCATGCTGCGGCCCTGCAGTGGCGGGAAACCTTTCATTACCAGGCGGGTCGGTTCGCCGCCGGTATGCGAGTCGATGACGTGAATCTGTTTCATGGGCGTGTCCATTGCGTAGAGGTCAGGAGGCGACGGCGGCCGGGCGGCCGGCGTAGGGTTCGGTGGACGTTTCGCTTTCGTCCTCGCCTTCCAGGCGCACCAGGTGGGCCGGCACGCCGGTGGCGGCGCCCCAGTAGTAGATGCCCAGGGCGCAGGCGGCCACGGCCAGGGTGTCGAGCGGATGGCCGATCACCCCCAGGCCGCCGAAGCTGCCCAGCCACGACAGCAAAATGGTCACCGCGTAGAAGCCGATCAGCCAGGCCGAGGAGCGCACTTGCTGGCCCAGCGACAGGTGCTGGGTGGGCACGAAGCGGCCGCACAGCAGGTACAGCACGAACATCACGATCTGCAGGGCCAGCAGCCACGACACGGTGTTCCAGCCCGACCAGTACACGATCAGCGCGGCGATGATGAACGACAGCGGGCCGAGCACGCCCATGCCCTTGACCCGGAACGGGCGCGGCATGTTGGGGGCGTTGCGGCGCAGGGCGGCGACGGTGACCGGGGCCACGGCGTAGCTCAGCACCAGGGCGGCAGATACCACGTTGATCAGCGCTTCCCAGGAGGGGAATGGCAGGGTCCAGAACACCGACAGGGCGAAGGTCAGCCACAGTGCCGGGCGCGGGATGCCGGACTCGGCGTCGATGCGGGTGAAGTATTTGAAGAAGGTGCCGGTTTGCGCCCAGCCGTATACCACCCGCGGTGTGGCGTTCATGTAGATGTTGCCGCAGCCGCTGGGCGAGATCACCGCATCGGCCACCACCAGGTAGGCCAGCCAGCCCACGCCCAGGGCCAGGGCGATGTCACGGTAGGGCAGGGCCAGTTCCTTGGTGACTGCAGCCCAGCCGTTGCTGAGCATTTCGGTTGGCACGCTGCCCAGGAAGGCCAGTTGCAGCAGGGCGTAGATGGCGGTGGACAGCAGCACCGAGAGAATCAGCGCGATGGGGATGGTGCGTTGGGGGTTCTTTACCTCGCTGGCCACCGAGATGATCGGCGTCAGGCCCAGGTAGGCGAAGATGATGCCACCGGCCGAGACAGCCATTTCAACGCCAGACAGGCCGAACGGGGCAAAGCCCTGGGCGGCGAAGTTTTCTGGCTTGAAGAAGCTGAACAGCACGCCGATCACCAGCAGCGGCACGATGAACTTGAACACGCTGACCAGGTTGTTGGCCTTGGCGAAGGTCTTCACGCTGCGGTAGTTGAGGAAGAAGAACAGCCCCAGCAAGGCGAACTGCACCAGCCAGCCGAGCACGGTAGGGTCGCTGGAGCCGGCCTTGGTCAACCCCGGGAACCAGGCCGCGGCGTACTGGCGCGAGGCGACCACTTCGATGGCGATCAGGCTTGAGAACGCGATCAGGGTGATGAAGCCCATCAGGTAGCCTAGCAGTGGGCCGTGGGAGTACACCGGGTAGCGCACCACGCCACCGGCACGCGGCAGGGCGGCGCCGAGTTCGCAGTAGACGATGCCCAGCAGCAGCACGGCGAAGCCGCCGAGGAACCAGGAAAGTATGCCGGCCGGCCCGGCGATGGCCGAGACGTGGCTGGCGGCGAACAGCCAGCCGGAGCCGAAGATGGCACCGAGGCCGATGAAGGTGAGGTCGAGCAATGACAGCTGTTTCTTGAATTTGCCTGACATGGGTGCGCCTTTTTGTAAGTTTTGGGTAGGCAGGTCTGATGTCACGTGGTGCGGCGTATTGCGGCCGCGCTCTTGTAAAGGTTGGGCGGCTTGCGTGGGGCATAGAGTGGACCTGAACAGGGCAGGGGTTCTTGATGGATTTCTGCAGGTGGGATGACGAAATCGGCACAGTTGCAGAAATGAGTGGCGGCTGTGGAGGCAGGATGGGTAGGCTGCAGGGCCTGCCGTACAAGGGCTCTAGAGGTCTGTGGGCATTGCTGGCCCTTTCGCGGGCAAGCCCGCTCCCACAGGTACGGCGCAAGATCCGAAATCTGTGGAGCCCCTGTGGGAGCGGGCTTGCCCGCGAAAGGGCCCGCTCAGCCGGTAGAGAATTTCAAAATGACCGACACCCCCCTGGCAACCCTGTACCAGTCCCTCGACCAGCACCGCCCCGCCACCCTGGAGGCCCTGCTGGCCGGTGTTTGCCTGCTGCTGCCGATCCTCGACGCGATCCCCAACGCTGCGATCTTCATCAAGGACCCGGCCGCCCGCTATGTGCTGGCCAACACCACCCTGGTCCAGCGTTGTGGCCTCAAGCGCCTGCAGCCGCTGCTGGGCAAGACCAGCGCCGAGGTGTTTCCGGCGCAACTGGGCCCCGGCTATACCGAGCAGGACCGCCGCGTGCTCAAGGATGGCCTGGTACTGGAGGACCAACTGGAATTGCATCTGTACGGCAGCCGCGAACCGGGCTGGTGCCTGACCCACAAGCGCCCGCTGCGCAACCTGGCGGGCGAGATCATCGGCCTGGTGGGCATTTCGGTAGACCTGCAGTCAGCGGCCGACACCCACCCGGCCTACCAGCGCCTGGCCGCCGTGGATGAACACATCCGCTGCCATTTCCACCAGCCGATCAGCATGATCGAGCTGACCCGCATCGCCGGCATTTCCGTGGCGCAACTGGAGCGCTACTGCAAGCGGGTGTTCCACCTCACGCCCCGGCAGATGATCCACAAGGCGCGCCTGGAGCACGCCCACCGCTTGCTGCTTTCGGACATGCCGATCACCGAAGTGGCCTTGCGCTGCGGCTACACCGACCACAGCGCCTTCAGCCGCCAGTTCAAGCAACTGACCGGCTTTACCCCACGCCAGTACCGCCAGGCAACCGCCCGTCAGCCCGGCTGAAACAGGGCCTTGGCCTCGGCGAAACACTGCTCGGCAATCGCCGAACGTGGCTCGCTGCGGCGCAGCAACAGGCCGACTGGGCTGTGGATGCTGGCGTCGACGATGGGGATGATGCGCATGTGCTCGCTGAGGTCTTCCAGGCCGCAACCCAGCGGCATGATCGCGCAGCACACGCCGGTGTTGATGGCCTGCACCAGCTGGAACGTCGAGTCGCTTTCCAGCACGGCGTTGGGCTCCAGGCTGCGGCTGCGAAAGCTCAGGTCCAGCGACTGGCGGTAATGCATGCCTTTGCTCAGCAGGCCCAGGGGGATATCGCCAAGCTCGTCCCAGCGCAGGCGCTCGGCGTCGAACTGGAAATGCTGGGTGTCGTACAGCAGGCCCATGGTGGTGGTGCCCAGTTCGATCACTTCGAAGAAATTGGCATTGACCTGGTCCAGGTAACAAATGCCCAGGTCGAGCTGGTTGCGGCTCAGGCCGTCCATGATCTGCTCGGTGCTGTGGGCGCTGAGCTGGAACTGCAGCTCGGGGTACTTCTCGCGCAGCGGCAGCAGCAGGTGCATGGGGTTGAAACTGGCCAGCGGCACGCTGCCCAGGCGCAGGCTGCCAACCACCTGGCCACGGCAACTGGCGGCCTCGGCCTGCAGCCCATCGTGGGCGGCGAGCAGGGTGCGGGCCCAGGCCAGGATGCGCTCGCCGGCCTCGGTGAAGCCTTCGAAGCGCTGGCCGCGCTTGACCAGTACCAGGTCCAGTTCGTCCTCCAGGTTGCGTAGGCGCATGGACAGGGTCGGCTGGGTGATGTGGCACAGCGCGGCCGCCTGGCCGAAGTGGCGGGTCTGGTCGAGGGCGATGAGGAACTTGAGCTGCTTGATGTCCATGGAGGTGCCTGGGTGCGGGTTGAGCTGACCTTAACCCACGTTTGCGATAGACGCCATTGATCGGCCGGTTCGCCTTTTCGATTGGACGCTTGCCGGGCTTGGCCCTAGCGTTGCGGCCAGGCCATTGAAGGAGCTTTACCGTGCGCGTTCAACCCGATGCGGTTTTCGTACCGCTCAACATTGCCGTGCTGACTGTCAGCGATACCCGCACGTTTGACAACGACACCTCTGGCGAGCTGCTGGCCAGCCGCTCGGTGGAAGTGGGCCATCGCCTGGTGGCGCGGGCGCTGCTCAAGGATGACCTGTACAAGATTCGCGCCCAGGTCGCCACCTGGATCGCCGATGAGCAGGTGCAGGTGGTGCTGGTTACCGGCGGCACCGGCTTTACCGGGCGGGACAGCACGCCAGAGGCGGTGCAGTGCTTGCTGGAGCGGCAGGTGGACGGTTTTGGCGAGCTGTTCCGCGCCTTGTCGATTCTTGATATCGGCAGTTCCACGGTGCAGAGCAGGGCGCTGGCCGGGATTTCCAATGGCACCCTGGTGTGCTGCCTGCCGGGCTCGACGGGCGCGTGTCGCACGGCCTGGGAAGGGATTTTGGTGGAACAGCTGGATGCGCGGCACCGGCCCTGTAATTTTGTGAAGCACCTGAAACCGATCGAGGCTTGCCAGAGCCGGGGTTAGTCTGTGCCGGCCCTTTCGCGGGGCAAGCCCGCTCCTACAGGGGGACCCGCCCGTTCGGGGAACGCGACCGTTGTCGGAGCGGGCTTGCCCCGCGAAAGGGCCATCAGCTCAATACATAGTCCACCGGCAACAACACCGGCGGCAACGGCTCAACCCCCAGGGCTCCCAGCACATCGCGCTCCACGGTGCGCACCATGGCATCCATCGGCAGGTCGTTCTCATCCCGCCCGAACGGGTCTTCCAGCTCGTTGCCAATCGCATCCAGCCCAAAGAAGGTGTACCCCACGATGGTGGTAAAAAGCGGCGCCAGCCAGCCCAGCGGTTCGGCCAGGGCAAACGGCAGCAACAGGCAGAAGATATAGATGGTGCGGTGCAGCAGCAGGGTATAGGGGAACGGCAACGGCGAGCCCTTGATGCGCTCGCAGGTGGCCTGCACCTCGGTCAGCCCCGCCAGGCGTTGCTCCAGCAAGGTATAGCGCCATTCGCTGATCTGCCCCTGGGCGGCCAGTTGCGAGCACTGGCTGCCGATATCACGCAGGATGCCATCGCACACATTGTGCACCGCCACCGGCTTGCCTTCGCCCAGCCATGGGCGCACGGCGCGGACCTCGCACTCACTGCGCAGCCTGGCATTGAGCCCATGGGCAAAGCCGCACAGGCTGCGCAGCAGCTCGGCACGCAGTTTCTCGTCGGCAATCACCAGGCTTTCCCGCACGAACGAGCGGGTTTCGATAATCAGCTTGCCCCAGGCCTTGCGCCCTTCCCACCAGCGGTCGTAGCAGGCGTTGTTGCGAAAGCTCATGAAAATCGACAGCGACAGGCCCAGCAGGGTGAAGGGCGTGGCGCTTACCGGGTAGAAGAACGCCGGGAAATGCCGTTCGACCAGCACGATCAGCGCGGCCAGCAGGGTGACCATCAGGCAGCGCAGGGCAATGCGCTTGACGATCGAACCCTTGAGGGTGAACAGCACGCGCAGCACATCGGGGTGGGGGTGGACAATCATGGAAATCCAGAGACGGCCGATCAGCCGCCGGTCATGTTCATGAAACGCAGGATCTGCACCTCGCCGCCCACTTCGAAGTGGTGGCGGTAGGGTTTCAGGGGCAGGGCATCGCGGATGGCTTTTTCCAGGCGCTCGGCATTGCCTGGGTGGGCGCGCAGCACCTGCTTGAGGTCCACCGAGTGCTCGTTGCCCAGGCACAGCAGCAGGCGCCCTTCGACGGTAAGGCGCACGCGGTTGCAGGTGGCGCAGAAGTTGTGGCTGTGGGGCGAGATGAAGCCAACCCGGGTGTGTGCAGCTTCGGCCAGGCGCCAGTAGCGCGCCGGGCCCCGGGACGATTCGGCCGACTCGACCAGGGTGAAGTGCTCGGCCAGGCGTTCGCGCACCTCGTCACTGGAACAGAACGATTCGCCACGCTGGTGCTCGCTGATTACCCCCAGCGGCATTTCCTCGATGAAGGTGATGTCCAGCTCGCGGTCGATGGCGAAACGCACCAGGTCGACCAGTTCATGGTCGTTGCGGCCCTTGAGCACCACGCAGTTGAGTTTGGTGCGGGTAAACCCCGCCTGGCGCGCGGCGTCGATGCCGGCGATCACCTGGTGCAGGTCACCGGTACGGGTCAATTGCTTGAATAGCTGGGCGTCGAGGCTGTCGAGGCTGATGTTGAGGCGCGTGACCCCGGCGTCGAACAGCGGCTGGGCCAGGCGGCCGAGTTGCGAGCCGTTGCTGGTCATGCACAGTTCGCGCAGGCCGGGCAGGGCGGCGATGCGCCCGCAGAGGTCGACGATGCCCTGGCGTACCAGCGGCTCGCCGCCGGTGAGGCGGATCTTGCGGGTGCCCAGGGCGACGAAGCGCTCGGCCACCTGGAACAGTTCTTCAAGGCTGAGGATTTGCTGGCGCGGCAGGAATTGCATGTCTTCGGCCATGCAATAGACGCAACGGAAGTCGCAGCGGTCGGTGACCGACATCCGCAGGTAGTCGATTTTCCGGTTGAAGCCGTCGATCAGGGCCCGGCTGTTCTGGTTCACGTTGGCGCTCTAAGGGGGGCACAACTCCAAGCTATAACTTGGCTGCAGGGGCGTCAAATTGCTTTGCCCGACCGGTTGATCGATAGGCTCTATCGTAGGTTAGGGCTGGCGCCGCTTGGCGGCGCATCGCGAGCTGCGCTCGCTCCTACAGGGAATTGCGAGCCCTGTAGCTCGCGAATTTCCTGGCGAATTCCGATGATCGAAACGGCCTATCAAGGGGTAAGGCATTTCGATTGGACGGTCCTACCCTGGCTCCATACGCTGGAAAAAAGCACCCAAGCGTGAGGAATCGCCCCATGAGCCAGGACCAACACATCAGGGACTACAAAGGCCCCGCCGCCGGCTGGGGGGCGCTCAAGAGCGTGACCAAGAGCTGGTTGGGCAGCGACAACGCCTTCAAGAACCTGCGGGCCATGCTCAAGACCAACCAGAACGGCGGTTTCGACTGCCCCGGTTGCGCCTGGGGCGAATCGCCGGAAAGCGACATGGTGAAGTTCTGCGAGAACGGCGCCAAGGCAGTGAACTGGGAAGCCACCGGCCGCTCGGTAGACCCGGCATTCTTCGCCAAGTACAGCGTCAGCGCACTGAAGGACCAGACCGACTACTGGCTCGAATACCAGGGCCGCCTGACCCACCCGATGCGCTACGACGCCGCCACCGACCATTACGTGGAAACCACCTGGCAAGAGGCCTTCGAACTGGTGGCCAAGCACCTGCGCGCGCTCGAATCGCCCGATCAGGCCGAGTTCTACACCTCTGGCCGGGCCAGTAACGAGGCGGCGTTTCTCTACCAGCTGTTCGTGCGTGCCTACGGCACCAACAATTTCCCCGACTGCTCGAACATGTGCCACGAGGCCAGTGGCGCGGGCATGTCGGAAACCCTTGGGGTTGGCAAGGGCACCGTGGTGTTTCACGACCTGGAGCTGGCCGACGCGATCTTCGTGATCGGCCAGAACCCCGGCACCAACCACCCGCGCATGCTCGAACCGCTGCGCGAGGCGGTCAAGCGTGGGGCGCAGGTGGTGTGCTTCAACCCGCTCAAGGAGCGTGGCCTGGAGCGCTTCCAGCACCCGCAGCATCCGTTCGAAATGCTCAGCAACGGCTCCGAACCCACCACCAACGCCTATTTCCGCCCGGCCCTGGGCGGGGACATGGCGGCCATGCGCGGCATCGCCAAGTTCCTGCTGCAATGGGAGCGCGAAGCCCAGGCCAAGGGTGAGCCGGCGGTGTTCGACCATGCCTTCATCGCCGAGCACACCAGTGGCGTCGATGACTACCTGAAGGCCGTGGACGCCACCTCCTGGGAGCACATCGTCAAGCAATCGGGCCTGACCCTGGCCGAGATCGAGCTGGCCGCGCGCATGTACCGCAAGGCCGAGCGGGTAATCATGTGCTGGGCCATGGGCGTTACCCAGCACCGCCATTCGGTGCCGACCGTGCAGGAGATCGTCAACCTGCAGCTGCTGCGTGGCAACGTTGGCAAGCCGGGTGCCGGCCTGTCGCCGGTGCGCGGCCACAGCAACGTGCAGGGCGACCGCACCATGGGCATCGACGAGAAGCCCAAGGCGGCGCTGCTCGATGCCATCGAGAAACGCTTCCAGTTCCGTGTGCCGCGTGCCCATGGGCACAACGCGGTGCTGGCGATCAAGGCCATGGAGGAAGGCCGGGCCAAGGTGTTCATCGGCCTTGGCGGCAACTTCGCCCAGGCCACCCCCGACACCCCGCGTACCCATGCCGCCTTGCAGAACTGCGCGCTGACCGTGCAGATTTCCACCAAACTCAACCGTTCGCACCTGGTGACAGGCCGCGATGCGTTGATTCTGCCGTGCCTGGGCCGTACCGAGATCGACCTGCAGGAAGAAGGGCCGCAAGGGGTGACCGTGGAGGACACCTTCAGCATGGTGCACATCTCCAACGGCCAGCTGCGCCCGCGTTCGCCGCACATGCGCTCGGAGCCGTGGATCATCGCCGGCATGGCCAAGGCCACCTTGGGCAACCAGCCGATCGACTGGGAGTATGCGGTTGCCGACTATAACCGGATTCGCAGCATGATCGCTGACGTTATCCCCGGTTTCGCCAATTTCAATGAACGCCTGCAGCACCCGGGTGGCTTCCACCTGGGCAACAACGCCGCCGAGCGCAATTTCCGCACGGCCACCGGCAAGGCGCGTTTCATGCCCCATGCGCTGCCCGAGGAGCTGGTCAACGCCAAGGTGCTGGCGCGCGGTGACAAGCCGGACCTGATCCTGCAGACCATGCGCTCCCACGACCAGTACAACACCACCTTGTACGGGCTGGACGACCGTTATCGCGGGGTGTTCGGCCTGCGTGAAGTGGTGTTCGTCAGCGAGGCCGACATTCGCCGGCTCGGCTTCGAGCCGGGCGAGCATGTGGACTTGGTGTCGTTGTGGGAAGACGGTGTGGAACGCCGGGTGTCAGGGTTCCGCCTGGTGCCCTACGACATTCCGGATGGGCAGGCAGCGGCGTACTACCCGGAAACCAACCCACTGGTGCCGCTGGAAAGTTATGGCGAAGGCACCTACACGCCGACCTCGAAGTTCGTGGCCATCAGGTTGGAGAAGGCCAAGGCTGGGAACCGGATTGCGGCGGTGCTGGCTTCCGATTGATGGATTGCCTGTGCCGGCCTATTCGCGAGCTTTGCTCGCTCCTACCAGAGAAATGCGGCCCCTGTAGGAGCGAGCAAAGCTCGCGAAGAGGCCCCACACCGTATCAGGACCGACGCACCGGCAAGGCCGTAGTGTACTTCATCTGTTCCATGGCAAAACTGGACGTAATGTTCGACAACCCCTCGGTAGAGGTAATCAGCTTCTTGTAGAAGCGGTCGTACGCCGCGATATCACCCACCACCACCCGCAACATGTAGTCCCAGTCCCCGGACATGCGGTAGAACTCCATCACCTCCTCGAACCCTTTGACCGTCTGTGCGAATTGCTCAAGCCAGGCGCTGTCGTGGCGCTGGGTCTTGAGCTGGACGAACACGGTCAGCCCCAGCCCCAGGCGCTCGGGGTCCAGCAGTGCGACGCGGCCTATGATGTAGCCTTCCTCTTCCAGGCGCTTGACCCGTTTCCAGCAGGGTGTGGTCGACAGGTTCACCGCTTCGGCAAGGTCCTTGAGGGACATGGCCGCGTCACGCTGCAGCAGGCTGAGAATATGCTGGTCGAAACTGTCCATGGGGCGGGTAACCTGCGAGAAAAATTTTCCCCAGATTACCCCACGGCCAGGAAAATTTCCCGCAGGGTGCCGGCATTGCTGCCGCGCCCGGTTGTTGCCATAGTGGCAGGCTTGAATCCTGCCAATAGGCCCGACCATGTCCGACAAGCCGCGTAGTTTCGCCACCCGTACCATTCACGCCGGCGATCAGTTCAGCGTCGCCGACAACGCCATTTTTCCGCCCATCTACACCGCCAGTTCCTACGTCAAGCGCAGCCTCGACGACCACCCCGACTACGCCTACAGCCGTGTCGGCAACCCGACCCGGCACGCCTACGAAAGCTGCGTGGCGGCGCTGGAGGAGGGCGTGGGTGCAGTGGCATGTGCTTCGGGGGTGAACGCCACCGCCACGGTGCTCGAATTGCTGCCCAAGGATGCCCATGTGGTGGTGATGAACGGCGTCTACGGCGGCACCTTCCGCATCCTGGAAGACTTCCGTGGGCACACCTCGGGCCTGGCCACCACCTATGTCGACCTCAACGACATCGCCGCGGTGGCGGCGGCCATCAGGCCGGAAACCCAGCTGATCTGGATCGAATCGCCGACCAACCCGCTGCTGCACCTGGTGGATATCAAGGCGGTGTGCGACCTGGCCCGTGCCCGCGGCATCCTCACCTGTATCGACAACACCTTCTGCTCGCCGTGGAACCAGCGCCCGATCACCCTCGGCGTGGACCTGGTGATGCACTCGGCAAGCAAGTACATCGGCGGCCACTCCGACCTCACCGGCGGGGTGGTGGTAGCGGCCAGCGAGGCCCTGCACAAGCGCCTGCGCCGCATCAGCATGGCGGTGGGCGCCATTCAGGGGCCGTTCGACTGCTACCTGGCCCTGCGCGGGCTGAAGACCCTGGACGTGCGCATGGAGCGCCAGTGCGCCAACGCACTGCAGGTGGCGCGTTTTCTCGAAGGCCACCCGCAGGTCGAGCAGGTGTTCTACCCGGGGCTGGAAAGCCACCCGCAGCATGCGCTGTGCAAGCGGCAGATGCGCAGTGGCGGCGCGGTGGTGGCGATGAAGATCAAGGGCGGTGACCGCGCGGCGCTGAACCGGCTGGTGGAAGCGCTGCAGATCTTTGTGCTGGCCGACTCGCTGGGCGGGGTGGAGAGCATGATCAACCACTCCTGGAGCATGTCGCACAATTCCTTGAGCCCGGCGCAGAAAGGCGAGATGGGAATCAGCGAGAACCTGTTGCGGTTGTCGGTGGGGATCGAGGATTACCGTGACCTGATCGAGGACCTGGACGGGGCGCTCAAGGCTTCGGCGGCGGTGTAGCGGCTACCGGCCTCATCGCGAGCTTTGCTCGCTCCTACCAGGGATCGCCATCCCCCGTAGGAGCGAGCAAAGCTCGCGATGAGGCCAGTCCATTCGATAGCGATCTATCAGGCTTTAGGCGGATGAATAATCCGCTCGATCTTGTCCTTGAGCAGCAACCTTTCCTTGCGCAGGCGGTTCACCGCCTCGTCATTGGTGCCATTGGCCTCGGCGGCCAGCACCTCCTTGTCCTTGGTGTTGTATTCCTTGTGCAGCTTGTGCAGGTCCTGGTCCTTGTCAATGAGCGCCTGGAATGCGTCAGCGGTAATGTGCAGGTCAGCGAGCAGATCGTGCGGAACTGGCATTTCTTCACCTCTGTCAGGGTAGTCGGTTAGGTCCTGACCTTTGAGGATAGCCGCCTTTGCGCAGGTCGGCGCGGCTGAACGGCGGCTGAATGAAGTTTAATTAATTGTGAAAAATAGCCCGGCTCACGAATTTGTTGGCGTCTTTTTCACAAAAAATTCATGGTGGCCTTTCTAGAGTTCGGCCAACTTTCCCACGGTGTTTTCAACGCCGTGGGTTGATAATGACTCTTGATTGCGAACACCGATGCTCAACTTCAAATCCCTGCGGACTGAATGGGTCACGCTGCTGGCCAGCCTTTACCTGCTGCTTGGCTTCAACATGTTCCTCTGGGAGCACCTGCAAGAAGTGGTGCCGCCTGGCCTGACCGGCCTGTGGCTGAGCCTGGCGTTCGCTGCACTGATGTTGTTCGCCTTCAACCTGGTGCTCACCCTGGTTGCCTTCCGTTATGTACTCAAACCCATATTGATCGTGTTGTTCATGAGTGGCGCCGGCGCCGCTTACTTCATGAACCAATATGGTGTACTTATTGATGCCGGCATGTTCCGCAACATGGCCGAAACCAATGTTTCGGAAGTCCGCGACTTGATGTCGTTGAAGTTTGCCGCGTATATCCTGCTGCTCGGTGTCGTGCCCTCGGTATTGTTGTGGAAAGCGCCCATCGCCTACCGCGCCTGGCACCGCGAGCTGCTGGGCAAGCTGGTGGTCAGCGGCGCCTGCGTGGTGGCCCTGGGCTCGGTGGCGCTGGTCAACTACCAGGGCCTGTCCTCGCTGTTTCGCAACCACCACGAACTGCGCCTGATGCTCACCCCGAGCAATATCGTCGGTGCCTCCATCGGCTATATCAACGAACGTGTCGGCACCGCCGCCCGCCCGTTCCAGAGTTACGGCGAAGATGCCCGGCGCGATGTGGCCTGGCAGAAACACGAGCGCAAGTCGCTCACCGTGCTGGTAGTGGGTGAAAGTGCCCGGGCGGACCACTTCGGCGTGCTCGGCTACGACCGCGACACCACCCCAAACCTGGCCAGGCAACAAGGCTTGCTGAGTTTTTCCGACGTGCATTCTTGCGGTACTGAAACCGCTGTGTCGGTGCCTTGCATGTTCTCTGGCATGAAGCGCAAGGACTACGACGCCCGGGTGGCGAAGAACCGCGAAGGGCTGCTGGACATCCTCCAGCGGGCGGGCCTGCAGGTGCAGTGGCGGGACAACCAGGCCGGCTGCAAGGGCACCTGCGACCGTGTGCAGTTCGTCGACGTGAGCAACCTCAGGGACCCACAGCTGTGCGCCAGCGGCGAGTGCCACGATGAAATCCTGCTGCAGGGCCTGGCCGAACTGATCGACAACCTCGACCAGGACACCGTGCTGGTGCTGCACCAGATGGGCAGCCATGGCCCCGAATACTTCAAGCGCTACCCACGCGGCAGCGAGCGCTTCACCCCGGTGTGCCAGAGCAATGCGCTGAACCAGTGCACCGAGCAGGAGATCATCAACGGCTACGACAACACCCTGGCCTATACCGACAAGGTGCTGTCTTCGCTGATCGACACCCTGCGCAGCAAGCAGGACAAGGTCGACACGGCCATGGTCTACCTGTCCGACCACGGCGAGTCGCTGGGTGAGTACAACCTGTTCCTGCACGGCACCCCTTATGCCATCGCCCCCGAGCAGCAGAAGCACGTGCCGTTGCTGGCCTGGTTCTCCGACAACTACAAGGAGGACTTTGGCGTCGACACCGACTGCCTGGCCAAGCTCAGCGATGCACCGCTGTCGCAGGACAACCTGTTCCACTCGATGCTGGGCCTGTTGCAGGTGCACACCGAGGTTTACCAGCAATCGCTGGACCTGTTTGCCAGTTGCCGGCCCTGGCTGACCGCCAAGCGCTGAGCCGTTCATCCATTGCAGGGATGGCGCAGGTTTCACCAGCAGGGCCCGCGCCGTATATACTGCGCGCCAATGTTAGTGGGAGAGCCTCGTGGCCATCGAAATTCACTGGATCCGTGACGACCAGACCCTGGCCGATCACTGCCGTACGTGGCGCGAACTGCCCTTCGTAGCGCTCGACACCGAGTTCATGCGGGTCGATACCTTCTACCCCAAGGCCGGCCTGGTACAGGTCGGCGACGGCCAGCGGGCCTTTCTCATCGACCCGTTGCTGATCCGCAATTGGCAGCCGTTGGGCGAGCTGCTGGAGGACAGCGGCGTGGTCAAGGTGCTGCATGCCTGCAGCGAAGACCTCGAAGTGCTGCTGCGCCTGACCGGCAAGTTGCCGCAGCCGCTGTTCGACACGCAGTTGGCCGGCGGCTACCTGAACCTGGGCTTCTCCATGGGCTATTCGCGCCTGGTGCAGGAAGTGCTGGGCATCGAGCTGCCCAAGGGCGAAACCCGCTCCGACTGGCTGCAACGCCCGCTGTCGGACACCCAGGTGAGCTACGCCGCCGAGGATGCCGTGCACCTGGCCGAGCTGTTCACCGCCCTGCGCCCGCGGCTGTCGGACGACAAGTACGCCTGGGTGCTGGAAGACGGCGCCGAACTGGTGGCCGCGCTGCGCCGTGAAGTGGAACCCGAAACCCTGTACCGCGACGTCAAGCTGGCCTGGAAGCTCGGCCGCCAGCAGCTGGCGGTGCTGCGCGAACTGTGCGCCTGGCGCGAGCGTGAAGCGCGCAGCCGCGACGTGCCGCGCAACCGCATCCTCAAGGAACACTCGCTGTGGCCCATGGCCAAGGGCCAGCCGGATAACCTTTCGGCGCTGGCCAAGATCGAAGACATGCACCCGCGCACCATCCGCCAGGACGGCGCCTTCCTGCTTGAGCTGATCAAGCGTGCCGCCAGCCTGCCGCCGGAGCAATGGCCCGCGCCGCTGCCCGAGCCGCTGCCGATCGAGGCCGCCGGTATCCTCAAGCGCCTGCGTGCCATCGGCCAGGCCGAAGGCGAGCGCCTAGGCATAGCCCCTGAGCTGATGCTGCGCAAGAAAGCCCTGGAAGCCCTGCTCAAGAGCGGCTACCCCAACGGCCCCTATCAACTGCCCGATGCGCTGCGCGGCTGGCGCCGCGAGCGCATGGGCCAGGCCCTGCTCGATGACCTGGCAGGTGCCGGAGACAAACCATGAAACGCATTTGCTCGATCTACAAGAGCCCCCGCAAGAACGAAATGTACCTCTACGTGCTCAAGGCCGATGGCCTGGAGCGGGTGCCCGAAGGCCTGCTGCCGTTCTTCGGCAACCCCGTGCACGCCTTCGACCTGGTGCTCAGCCCCGAGCGCAAGCTGGCCCGCGAGGACATCAACAAGGTCCTGGAAAACCTCGACAACCAGGGTTACCACCTGCAGATGCCGCCGCCGGACGACGACTACATCGAGCACCTGCCCGAAGAGCTCCTGCGCCGTAACGACCCGGCCTGACCATGCGCGTACTGATCGCTGAGCATGACCACGCCCGCTACGCCGAGCTGCTGGGCGTAGCGGCGCCCGAGCTGTGCATCCTGACCAGCGGCGACTCGGCCGAACTGGCGCGCCTGGCCCCCCAGTGCGAGGTCTGGCTGGGCCAGCCCGACTTGCTGGCCAGCCTGTTGCGCCAGGGCCACAAGCCGCAGTGGATGCAGTCGACCTGGGCCGGGATCACGCCGTTGCTGGCCCAGGGCTTGCCGCGTGATTACCGCCTGACCCGTGCGGTGGGCATCTTCGGCCAGGTGATGGCCGAGTACATGCTCACCTACATGCTTGGCCACGAGCGCGAGGTGTTGTCGCGCCTGGTGAGCCAGGTGGAGCGGCGCTGGGACGAGCGGCCTGGGCGCAGCCTGGAAGGGCGCAAGGTGCTGATCGTCGGCACCGGCGATATCGGCCAGCGGGTCGCCGAATTCCTCGTGCCGTTCGGCGTGACCCTGTATGGCGTTGCCAGCAGTGCCCGCGAGCAGGCACCGTTCGTCGAGGTGGCGGGGCTGGCGGACTTGCCGCGGCTGGTTGGGCAGGTGGACTACGTGCTGAACCTGCTGCCCGATACCCCGGCTACCCACGACCTGTATGACGCGGCGCTGTTCCAGCGCTTCCGGCCCACGGCGTTGTTCATCAATGCCGGGCGCGGGGTGGCGGTGGTCGATGCCGACCTGGTCGAGGCGCTCAAGCAAGGGCACCTGGCGGGCGCGGTGATCGATGTGTGCCGGCAGGAGCCATTGCCCCAGCGGCATCCGTTCTGGACCGCCTGGGGGCTGCTGCTGACCGGGCACAGTTCGGCGCCGACCTCACCGGCGGCGATGGTGCGGTTGTTTGCTGAAAATGTGCGGGCGTATGGGGCGGGGCAGGGGTTGCGTGGGGAGGTCGATTTCGACCGGGGGTATTGATTGGTTTTACCTGGGCCGGCCTCTTCGCGGGGCAAGCCCGCTCCTACAGGTATCGCAACCCTTGTAGGAGCGGGCTTGCCCCGCGAAAGGGCCGGCCCCGGCAATACAACCCTTACAGGCTGAAATCCCCTTCAGCCGCCAACTCGCTCAGCGGCCGGCGCGGGCTTGGCACTTCACGCGCCTGCAGCGCCTCTTCCAGGCTGGCCTTGTCGCCCAGCTTGCCGATCGCCACCATGGCATGCAGCTCATAGCCTTCGGGAATCTTCAGTTCCTGGCGTGCCAGGGCTTGGTCGAAACCGGCCATGCCGTGGGTGTGCCAGCCACTGATGCTGGCTTGCAGCGCCAGGTGGCCCCAGGCGGAACCGGTGTCGAAGGTGTGCCACAGGGCTGGTTTTTCTTCCGTCGAGCCAGGCGCCGCGAAGGTGGTCTTGGAGATCACCAGCACCAGCGCCGACGCCTGCTGCGCCCAGCTGCGGTTGAACGGCACCAGCAGGCTCAGGTAACGCTCCCAGCTTGGCGTGTCGCGGCGTGCATAAAGGAAGCGCCAGGGCTGCGAGTTGTAGGCCGACGGTGCCCAACGGGCGGCTTCCAGGAAGCTCAGCAGGGTTTCCTCGCTGATGGGCTCGGCGGTGAAGGCGCGTGGCGACCAGCGGTTGATGAACTGCTCGTTGATGGCGTAGTCGGCAATGCGGGGGGTAGCACTCATGGTGGCTCCTGCAAGTGGGTGGCAAAGCGCCAACGCTACTGCGTTACCCCTGGCACTGACAAGCGGTCTAGCGTTGCTGCGGGCCAGGCTCTAGACTGGCGCCGCCGCGCGCCGCGGCGCCGAGATGACTGCAGGAACCCCGTGTGATGATCGCTGAAAACGCCCCGTTCTGGCGGCGCAAGACCCTCGAACAACTCAGCCCGCAAGAGTGGGAGTCGCTGTGTGACGGCTGTGGCCTGTGCTGCCTGCAGAAACTAGAGGATGAAGACGACAACAGCGTCTATTACACGCGCATCGCCTGCAAGCTGCTCGACCTTCACACCTGCCAGTGCAGCGACTACCTCAACCGCTTCGCCCAGGTGCCCGACTGCATCCAGCTCACCCCAGGCAAGGCCGACCAGTTCAAGTGGTTGCCAAGCACCTGCGGCTACCGCCTGGTCAGCGAGGGCAAGGACCTGCCGGCCTGGCATCACCTGGTGTGCGGTGACCGCAAGCAGGTGCATGAACAGCGTATTTCGCAATCGGGGCGTATGCTCAGTGAACATGATGTGGATGAAGACGACTGGGAAGACCACCTGATTTTCCGCGCCAGTTAACCGGGTGGGGCGCCGTCGCCCTTGAGTGACAAGGAGTTTCTGCATGCGTTGCCAGCTCGTATTGCTCCTTGGCCTGTTGGCCAGTTCCACGGCCTGGGCCAAGAAAGTCGACCTCGACTACCAGGTGCGCCTGTTGCCTGCCAGTGGCCAGGCCGAAGTGCGCCTGACCCTGGAGGACGGCGGTGCGGTGCGCAGCCTGGACTTCGACCTGGGCAAGGCCGGCGCCTACAGCGGCTTCCAGGCCGATGGCCAATGGCAGCAGCAGGGCGAGCGGGGCGTGTGGCGCCCGGCGGCGGGCAAGACCAGCCTCAGCTACCGGGTCAAGCTTGAGCAGAAGCAGCGCAATGGTGCCTTCACCTCGCGCATCACCCCGCACTGGGCGCTGTTCCTCGGCGACCAGCTGGTGCCGCCGGCCCGCCTCGACCAGCAGGACGGCACCGAGCTGGTGGCGCGCCTGACTGTCGACCTGCCCGAGGGCTGGAAAAGCATCGAGACTGCCTGGCCCCGCATCGGCAAGGACAAGTTTCGAATCGACAACGTATCGCGCCTGTTCGACCGCCCCACCGGCTGGATGCTGGCCGGCGACCTCGGCAGCCGCCGCGCGCGGCTGGGCGAAACCGACGTCACCGTGGCCGCGCCAGTGGGCCAGGGCATGCGCCGGATGGACAGCCTGACCCTGCTGACCTTCGTGTGGCCGCAGTTGCAGGCGGTGTTCCCGCGCAACCCGGCCAAGCTGCTGCTGGTGGGCGGGCGCGATGGGTTGTGGCGCGGGGCGATGGCGGCGAACGGTTCGATCTACCTGCACAGCAGCCGGCCGATGGTCAGCGAGAACGGCAGCAGCCCGCTGCTGCGTGAGCTGGTGCAGCTGTTTGCGCAGATTCGCGTGCGCGACAACAGCGACTGGCTGGGCCACAGCCTGACCGAGTATTACGCCAGCGAACTGCTGCGCCGCGCCGGGGGGATCAGCGATGACCGCTATGAGGTGTGGCAGGCGCGGCTGCAGAAGCATGGCGGCAAGGTCACCCAGTTGCGTGGCGAGCACGCCAGCCAGGCGCAGATTGCCCGTGGTGTGGTGTTGCTGCAGGCGCTGGACAAGGAAATCCGCATCCATACCCAGGCCAAGCGTTCGCTGGACGACGTAACCCGAGCGCTGATGCGCCTGCCAAGCGTGAGCACCGAGGAGTTCGTGCAGATCAGTGAGAATGTGCTGGGGCGAAGGTCCGAGGTGTTGCAGAGCAAGGCCCTGCACTAGCCTGCACCGGCCTCATCGCGGGCAAGCCCGCTCCTACAGGTCACCGTCATCCCCTCTCGCCGGTCGCAAAGGCTCTGCAATAGGCCTTGTGCGCCCGCCAATGTCCGGTCTGGTCAACTCCCTGGCGGATACGGGCAACTGGGCCAAGCCTGCGCAGGATTAACCTGAACCCGCGCGAAGCTCATCCACGCTGGGTTTCGACCCAGGAGCTTCACGTCCCCCTCCACAAAAAAACAACAGCAGGGATCAGGATGACAACGACAAGCGCGAGTGGCGCCGGCAATCAGCTGGCGCAAGGCTTCAAGCAACGCCATGTGACCATGCTTTCCATCGCCGGGGTAATCGGCGCCGGGCTGTTCATCGGCTCCGGCCATGCCATCGCCGCCGCCGGGCCATCGGCGATCGTCGCCTACGCCCTGGCCGGGGCGCTGGTGGTGCTGGTGATGCGCATGCTGGGCGAAATGGCGGTGGCCAGCCCCGACACCGGTTCCTTCTCCACCTACGCCGACCGCGCCATCGGGCGCTGGGCCGGGTTCACCATCGGCTGGCTGTACTGGTGGTTCTGGGTGCTGGTAATCCCCATCGAAGCCATCGCCGCTGGCGTGGTCCTCAACAACTGGTTCCCGCACATCGATGCCTGGTTCTTTGCCTTGAGCATGACCGTGCTGCTGACCGCCACCAACCTGTTCAGCGTGGCCAAGTACGGTGAGTTCGAGTTCTGGTTCGCCATGCTCAAGGTCATCGCCATCGTCGCCTTCATCGCCCTGGGCGCCGCGGCCCTGGCCGGTGTGCTGCCGGGCCGTGAAGTCAGCGGCTTGCCGCGCCTGTTGGGCGAGCAGGGCGGTTTCATGCCCAATGGCTGGACGGCGATCATCGGCGCCTTGCTCACCACCATGTTCAGCTACCTGGGTACTGAGGCGGTGACCATCGCGGCTTCCGAGTCCAAAGACCCGGCGCGCAACATCGCCAAGGCCACCCGCTCGGTGATCTGGCGCATCAGCGTGTTCTACCTGCTGTCGATCTTCGTGATCATCTCGGTGGTGCCGTGGAACGACCCGCTGCTGCCGGTCCAGGGTTCCTACCAGCGCGCGCTGGAAATAATGCACATCCCCTACGCCAAGCTGCTGGTGGACATGGTGGTGTTGGTGGCGGTAGCCAGTTGCCTGAACTCGTCGATCTACATCTCCTCGCGCATGCTCTATTCGCTGAGCAAGCGCGGTGATGCGCCGGGCTTCATCCAACGTACCTCCAAGGTGGGCGTGCCACGGGCGGCGGTGATCGGCAGTACGCTGATCGGCATGCTGGCCACCATCGTCAACTATTTCGCCCCGGCCGAGGTGTTCGCCTTCCTGCTGGCAAGTTCCGGCTCCATCGCGCTGTTGGTGTACCTGGCCATCGCCTTCTCGCAATTGCGCATGCGCGCCATCCTGCAGCAGCAGAACGTCGAAATCGCCTTCAAGATGTGGCTGTACCCGTGGCTGACCTATGCGGTGATTGGCTTCATCGTGTTCGCCCTGGGCACCATGTTCGTGATGCCGCAGCACCGGATGGAGGTGTCGTTGACCCTGGCATTGGCGCTGGTGATCCTGGTGTTGGGGGTAATTACCAGCAAGCGGCATGCGCGGCAGGAGGCGCTGGCGGCTGCCTGACTCGCCTTCGTTCTAGACCGAGCGCCGCCTGCGCGGCGCATCGCGAGCGTTGCTCGCTCCTACCAGGATGGTGCAAATCCCCTGTAGGAGCGAGCGCAGCTCGCGATGCGCCGCCCAGGCGGCGCTCGTTCGTGCAGGCGCTGAAAAGCCCAATCTGTCTTGTCTGGATAATTACCTGTCTGGTTTGGCAATGCAGCCCCCAAGGGTGTTTAATCTCACCCCTGAATCCCTCGAAAACCCTTTAAAACAAAGGCCCGGACAGATTTCACCGTTCATCGAAAATGCTGTAGACACATTGTCTAACAGTGCCCTATAGTCGTTATACAAATAGTAGACATAGCTCTATGACAACAAAGAAGGCCGCCATGAAAGCCACCGTTCAACCACTCGCAGCAGAAGTGCCGCAGGACCGCAAAGCCGTCCTTGCCGAGGCCCTGCGCCGCCGGATTCTCAGCATGGAGCTGGCCCCAGGCGCCGTGGTGGACGAACTGGCCCTGTGCGACGAATTTGGCCTGTCGCGCCCCCCGGTTCGCGAACTGCTGCGCCAGATCGCCGCCGAAGGCTACATCGAGCTTGAAGCCAACCGCGCCCCGCGCGTGGCCGCCATGAACCACGAGTCGCTGCACAGCTTCTTCGTCGCCGCGCCGTTGATCTACGTTGCCACCACCCAGCTGGCCGCAACCTATGCGTCGGCCGCGGAAATCGAAACCCTCCGCGGCATCCAGGCCCTGTTCCGCCAGGCCATCGAACAGCGTGATGTGGAAAACCGCGTGCTCTACAACGACGCCTTCCACCTGGAAATCGGCAAGATGGCGCACAACGACTACCTGATGCCGAGCCTGCGCCGCCTGCTGATCGACCATACCCGCCTGGGCAAGATTTTCTACCGCCACCCGACCACCGACGACATGCAGCGCGACCTCGAAATCGCCTGCGAGCAGCACGACCAGATGATCGATGCCATCGAGCGCCGCGACCCGCAGGTTGCCGGCCAGTTGGTGCGCGAGCACTTCGAGCTGTCGCGTCGGCGCATGGCCGAATACGCCGCCCCGCATGGGCTGGATGTGCCGATTCATATTTGAACCACCCAGGCCTGCGCCCAGGCGTCGGCCACCGACAACAACACGCACCAGGTTAGTGACATGACAAGAATAAGTTCGTTACCTGCTGATGATGCCACCTGTGGCTGGTATCACCTGAGCAAACCCCGCACGCCAAGGCCGGCCCACCGTGGCCATAGCCAGGCACGCTGGGTTGTGGTTGGCGCCGGTTTCACCGGCCTTGCCGCCGCGCGCCAGCTGGCAACGAACTTCCCCGATGACGAGATCGTGCTGATCGAGGCCCAGGAGGTCGGTTTCGGCACCTCCGGGCGCAACGCCGGGTTCGCCATCGACTTGCCCCACGACATCGGTGCCGAGGACTACATTGGCGATATCGGCATCGCCAAGACGGTGCTCAAGCTCAACCTAGGCGGCCAGTCGTACCTCAAGGAACTGATCGAGCGCTTCGACATCGAGTGCCAGTTCCGCCATTGCGGCAAGTACCAGGCCGCCATCGAAGACCGCGGCATCGCCGTGCTCGACGCCTACCGCCGCGGCCTGGACAAGCTTGGCCAGCCCTACGAGGTGATCGAAGGGCGCGACCTGCCCGAGCACATCGGCACGCACTTCTACCGCAAGGGCCTGTTCACCCCAGGCACCGCGCTGCTGCAACCCTCGGCGCTGGTCAAGGGCCTGGCCGACAGCCTGCCGAGCAACGTCTCGCTTTACGAGCACACGCCCATCACCGACGTCGAATATGGCGACAAGGTCGTGCTGCGTCACGCCAATGGCTCGATCACCGCCGACAAGCTGGTGCTGACCACCAACGCCTTCGGCATGAGCTTTGGCTTCCTCAAGGGCCGCATGCTGCCGGTGTTCACCTACGGCAGCATCACCCGCCCGCTGACCGAGGACGAACAGGCGCGCTTGGGCGGCAAGCCCTACTGGGGCGTGATTCCCGCCGACCCGTTTGGCACTACCATGCGCCGCACCGTCGACAACCGCCTGCTGATTCGCAACAGCTTCAGCTACAACCCCGACGGGCGCAGCAACCGCAAGTACCTGGAACGCTTCGTCGAGCGCCACCGCGACTCGTTCGCCCGGCGCTTCCCGATGTTGCCCGGGGTGGACTTCGAATACACCTGGGGCGGTGCACTGGCCCTGTCGCGCAACCACATGGGCTTCTTCGGCAAGTTGGCCCCCAATGTATTCGGTGCGCTGTGCTGTAACGGCCTGGGCGTGACCCGCGGCACGGTGACCGGCAAGTTGCTGGCCGACTGGCTGGCCGGCGACAAGAACGAATTGATCGAGTTTCTGCTCAATGCCCCCGGGCCTTGTGCGAACCCGCCGCAGCCCTTGGTTTCCCTGGGCTTGAACGCCAACTTGATGTGGGGGCAGTTCCGCGCTGGCAAGGAAAGCTAACCGTTACTTGAAGTAGCCAATTGACTGTTTGACGCAGGCTTTAGTTAGCCGGCACGGGCGCCCTTTGCCCGAATTTGATGATCGAGATGCGCCGTCCGATCACCCGGGGCTGAATGGAATTTTCAGTGTCGCGGACGCGCTCGCCTTGAATATGTGCATGCAGAAGAAGTGGTAGGAACAACAATGACAAGTCCGAATATTTCGATTGAAGATGTACCGATCAGCAACTTCCACCAGTTGTTGACCCTGCGCTCCGGCGGCGGCTCGTTCGTCGACGGCTATGTGTTGAGCATCATCGGCGTGGCCATGGTGCAGATGGCCGCAGGCCTGAACCTGACCAGCTTCTGGCAGGGCATGATCGCCGCCTCGGCGCTGATCGGCATCTTCTTCGGCGGCTTCTTCGGCGGTTGGCTGACCGACCGCTTCGGCCGCAAGCGCGTGTTCTTCGTTGGCCCGACCCTGTTCATCCTGGCCTCGGTCGCGCAATTCTGGGTGGAGTCGGCGCTCACCCTGTTCCTGCTGCGCTTTGCCATCGGCATTGCGGTGGGTATCGAGTACCCCGTGGCCACCTCGTTGCTGGTGGAGTTCCTGCCCAAGAAGAACCGTGGCCCACGCCTGGCCACCCTGACCGTGCTGTGGTTCGCCGGTGCCGCCACCGCCTACATGGTGGGTGAGGCGATCCTGCGCCACGGTGGCGATGATGCCTGGCGCCTGGTGCTGGCCAGCGCCGCAGTGATCGGCGCGCTGCTGTTCGCCATCCGCCTGGGCACCCCGGAGTCGCCGCGCTGGCTGATCAGCAAAGGCCGCTCGGCCGAGGCCGAGCAGGTGATCAAGCGTGTCTACGGCAATGGCTTCAGCCTGAAGAACCTGCCTGAGGAGCCCAAGACCCGCAAGCTGTCGTTCCTCAGCCTGCTGCACTCGGGCTACGGCAAGCGCATGCTGTTCGTCACCATGTTCTGGACCTGCTCGGTGATCCCGGTGTTCGCCGTCTACGCTTTCGCTCCAAAGGTGCTGGGTGCGCTGAATCTGAAAGGGGACTGGGCGTCGATCGGCTCGGTGGCGATCACCTGCCTGTTCGTGGTCGGCTGCATCATCGGCACCCGCCTGCTCAACACCATTGGCCGGCGCACCACGCTGCTGCACAGCTTCTTCTGGTCGGGGCTGGCCTTGCTTGGCCTTGGCGCTTTCAGCAACGGCAACGAGATGCTCATCCTCGTGCTGTTCGGCGCCTACGCCCTGTTCATCGGCGGTGCCCAGGTGCTGCAGCTGGTGTACCCCAATGAACTGTTCCCCACCGAAATCCGTGCCGGCGCCGTGGGCGTGGGCACCTCGATGTCGCGGGTCGGTGCCGCCGTCGGTACCTGGCTGGTGCCCATCGCCCTGGACAGCTATGGCATCGGCGCCACCATGTATGCCGCCGCTGCCGTGACCTTCGTCGGCCTGGCTTTCTCGGTTGCGCTGGCGCCGGAAACCCGTTCGCTGAACCTGCAACAGGCCGCTTCGCTGGGCTGAACCGAATGACAACCTGCCACGGCGTGAATCCGCCGTGGCCTTTACAACACTGATCAACGCGCAGGAGTTCCTACCGTGAAATTCGAAGGCATCTACACCCCGGCAATCACCCCGCTGGCTGCGGACGGCTCGATCGACAAGGCGGCGTTCGCCGACGTGCTCGAATACCTGGTCGAGTCGAAGATCCATGGCGTGATCATCGGCGGCTCCACCGGCGAGTACTACGCCCACACCACCCAGGAGCGCATCGAGCTGGCCGCCCAGGCCAAGGACGTGCTCAACGGCCGCCTGCCGCTGATCGTCGGCACCGGTGGCATCCGCACCGAAGACGCCGTGGCCTTTGCCCAGCACGCCAAGGAAATCAAGGCAGACGCGCTGCTGGTGGGCACCCCGCCGTACGCCCTGCCGACCCAGCAGGAAATCGCCCTGCACGTCAAAGCCGTCGACGCCGCTGCCGGCCTGCCGATCATGCTCTACAACTACCCAGGCCGCATGAGCGTGAGCATGGGCGAGGAGTTCTTCGACGCCGTGGCCGACGTGAAGAACATCGTCGCCATCAAGGAAAGCTCCGGTGACATGGCCCAGCTGCACCGCCTGGCCATCCAGCGCCCGAACATCCATCTGTCGTGCGGCTGGGACGACCAGGCCCTGGAATTCTTCGCCTGGGGCGCCAAGAGCTGGGTCTGCGCCGGCTCCAACTTCATCCCGCGCGAGCACGTGGCCCTGTACGAGGCCTGCGTGATCGAGAAGAACTTCGACAAGGGCCGCAAGATCATGGCCGCCATGATGCCGCTGATGGACTTCCTCGAAGGTGGCAAGTTCGTCCAGTCGATCAAGAACGGCGTTGCCCTGAACGGCCTGAAAACCGGCGGCGTGCGCAAGCCACTGTACGACCTGGATGACGCCGAGAAGGCAGAACTCAAGCGCGTGGTCACCGAGCTGAAGGCCACCATCGCCCAGATCAACTAAGGAGGCTGGAAAAATGGCTGAATTGCTGAGCAAGGAACAATACGCGGCTATCGCCGCCGAACTGCAGCTGCGCACCCAGGCGTTCATCGACGGTGAATTCCGCGATGCCATCTCTGGCCGCACCTTCGTCACCACCAACCCGGCCACCGGCCAGCAGCTGGCTGAAATCGCCGCCTGCGACGTCAATGACGTGAACGTCGCCGTGGCTGCCGCCACGCGCGTGTTCGAAGACGGCAGCTGGTCGAAGATGCAGCCCAACGACCGCAAGCACGTGCTGCTCAAGTTCGCCCAGCTGCTCGAAGACAACGCCCACGAACTGGCCGTGCTGGAAGCGCTGGACAGCGGCAAGCCGGTCAGCGAGTGCCAGAACGTCGACGTGCCGGAAACCATCCACACCATCCGCTGGCACGCCGAGCTGATCGACAAAATCTACGACGCCACCGCGCCAACCGGCAACGCTGCCGTGACCATGGTGGTGCGTGAAGCCATCGGCGTGGTCGGCCTGGTGCTGCCGTGGAACTTCCCGCTGCTGATGCTGGCCTGGAAGATCGCCCCGTCGCTGGCCGCCGGTTGCTCGATCGTGGTCAAGCCAGCCAAGGAAACCACCCTCAGCGCCCTGCGCGTGGCGGAGCTGGCCCACGAGGCGGGCATTCCAGCGGGTGTGTTCAACCTGGTGCCTGGCGGTGGCCGTGAAGTGGGCGAGGCCATCGGCCGCCACATGGACATCCCGATGGTGAGCTTCACCGGCTCCACCGACACCGGCCGCCTGTTCCTGAAATACGCCGCCGAGTCCAACCTCAAGCGCATCGTCCTGGAGCTGGGTGGCAAGAACCCGGCCGTGGTCATGAACGACTGCGAAGACCTCGACGAAGTGGCTCAGTTCGTCACCGCCGGTGCGTTCTGGAACATGGGTGAGAACTGCTCGGCGTCCTCGCGCCTGATCGTCCACAAGGACGTGAAAGACGAGCTGCTGGGCCTGATCGCCAAACACCTGAAGGACTGGAAGCTGGGCGACCCGCTGGACCCGGATAACCGCCTGGGCGCCATGGTCAGCAAGTCGCACTTCGAGAAGGTCAAGTCGTACCTGGAATACGCCGCCGAGCAGAAGCTCACGGTGGTTCAGGGTGGCGAAACCGAGGACGGTGTGTTCATCCAGCCGACCATCGTCGACAACGTGGGCCGTGACAACAAGCTGTTCGTCGAGGAAATCTTCGGGCCGGTGCTGAGCGTGACCAGCTTCGAAACCATCGACGAGGCCATTGAGCTGGCCAACGACACCGTCTACGGCCTGGCCGCTTCGGCCTACACCGGCAGCCTGCGCAATGCGCTGCGCCTGTCGCGTGAAATCCGCGCGGGCGTGGTGACGGTCAACTGCTTCGGCGAGGGTGATGTCACCACGCCGTTCGGTGGCTACAAGGAGTCTGGCTTTGGTGGGCGCGACAAGTCCATCTGGGCCCATGACCAGTACACGGAGCTGAAGACCATCTGGATCAACGCTTCGTGACCTGAGCAAGACCGGTGCTGTTCTGACGGAGCTCAGCACCAGCCGGCCGCCTTGCGTCAGCAGGGCCCATCGCGACCTTTGGTCGCTCCTACAGGGGCATTGCGTTCCCGTCGTAGGAGCGACCGCAGGTCGCGATTGGCCCTGCCAACGCAAAGGCGGCCTTTTCTATTTGAACTTGGGCCCCGAGCGGGTATTCAACCCCTTGGCCATGCGGTCATACAGCACCACATTCACCGTCGCCGCCAGGTTCATGCAGCCTTGGGTGGGAATGTAGATCGTCTCTTCGCACCACCCGCGCACCTCTTCGCTCAGCGAGCCATCCTCAGGCCCGAAGATGTAGATCGCCCGGTCTGGGTGGGTGTATTCCGGCAAAGGCCGGGCGCCGTCCACCAACTCCACCGCCACCGGCGTGCAGCCCAGGGGAATGATGCGTTGCAGGTCGTCGATGCCGATCAGCGGAATGTCGTAGTGCACCCGCTTGGTGTCGGTGACGAAGTCGCGTGCGCGCTCGTAGCGCTTGCCGGTGTAGAACACCGAGTTGACGCCGTAGCAACCCGCTGCGCGCATCACCGAACCGACGTTCTCCGCAGACTTGGGGTTGAACAGGCCGATGCAGCTGTACCGTTTGTTTGCCACGTGCCGGGGCCCTTCGTGAAAAAAAGAGCGCGATTATACGGGCTTGCCGGCAGCAGCGGGGGGTGTGCTGACCGTCAGTCTTTCTTGAGCATGCCGGCCAGGGCGGCGAACGGGTTGTGGGTTGCCTTGGCGATGCTTGGGGTGCTGAGCGAGCCTTCGCTGAAATACTGCTGGTCGGTGTAGCGCGAGTGCTCGTTGTCGTGGCAGTACAGGCACAGCAGTTCCCAGTTGGAGCCGTCCTGGGGGTTGTTGTCGTGGTTGTGGTCGCGGTGGTGCACGGTCAGCTCGCTCAGGCGCTTGCCGGAAAACTCGCGGGCGCAGCGGCCGCACACGTGCGGGTACATTTTCAGGGCTTTGTCGCGGTAGCCCATCTCCTTGTCGCGCTTGGCGTCGGCGAGGATGCGGTCGAGGCGGGCGGTGGCGGCGGAGGTGGAAGCCGAACTCATGGTATTTCCTTTGTTCTGATCAGGCAGATGACGGTTATGCCATTGAGTCTAGCGCGCTTGCGTGGCAGGCGGACAGGCGAAAACTCGAATATCGGCGTAGCCTGTAGGAAGGTTCCCGACAGGAGGTTGCTGATGTTTTCTGCGATCCTCGCCACGCTGCTGTTGGCTGCCGTGCCCCTGGCCGAGGCGGCCGGCACGCCGCCCAGGTTGAGCACGCCGGTGCCCGGTGCACCCGGCACGGCAACGCCTACGCCTTACCCGCAGATCACCCCCAGCGCGCCCCCTAGGGCCGACGATGGCCAGCCCGGTGCGCCGCTGTTGCCGCCGATGCCGCTGCCAGGGCCGCCAAAGGATCAGGAACTACCGGGCCTGCGCCCGGAGGTGCCGAAACCGCCGGTGCAGGATGATTAGCGGCATCACAATTTCAGCGCCTGTAGGAGCAGGCTTGCCTGCGATGCGCCGCGCGGGCGGCGCTCGGTCTCACAGGCACTGAATGCCTGGCGGCGGACGCCCCAGCCCTCACTCCACCCCCAACTCCCCAAACACGAACGCATACTCCAACGCCACATCCCGCAGCCCCTGGTAGCGCCCGCTCATGCCGCCATGCCCGGCGCCCATTTCGGTCTTGAGCAGCAGCAAGTTGTCGTCGGTCTTGTGCGTGCGCAGGCGCGCCACCCACTTGGCCGCTTCCCAGTACTGCACGCGGCTGTCGTTGTAGCCAGCCACCACCAGCATGGCCGGGTAGGCCTGGGCACTGACGTTCTCGTAGGGTGCATAGGCCTTGATCCGGGCATACACCTCGGGCTCCTCGGGGTTGCCCCATTCGTCGTATTCGGTGACGGTCAGCGGCAGCTCGGGGTCGAGCATGGTGTTGAGTACATCGACGAACGGCACTTCGGCAATGGCGCAGCGGAACAACGCCGGGCGCAGGTTGAGCACGGCGCCCATCAGCAGGCCGCCGGCGCTGCCGCCGCTGATGGCCAGGCGCTCGGCAGCCGTCACGCCCTCGGCGATCAGGTGCTCGGCACAGGCGATGAAGTCGCTGAAGCTATTGTGCTTGTGCTCCTGCTTGCCCGCCCGATACCAGGCTTCGCCCAGTTCGCCACCGCCACGCACATGGGCAATGGCGAAGGCCACGCCACGTTGCAGCAGGCTCAGGCGAGCATGGGAGAACCACGGGTCGAGGCTTTCGCCGTAGGCGCCATAGCCGTACAGGTACAGTGGCACGGTCTTGTCCAGGTCCTGGCGGCGGCGCACCAGGCTGATCGGCACCTGGGTGCCATCCGCCGCGGTGGCCCACAGGCGCTGGCTGACGTAGTCGTCGGCGTCGAACTCGCCCAACACCGGGGTTTGCTTGAGCACCTGCTGGGCGCCGCTGGCCAGCTCCAGCTGGCGCACCTGGGCCGGGCGGTTGAGCGCTTCGTAGCGCAGGCGCACACGGGTGCTGGCGAACTCCAGGCTGTCTTGCACATACAGGCTGTAGGCGGCGTCTGGCAATTCCACACGGTAGGGCGCCAGGCCCTGGGGGTGGACTTCGATGATCGGCAGGCCACCTTCGCGCAGGCTCAAGGTCAGGGCGCCGGCATTCAGGCTCAGGCCTTCGAGCATCACTTCATCGCGGTGCGCTACCAGCTCCTGCCACGCCTCGCGGCCCGGTACGGGGGCTGCCGGGGCGTGATACAGGGCGAAGTTGATGCCGGCCTGGTTGCTGCGGATGAACCAGCGCCACTGGCCGTCGAGCTGGCCGTGGTCGGGGAAGTATTCGTGGCCTTCGACCCGCGGGGCCAGGCAGGTGAATGCGGCCTGCGGGGTCTGGGCATCGAGCACCCAGGCCTCGCTGGTGGTCTTGCTGTTGAGCAGCAGCACCAACTGGCGTTCGGAGCTGGTGCGGTAGCAGTGCAGGAAGAAACGGCCGTCGGCCTCCTCGAACACGGTGCTTGCCCCGGCGTCGCCCAGGGTATGGCGGCGCAGGCGCCAGGGGCGGTGGGTGTCGTCCAGCTCGGCGAAGAACAGCGTCTGGCTGTCGTTGGCCCAGGTCAGGCTGCCGTCGCAGTCGTCGAAGGGCAGGGTGGTCACACTGCCGTTGGCCAGGTCCTTGACGTACAGGGTGTAGATTTCGTCGCCGCTGGTGTCCAGGCTGTAGGCCAGCAGGCGGTGGTCGGGGCTGACGCTGAACGCGCCCAGCGACAGGAAGCCGCCGCCGGCCAGGGCGTTGGGGTCGAGCAGCAGCTGTTCCTGGCTTTGATCGACGGTGTTGGAGTCGTCGGCTGGGCGCGGGCAGCGGTAATGGCGCGGGTATTCGTCACCGGCGGTGGTGCGGGTGTAGTACAGGTAGGGGCCCCAGGGCGAGGGCAGCGACAGGTCGGTTTCCAGGATGCGGCCCTTGATTTCCTCGAACAGCTGTTCGCGCAGGGGCTCTTGGTCGGCCAGGCAGGCCTGCTGGTAGGCGTTTTCCGCCTGCAGGTAATCGAGCACTTCGGGGGTGTCGCGCTGTTGCAGCCAGGCGTAGGGGTCGGCAGCCTGGTCCTGGCGGGCGATGGGGGGTTGGGGCTTGATTGGCATTGGGGATCCTTGAATGGGGTTGCCTGTGCTGGCCTCTTCGCGGGGCAAGCCCGCTCCTACAAACGAATCACCGGCAATGACGCCTGTGTAGGAGCGGGCTTGCCCCGCGAAGAGGCCGGCACAGGCAAACGCTGTCTGCGCCCGGAAAAGTGTTTATCATAGGCATCTCTTTGCCTGGCTTGCACGAACCCCATGATCCAGAACGACTATACCTTCGCCTGGGCGCTCTACGCCGTCGCCGCCCTGGGTTGCCTGCTGGTGGCTTTCAAGCTCACTGGCTGGATGTGGCGCTGGCTGCGTGAACCGCTGCGGGTGATCGTGGCGGTGCTGCTGCTGACCCCGACCGTGGTCGACCCGGTCAAGGACAGCTTCGCCCCGGCCATCGCCATCACCGCCCTGGACCTGGCCTTCAAGGTGGGTGGCAATGCCTGGCGAGCGGTGTCGGACATCGCCATGTACGGCATGATCGCCTTCGCCCTGTACATCGTCTTCGTGCTGATTCGCTGGCCGCTGGAAAACCGCGCCCGCGCCCGCCGCGAGCAGGCCGAGGCGGCCGCCCAGCGCCGCGCCGCCGAGGACAACGCGATGGTCAGCGATACCTCGCTGGCCGCCGAGCGCCAGGACCGTTACCGCAACGACCCGCCACCCGCCCCGCCTGCCGGTGGCCGTGGCCGGGTCGAGCCTCGTCTGTAAGCGGAGCCCGACCATGTGCGAATTGCTGGGCATGAGTGCCAACGTCCCTACCGACATCGTCTTCAGCTTCACCGGCCTGATGCAGCGTGGCGGGCGTACTGGCCCGCACCGTGACGGCTGGGGCATCGGCTTCTACGAAGGGCGCGGCCTGCGCCTGTTCCAGGACCCGGCCGCGAGCAGCGAGTCGGAGGTGGCCAACCTGGTGCAGCGCTACCCGATCAAGAGTGAAGTGGTGATCGGCCATATCCGCCAGGCCAACGTTGGCCGCGTGTGCCTGTCCAACACCCACCCGTTCGTGCGCGAAATGTGGGGCCGCAACTGGTGCTTCGCGCACAACGGCCAGTTGGGCGACTTCAAGGGCCAGGCCACGTTCTACCGCCCGGTGGGCGACACCGACAGCGAAGCGGCATTCTGCGACCTGCTCAACCGTGTGCGTGCGGCCTTCCCCGAGCCGGTTGCCGTGGAACAGCTGCTGCCGGTGCTGGTCGAAGCCTGTGCCGAATTCCGTGGCAAGGGCGTGTTCAACTGCCTGCTCAGCGACGGCGACTGGCTGTTCTGTTTCTGCTCCACCAAGCTGGTGCACATTACCCGGCGTGCGCCGTTTGGTGCGGCCCGTTTGAAAGATGTCGACCTGATCGTCGATTTTCACACCGAAACGACCCCCAACGACGTGGTCACGGTGATTGCCACCGAGGCCCTGACCGAGAACGAGACCTGGCAGCGCTACGAACCGGGGCAATGGGCCCTGTGGCGGCACGGCGAATGCGTAGCGCATGGGCAAAGCTAAGGACGCTGCATGTTCAGAAGTTACCTGCGGTTGCTGCTGTTCACCTTCGGCCTGCTGGCCGGTATCCAGGTGCCTGGGCTGGTCAAGGACTACAGCCAGCGGGTCGAGGCGCACCTGTTCGAGTCGCGCCAGGCGCTCGATGGCTTCAAGCAAACTGCCGAGCGGTTCTTCAAGGGGGACTTGCAAGCGCTGGTGCGCCATTACCGCACCAGTGACGACCCGGTGTTCCTCAGCGACGCCAACAGCATCGAGAGCCTGCTGGTGCGCAACCAGTTGCTGGAGGATGAATGGCAGGCGCTGCAAGGCCCGTGGGCCAGCCGCACCTGGCATGTGCTGGTGCAGGCAGACCCCCAGCTGCGCGACGAAACCCTCGATGGCTACAGCTACCAGATCCTGCTCAAGCCAGAAGCCATTGGCTGGGGCGTGGGTGCCGGGTTCCTGCTGGCCTTGCTGGTCGAAAGCCTGTTGCTGGGGATTGGCTGGGTGATCCTGGGCGGGCGGCGCCGGGCGGTGAAAGAGAGCTGGCGCTGAGGGCGCATCGCGAGCTTTGCTCGCCCCTACCGGGGTGTGCGTGAACAACGGAGGCGACGTGGTGGAACGCTTGCTACTCAATTGCGACATGGGCGAGAGTTTCGGCAGCTGGCGCATGGGCCTGGATGCCGAGGTAATGCCCTTCATCGACTGCGCCAACATCGCCTGTGGCTACCACGCCGGCGACCCCGGCACCATGCGCCGCACCGTGGCCCTGGCGCTGGACCACGGCGTGACCATCGGCGCGCACCCGGCCTACCCGGACCTGGTCGGCTTCGGCCGGCGCTCCATGGCCTGCAGCGGCGAAGAAATCCGCGACCTGCTGCACTACCAGCTCGGCGCCCTGGACGGCATCTGCAAGGTGCTCGGTGGCCGCGTGGCCTATGTGAAGCCCCACGGCGCGCTGTACAACGACATGATGGCCAACCCGCAGACGCTGCGCAGCGTGCTCGAAGCCGTGGCGGCCTACGGCAGCAACCTGCCGCTGATGCTCATGGCCACGGCGGACAATCGCGCCGCCCAGGCCCTGGGCGATGAAATCGGCGTGCCACTGTGGTTCGAGGCCTTCGCCGACCGTGCCTACACCGCCAGTGGCCACTTGCTGTCCCGGCGCCTGCCGGGCGCAGTGCACCACGACCCGGCGCGAGTGGTCGAGCAGGCTGTGCGCCTGGCCCGGGGCGAGCCGTTGGTGGCCGACGATGGCAGCGCGTTGACCCTGGCAGCCAGCACCCTCTGCGTGCACGGCGACAACGACGGTTCGGTCGCCGCCGTGCGGCAAATACGCCAGGCCCTGGATGCGCTGGAGGCGCGATGAAGCTGCGTATCGAAGTGGCGGCCATCGACTGCCTGATGGTGCGCCTGTTCGACCATATCGATGAAGCCAACATGCTGTGGATGCTCGCGGCCAGCCAGCGGCTGAATGAGGCGTTCGGGGCGCACCTGCTGGACCTGGTGCCGTCCTACACCACCTTGATGGTGCAATTCGACCTGCCGCCCGGGGCGGCGAGGGCGTTGATCGTGCAGGCACTCGACGGCTTGCAGCCGGACACCGGCAAGGGCGGCCGGCGTCATGAAATCCCGGTCTGGTACGACGCCAGTGTCGGCCCGGAACTGCCCGTGCTGGCCGCGCGCAGTGGCCTCGGCGAGGCCGAGGTGATCCGCCTGCACAGCGAGCGCGAATACCCGGTGTTCGCCCTTGGCTTCGCCCCCGGCTTCGGCTTCATGGGGTTGGTGGATGAACGCCTGGCCAGCCCGCGCCTGAGCACGCCGCGCAAGCGCGTGGCGGCGGGCAGCGTGGGTATCGCCGAACGCCAGACCGCGGCTTATCCCGCCGTGTCGCCGGGTGGCTGGAACCTGATCGGGCGCACCCCCGTGCGCCTGTTCGACCGTGAACGGGAGGGCTATAGCCTGTTGCAGCCGGGTGACCGGGTGCGTTTCGTGGCGGTGTCGCGTGATGAGTTCCTGGCCCTTGGCGGCGATGTGGAGGCGCAAGGATGAAGCAATTGAATATCGAGGCCAGCACCGCTCTGTGCCAGTTGCAGGATGCCGGGCGCTTTGGCGTGCGCCACCTGGGCGTGACCCAGGGCGGGGCGCTGGACTGGGTGGCGATGCAGTGGGCCAACTGGCTGCTGGGCAACCCGTTGGGTGCACCGGTAGTGGAGGTGGCGCTGGGTGGCTTTGCGTGGGTGGCGGAGCAGGATTGCGTGCTGGCGCTGGCCGGGGCCGACCTGGATGCACGGGTGGACGATCAGCCACTGCTGCCATGGCGCAGCTTCAGCTTGGCAAAAGGGCAGCGGTTGATCCTGAAACAGCCAAAGCACGGAGTGCGGGCCTATCTGGCGGCCCCGGGCGGGTTCCTGGGCGACGATGTGCTGGGCAGCTGTGCCACGGTCGTGCGCGAGGAGCTGGGCGGTATCGATGGGCGCGGTTCAGCGTTAGTGACGGGGCAGGTGCTGTGCTTCGTCGGTGAGTCGCCGGCCTTGCGCGAAGTACCGGCGGCGCTTTGCCCGCGCTATGTGGCCAAGCCTGTGCTCGACCTGGTGATGGGCGCGCAGATTGGTAATTTCAGTGGCACCAGCCTGTTTGAAGCGTTCAACCGTGACTGGACCCTGGACAGCCGCGCCGACCGCATGGGCATTCGCTTGCTGGGGCCGCAGCTGATCTACCAGGGCGCGCCGATGATTTCCGAGGGGATTGCGCTGGGCGCGTTGCAGGTGCCGCCGGATGGGCAGCCGATCGTGCTGCTCAATGACCGGCAGACCATTGGCGGGTATCCGCGGTTGGGGGCGTTGACGCCGTTGGCGTTGGCGCAGCTGGCGCAGTGCATGCCGGGGGCGCAGGTGCAGTTCAGGGCGGTAGTGCAGGATCAGGCGTGGCGGGAGCAGCAGGCATACCTGGACCGTTGGTTGTAAGGCTGCCGGCCCTTTCGCTTTGTAGGAGCGGGCTTGCCCCGCGAAAGGGCCGGTACAGGCTATATCACTTGGACAGGTAACGCATCCCTTCCTCCAACCCCTGCAAGGTCAGCGGATACATCTTGTCCTCGATCAAATCCCGCACCAAGTGCGTCGATGCGGTGTAATCCCAGGCTTGCCTGGGGTACGGGTTGATCCAGATGATCTTCTTGAACTTCGCCATGAAGCGCTGGATCCACACATACCCGGCCTCTTCGTTCCAGTGCTCGACGCTGCCCCCGGGCTGGGTGATCTCGTAGGGCGCCATGGCCGCATCGCCCACGAACACCACCTTGTAGTCGTCACCGTACTTGTGCAGCAGGTCGAAGGTGGCGAAGCGCTCCGAGGTGCGGCGCAGGTTGTTCTTCCACACCGACTCGTACACGCAATTGTGGAAGTAGTAGTACTCCAGGTGCTTGAACTCGGTCTTGCAGGCCGAGAACAACTCCTCGCACACCTTGACGTGGGCGTCCATCGAGCCGCCGATGTCGAACAGCAACAGCAGCTTCACCGTGTTGCGCCGCTCGGGGCGCATCTGGATGTTCAGCAGCCCGGCATCACGCGCGGTGTGGTCGATGGTGCCGTCGATGTCCAGTTCCTCGGCGGCGCCTTCGCGGGCGAACTTGCGCAGCCGGCGCAGGGCCAGCTTGATGTTGCGCGTGCCCAGTTCCACCTGGTCGTCGAGGTTCTTGTACTCGCGCTGGTCCCACACCTTCACCGCCTTGCCCTGGCGCTTGCCAGCCTCGCCAACGCGGATGCCCTCGGGGTTGAAGCCGCCCGAGCCAAACGGGCTGGTGCCGCCGGTGCCGATCCACTTGTTGCCGCCGGCGTGGCGTTCCTTCTGCTCTTCAAGGCGCTGCTTGAACGCCTCGATCAGCTTGTCCAGGCCCCCCAGGGACTGGATCTGCGCACGTTCCTCGTCGGTGAGCGAGCGCTCGAACTCCTTGCGCAGCCAGTCTTCGGGGATCAGCGCCTCGATGTGCTGGTCGAGGTTTTCCAGGCCCTTGAAGTAAGCGGCGAAGGCGCGGTCGAACTTGTCGAAATGGCGCTCGTCCTTCACCAGGATGGCACGGGCGAGGTAATAGAACTCGTCCATGTCAGCGAACACCACGTGCTTTTGCAGTGCCTGGTGCAGGTCGAGCAATTCGCGCACCGACACCGGCACCTTGCCCGCGCGCATTTCATTGAACAGGTTGAGCAGCATGGCCCGGCTCCTGTCAGCGGTTGCCGCGCCGGCTCATGAAGGCCAGGCGCTCCAGCAATTGCACGTCCTGCTCGTTCTTCACCAGGGCGCCGGCCAGTGGCGGAATGGCCTTGGTCGGGTCGCGCTCGCGCAGCACCGCTTCACCGATGTTGTCGGCCATCAGCAACTTGAGCCAGTCGACCAGCTCGGAGGTGGAGGGCTTTTTCTTCAGGCCCGGCACCTTGCGCACATCGAAGAACACGTCCAGCGCCTCGCTGACCAGCGACTGGCTGATGTTCGGGTAGTGCACATCGACGATCTGCTGCAGGGTGGTGCGGTCGGGGAAGGCGATGTAGTGGAAGAAGCAGCGGCGCAGGAAGGCGTCGGGCAGCTCTTTTTCGTTGTTGGAGGTGATGATGATGATTGGGCGCTGCTTGGCCTTGATGGTTTCGTCGATTTCGTAGACGTAGAACTCCATCTTGTCGAGTTCCTGCAGCAGGTCGTTGGGGAACTCGATGTCGGCCTTGTCGATCTCGTCGATCAACAGAATCACCCGCTCATCGGCCTCGAAGGCTTCCCACAGCTTGCCTTTTTTCAGGTAGTTGCGCACATCGTGGACCTTGTCCACGCCCAGTTGCGAGTCGCGTAGGCGGCTCACCGCGTCGTACTCGTACAGGCCCTGGTGGGCCTTGGTGGTGGACTTGATGTGCCAGGTGATCAAACGCGCGCCGAACGAGGCGGCGAGCTGTTCGGCGAGCATGGTCTTGCCGGTGCCGGGTTCGCCCTTGACCAGCAGCGGGCGTTCGAGGGTGATGGCCGCGTTGACCGCCAGTTTCAGGTCGTCTGTGGCGACGTAGTCGCGGGTGCCTTCGAACTTCATGGGTCTGTCCTCTGTGGTGGGCCTGTGCCGGCCCTTTCGCGGGGCAAGCCCGCTCCTACAGGAATCGCGGAAATCTGTAGGAGCGGGCTTGCCCCGCGAAAGGGCCGGAACAGACAACACAATAGTTGTGATTTGCCACCGACTATAACGCGGCCCCAGGCAGCTGAAAACGCAGACCGGGTATTCATTCTCTGAATGCCCCGTCACGCCGAATCAGTCGGATTTAGGCGCAGGCTGCTCATACCGTGCATTGAACGCTTGAATGAACCCATTGCGCAGAATCTGCAAGAACGCCTCGAACGCGCTGATGTTCTGCTGGTGCACGCTGCCGCTGAGGTCCACCCGAGTGGCGAACTGGTTTTTTGGCTGGTTTTTCAGCACCGTTTCCCCGGCGCCGACGATGGCCTCCCAGATCGAGCGCAAGATGTTCTTGTTCTTGTTCTCCACATCCTGCTGCCAGTCGAACACATCGACATCGCGCAACAGCGGCTTGATGTAGCCATGCAGCCGGCCTTCCTCGGCCTGGGCCTCGATTACCAGGTCGCCGTGCCCGGCATTGATGTCGAACTTGCCATAGGCGCTGGAAAAATCGTTGAGCCGGCGCAATTCGATGCCAGTGGCGCGCAGGCGAAACTCGAAGTCGTCGAAATCGCTGAACGGGTCGAAGGTGGCGCGGCTTTCGGCCTTGGCGTCGCCCAGCAGCAGCGCCGTGGCTTCGAAGCTCGCATCGCGCCGGCCCTTCTGGTCGCGCACGTTGGTCAGGTTGCGAATGCTGGCCTGCAACTGCGTGGCCTTGAGGTTCACCGGTGGGTTGGAATTGAAGTTGCGAAAGCTCAACGTGCCGTTGTCGATACGTACCTCGTTGAGGGTAATGGGCAGCAGTTTTTCCAGTTGCTGGCGCCAGTTGGTGCCGCGGCCGGTCTGCGAGGCCTGCTGGTTGCCGCCGTCGACGAAATTCAGCTCGGGGCGCACGAAGGTTACCTGGGCCACCACGGCCTGGTCGTAGATCAGCGAATGCCAGCTCACCGACAGGTCGATCAGCGGCGCATCGAGCAGCGGCACGGGCACCTTGCCGGTGGTTTTGACGATTTTCAGGCCATTGATCTGGTAGGCGCCGCGCCACCAGGCCAGGTCCACGTCGGCGATCTGGCCGCGGTATTCACCCATGCTGGCGAGCTTGCCGTTCAGGTAGTCGCGCACCAGGTAAGGCAGGGCCAGTTGCAGGGCCACCAGCAAGATGACGAGGCTGCCCAGGGTGATGAGGGGCCAGCGGTAGCGCGCTTTCATGCACAGGCTCTCCGGGGCGGGTCGTAACGGTTGACCGCGGCCGGCCCGGCTGAGTTCGAACGGGCTTTACGCACTTGCGGGGCGGGCTTACCCTTGAAACCTTCCCCTGCTTTTTTTCATGTCAAGGACCCTGCCATGAGCCGTATCTACGCAGACAACGCCCATTCCATCGGCAACACGCCGCTGGTACAGATCAACCGCATCGCCCCGCGTGGGGTGACCATTCTGGCCAAGATCGAAGGGCGCAACCCAGGCTACTCGGTGAAATGCCGGATTGGCGCGAACATGGTCTGGGACGCCGAAAGCAACGGCCGGCTCAAGCCGGGCATGACCATCGTCGAGCCAACCTCGGGCAACACCGGCATTGGCCTGGCCTTCGTCGCCGCTGCCCGCGGCTACAAGCTGGTGCTGACCATGCCAGCGTCCATGAGCCTGGAGCGGCGCAAGGTGCTCAAGGCCCTTGGCGCCGAACTGGTGCTGACCGAGCCTGCCAAGGGCATGAAGGGCGCGATCGACAAGGCCAATGAAATCGTCGCCTCCGACCCGGCCCAGTATTTCCTCCCTGGCCAGTTCGAAAACCCGGCCAACCCGGCAATCCATGAAAAGACCACCGGCCCGGAAATCTGGAACGACACCGACGGTGCGGTGGACGTGCTGGTGGCGGGCGTGGGCACCGGTGGCACCATCACCGGCGTGTCGCGCTACATCAAGCACACCCAGGGCAAGTCGATCCTCTCGGTGGCGGTGGAGCCTGTGTCGTCGCCGCTGATCAGCCAGACCCTGGCAGGCGAAGAGCTCAAGCCCAGCCCACACAAGATCCAGGGCATCGGTGCCGGCTTCGTGCCGAAGAACCTCGACCTGTCGATCGTCGACCAGGTCGAAACCGTGACCGACGAAGAGGCCAAGGCCATGGCCATTCGCCTGATGCAGGAGGAAGGCATCCTCTGCGGTATTTCCTGCGGTGCGGCCATGGCCGCTGCGGTACGCCTGGCCGAAAAACCGGAGATGCAGGGTAAGACCATCGTCGTAATCCTCCCCGATTCGGGCGAGCGCTACCTGTCCAGCATGTTGTTCAGCGACCTGTTCAGCGAGCAGGAAAACCAGCAGTAACCGCCTTGCCACTGATCCGGCGCAAGGTTGGCTGGCCGGGTTTATTGCAAAATCTTCATGAGTGAGATCCGGCCCCGGTTGTTTTTACCGGGGCGGGATGGGTTTATGATGGCCGGATGATTTTTCTGGGAGCAGGCGGCGCTGGCCTGCTTTCTTTGCAAGGAGTGTTGCATGACCTTTTCCTTTCTCGCCAAGGCGGGTGTCCTGCTGGTGTTCATCGGCAGCGTGCTGTACGTGCACCTGCGCGGTAAGGCGCGCTTGCCGGTTTTGCGCCAATTCGTCAACCATTCGGCGCTGTTCGCTCCTTATAACAGCCTGATGTACCTGTTTTCCGGCGTGCCGTCCAAGCCGTACCTGGACCGCCAGCGCTTCCCTGAGCTGGACGTGCTCAAGGACAACTGGCAGGTAATCCGCGAGGAGGCCATGCGCCTGTTCGACGAGGGGTACATCCGCGCTGCGGAAAAGGACAACGACGCAGGCTTCGGCTCGTTCTTCAAGAAAGGCTGGAAACGCTTTTACCTGAAGTGGTACGACAAGCCGCTGCCGTCTGCCGAAGCCCTGTGCCCGAAAACCGTCGAGCTGGTCAGCAGCATCCCCAACGTCAAGGGCGCGATGTTCGCGTTGCTGCCCGGTGGCAGCCACCTGAACCCACACCGTGACCCGTTCGCCGGCTCCCTGCGCTACCACCTGGGCCTGTCGACGCCGAACTCCGATGCTTGCCGCATCTACGTCGATGGTGAGGAATACGCCTGGCGTGACGGTGAGGACGTGATGTTCGACGAAACCTACGTGCACTGGGTGAAGAACGAAACCGACGTTACCCGGGTGATCCTGTTCTGCGACATCGAGCGCCCGCTGAGCAGCCCGCTGATGACCCGCATCAACCGCAAGGTCAGTGCCTTCCTCGGCCGCGCCACGGCGCCGCAGAACACCGATGACGAGCGTGTAGGCGGTATCAACCAGGCCTATGCCTGGAGCAAGCGCTTCAGCAACAAGCTCAGCACCCGCATGAAGCAGTTCAAGCGCGCCAACCCCAAGGCCTATCGCATCCTGCGGCCGGTGCTGGCGGTGGTGGTGGCCTACCTGCTGTACCGCTGGCTGTTCTGATGCTGCCGGCATGAAAAAAGGGGGCGATCGCTGCAGCGATCGCCCCCTTTTTCATTGGCCTGGGCAAACGCCTCAGGCAGGCTCCAGCGCCTCGACGATCTTGCCGCGGCTCAAGTGCACCACCTTGTCGGCGGTGTCGAAGTAGCGGTCATCATGGGAGATCACGATGATGGTCTTGCCCAGGCGTTTCAGGTCCGGCAGCAGTTCGGTGTAGAACACCCGACGGAAGGTCGGGTCCTGGTCCGCCGCCCACTCGTCGAACACCAGTACCGGGCGCTGGTCGAGCCAGGCATTGACCAGCGCCAGGCGCTTGCGCTGCCCAGTGGACAGGTCGGTGGTGGTGAAGGCGCCGTCGCGTACGCTGACCTTGTGGGCGATTTCCAGGCGTTCGAGGTAGCGCGTGGCATCGCTGGGCAAGCCGTGCTCGTGTTCGGGCAGGTCGTCGAACAGGTAGTAGTCGGCGAACACCGTGGTGAACAGCTGGCGATAATCGTCCAGCCCCTCAGGGCCGACGGCCACGCCATTGAGGCGTACTTCACCGCGCTGCGGGGTGTACAGGCCCAGCAGCAGCTTGATCAGTGACGTCTTGCCGCAGCCGTTTTCGCCGACGATGAACAGGATTTCGCCCGGTTCGATGCTCAGGTTCACCGGCCCCACGCGGAACGGTTCGTTGCCGTCTACCGGAGGGTAGGCGTACTCCACACCGTGCAGCTCCAGGTGCGCGGTGCTCGGTGCTGCGCGCTTGACCGGCGGCTCCAGCAGCAGGTGCGGCTCTGGCGAGGAGAAGCGCTCGGACAGGTCGGCGATACGCCGGAAGGCAATCTGGGCGCGGCCGAGAATCGGCAGGTTGCCAATCAGGGTTTCCAGCGGCCCCTTCATGTACAGCAGCACCAGCACGAAGCCGCTCATCACCGCCGGGTCGTTGCTCGGCCACAGCGATTGCAGTGCCAGGGTCAGACCGATGACCACGAAGAACAGCATCGAACCCAGGCTCTTGGCCATGACGAAGATATTGATCGCGCGGATGTGCGTATTGGCGATGAAGTCCGCGGTGCCCTGGATGTTGCGGGTGAGCATCGCATAACGGCGGCGGCGGTCGATGCGCAGCTCTTTCGCCCCTTCGGCGACGGCGGAGTAATGCTTCTGCAGGCTGTCTTCGGCATCGCGTGCGGCATTGAAGCCGGCCACGCCTTTTTGCCGGGCCACGTACTGCACCGCGCTACCGATGCCGATCGCTGCCAGGGTTATCAGGAAAATCGGCCACGACAGCCAGGCCAGGTAGCCCAGGCAGCCGACCACGGTGGTCAGCGAAATCGCCAGCGGGGCGAAGGCGAAGGCGAAGTCGCTGATGGTGTCGACATCGCGGGTCAGCACCGGGATCAGGCGGTGCGTGCGGTAACGCTCGATCTGTTCGATCGGCGCCGACAACACCTTGGCGCCGAGGTCCTTGCGCAGCCGCGCGATGACTTTCTGGCCCACATAGTTGGTGCCGGTGTCGGCCGCCACGCTGCTCACCAGCGCCAGCAGGCACAGCCCTGCGAATGCCAGCACCAGGCCACGGCCCATGCCGTCTGAGTTGTGCAGGCCTTGGTTGACGGTGGCCAGCAGGGCAGTTACGGCCAGGCCGCCGACAACACCCAGCAACACCGAGACGATGACGATTGGGCGGTAGGGCTTGAGCAGGCCGAGCAGCTCGCGGATGGCCCCGGGGGAGGAGGTTTTCATGACGCTTGATCTCGCTGAATAGGGGGGAGGACGGCGCTTTGGGGGTCAGCTCCCGAGGCTCAGGGTGCCCTTCATCACGGTGCTGTGGAACGGGAACGAGCAGTAGTAGCTGTAGGGCGTGCCGGCCTTGAGGGTGCGCGGGTCGAAGCTGATGCTGTCCTGTTCGCCGCCGCCGATCAGGCGGGTGTGGGCGATCACGCGGGTGTCCTTGGGCTGTACATAGTCCTGGGCCTCACCGGCCTTCGCGCCGTCATCGAGAACCCCTTGCATGTCGGCCTGGGTGCTCAGCACCCAGTTATGGCCCATGATGTTCTTGGGCATGTCGCCGGGGTGGGTGAGCTTCACGGTGAACGAGGTGCAGGCCTTGGGCACGACGATTTCAGCTTTGTCGAAGGTCATCTGGTCGGTGCCGTGGATTTCCACGGTGCAGTTGTCGGCCGACCAGGCGATGGCTGGGGCAGCGGCGAGCAGGGCAAGTAGCAGAAGCTGGCGAGTCATGTACGGTTCCTGGGCGATAAAAGGGTGCACATCGTTCAGACGAATCGCCAGGGCTGCGCTTTAGCCATGCCTGTTGCTGCGGTGAATTTTCAGCGACCCCGCTCGTTCCTCTAGCAACGCGCCACGCCGGCGCATATTCCTGAATTCGCCGCCAATGCGGCCCTGGCTTGAGGTGACGATCCGTGAGTGAACTGCTGAGTTTTGCCATCGAACCCCTGGACGCCGCGCGCGGCAACCTGCCACTGCTGGTACGTGCCCCAGAGCCGGGCATCGACCTGCTGGAGGCTTTCGCCGAGTTGCAGCCCCTGGTCGACCGCCACCTGGTACAGGCCGGTGGCATTCTGTTCAGGGGCTTTGACGTGGGAGGCCCCGAGGCCTTCCGCCAGTTCGCCGCTGCCTTCGGCCACCCACTGCTCAACTATGAGTTCGGTTCCACGCCACGCAGCAACGTGACCAAGGGTGTGTACACCTCTACCGAGTACCCAGCGCACCAGAGCATTCCGCTGCACAACGAGCAGGCCTATACCCTGGAATGGCCGATGAAAATCTGGTTCTACAGCGTGATTCCCGCCGAAACCGGCGGTGAGACGCCGATTGCCGACAGCCGCGAGGTATATCGGCGGGTGCCGGCGCGTATTCGCGAGCGCCTGGTGGAAAAGGGGCTGATGTACGTGCGCAACTATGGCAATGGCCTGGATGTGGAGTGGTCGCAAGTGTTCAACACCGAAGACCCGCGCCAGGTCGAGGCCTATTGCCGGGCGCATGCCATCGAGTGCATCTGGAAGGACGATGGCGAGTTGCGCACTCGCCAGCGCTGCCAGGTGGTGGCGCAGCATCCGCGCACGGGGGATTCGGTGTGGTTCAACCAGGCGCACCTGTTCCATGTGTCGAACCTGCAGCCGGAGGTGCGCGAGTCGTTGATGGACATCGTCGAGGAAGAGGACTTGCCGCGTAACGTCTACTACGGTGACGGTTCGGCTATCGAGGACTCGCTGCTCGATGAAGTGCGCGGCGTGCTGGATGAGTGCACCATCAGTTTCCCCTGGCTGGAAAACGACGTGCTGATGCTCGACAACATGCTCGCGGCCCACGCCCGCTCGCCGTTTACCGGCAAGCGCAAGGTGGTGGTGGCCATGGCCGAGGGGCACAGCGAACTAGTGCGCTGACCGGGTCTGCCCTCGCGCAGGAAACCTTGCCCGCAAGCGCGCCGCCATCCCTTGTAGGAGCGGGCTTGCCCCGCGAACACCGGCGCAGCCGGTGCCATGCCCCGCGTCGCCTGCTTCGCGGGTCAAGCCCGCTCCTACAGGATTCGCTGTTGAATCAGGTAGGTAGCGTGCGCGCGTGAAAACGCGATCCGTGAACACCGGCAAAGCCAGGCTCCTCTGCAGGTGCCTGGCCACGGTCACTCCCAGCTCGCCTTATCCCACCTAAATCAGCCCCCCATGCCTTCGTCTGTCAGTTACCGCTCGACTGCCAGGACTCCGCTCGACATGAATGCTGAACAAACGCTCAAGCTCGCCCGCCGCTTTATCGAACTCAGCCCCGACAAGCGCCGCCTGTTCCTCAAGGCGTTGCAGGGCGAGGGCATGGATTTTTCCGTGTTGCCGATTGCGCCAGGTGTCGAGGTGGCCGAGCGTGACCGTTTGTCGTACGCCCAACGGCGCATGTGGTTCCTCTGGCAGCTCGACCCACAAAGCGCTGCCTACAACCTGCCCATGGCCGTGCGCCTGCAAGGGCCACTGGAGCGGGCTGCATTGCAACAGGCGTTCGATGCCCTGGTCGCCCGCCACGAAACCCTGCGCACGCGCTTTGTCGCCGACGGCGACGATGTGCGCCAACAGGTGGACGCTGCTGGCGCCGCGTTGCCACTGGGGGAGGATGACCTCAGCCACCTGCCTGCCGACGCGCGGCAGCAGCAGGTAGAAGCGATTGCCGAAGCGCAAGCCCTGGCGCCCTTCGACCTGGCCACCGGGCCGTTGCTGCGCGTGCGCCTGTTGCGCCTGGCTACCCAGGAGCATGTGCTGCTGCTCACCCTGCACCATATCGTTGCCGACGGCTGGTCGATGAATGTGTTGATCGACGAGTTCCTGCACCTGTACGACGCCGCCGTGGCAGGCACCGAGGCCACGCTTTCGCCACTCCCCATCCAGTACCGCGACTACGCCTTGTGGCAGCGCAGCTGGCTCGAAGCCGGTGAGCAGGAGCGCCAGCTGGCCTATTGGCAAGCGCGCCTGGGCGATGACCACGCCGTGCTTGAACTGCCGCTGGACCGTGTTCGCCAAGGGCGTGCCAGCCACCGCGGCGCCCGGTTGGAATTCCCCATTGCAACTGATGTGGCCGAGCGCCTGCGCAGCGTGGCCCGCCAGCACAACGTCACCTTGTTCATGGTGCTGTTGGCCGCGTTCAAGCTGCTGCTGCAACGCTACAGCGGCCAGGCTGCCATTCGCGTGGGTGTGCCCATCGCCAACCGCAACCGTGCGGAAAGCCAGGGCCTGATCGGTTGCTTCATCAACACCCAGGTGCTGCACACCGAGATCGATCCGTTGCTGGACATCGCAGGCCTGCTGCAGCGGGTACGTGAAACTGCCGTCGGTGCGCAAAGCCACCAGGACTTGCCATTCGAGCAGTTGGTCGAGGCCCTGGACCTGCCGCGCAGCAGCGACAGCCCCCTGTTCCGCGTACTGTTCAACCACCAGGCGCAAGTGGCGGACGTCGAAGCCATCGAAACCCGCTCTGGCCTGAGCCTGGCACCGATCGCGCTAGAGAAGCACAGCGCCCGTTTCGACCTGGCGCTGGACACCCACGAGCGCGCAGGGCAATTGCATGCCGCGTTTACCTACGCCACCGACGTGTTCGACGCCAGCACCATCGAAGCCTTGCGCGAGCAGTGGCTGGCGCTGGTCGAGGCGCTGGCCGCACAGGCCAGCGGCGCGGTGGGTGAGTTTGCCCTCCCAGGCGCGGTAGCGGCCAAGGTCAGTGCCGGTCAGCGTGACGAAACCCTGGTGCATCACCGATTCGCGGCTGCCGCCCAGCGCCATCCCGAGCGCTTGGCCGTGGTGGCGGCAGGCGAGCAGGCCAGCTTCGCCGAACTCGATGCCCGCGCCGAGCGTATTGCCGACTGCCTCGCCGAAGCCGGGGTGGGGCCGGACACGCGGGTGGGTGTGCTGGCCGACCGCAGCGTCGACATGCTTGCCAGTATCCTGGGCGTGCTCAAGGCCGGTGCTGCCTACCTGCCACTGGAGCCCGAGCAGCCGGCCGAGCGCCTGGCCTACATGCTCACCGACAGCCAGGCGCGGCTGGTGCTGGCGCCTGGCGCGTGGTCGGCCGAGCTGCCCGCTGGCGTGCAGTGCCTGGACTGGGCGCAAGGCGCCAGCGCTGGTACCCTGCGCCAAGCGCCGTCAGCGGCCAACCTGGCCTATGTGATCTATACCTCCGGCACCACCGGCCAACCCAAAGGCGTGGCGATCAGCCACGGTGCCCTGGCCAACTACGTCGATGGCATCCGCGCGCGCCTGCCGGTCGAGCAAATCCGCAGCATGGCCCAGGTTTCCACACCCGCTGCCGACCTGGGCCATACCATGCTGTTCGGCGCCCTGTGTGGCGGCTGCACCCTGCACATGCTCAAGCGCGACCAGGTGCTGGACGCCGAGGGCTTTGCCCGCTACATGGCCGAGCATCAGGTGGATGCGCTGAAGATCGTGCCGTCGCACCTGGACGCCATGCTGGCGGCAGGCCGTGCGGCGCTCCCGGCCCAATGCCTGGTGCTGGGCGGCGAGGCCATCAGCCCAGGCCTGCTTGGCAAGGTCCAGGCACTGGCTCCGGCGCTCAAGGTGTTCAACCACTATGGCCCGACCGAAACGACCGTCGGCGTGCTGGTGGCGCAACTGTCGGGGGAGACGCACCTCGGCCAGCCGTTGGCCAACACCCACGTAGCGGTGTTGGACCCTTGCCTGCAGGCCCTGCCGGCCAAGGCCAAGGGCGAGCTGTACATCGGCGGCGCCGGCCTTGCCCGCGGATACCTCAACCGCCCGGCACTCACCGCCGAGCGTTTCATACCCGACCCGAACGGCGCAGGCGAACGGCTGTACCGCAGCGGTGACTGGGTACGCCAGGACGAGGAAGGCGCCCTGCAGTTCGCCGGGCGCATGGACGGCCAGGTGAAGATCCGTGGCTACCGTGTGGAACTGGCCGAAATCGAGAACCGGGTGCGTGCGCTGGACGGCGTGGCCAACGCCCTGGTCCGTGTCATTGGCCAGGCACCTGCGTTGCAGCTGGCCGCCTGGCTGGTGCCCAGCCCGCTGCCGGCCGACCCGCAGGCCTGGCAGGAAACCATCCGCAACACCCTCAAGGCCCTGCTGCCCGAGCACATGGTGCCTAGCCACCTGATGGTGCTGGAGCACCTGCCGGTCACCGTCAACGGCAAGGTCGACATCAAGGCGCTGCCCGAGCCTGTGGCCAGCCAGGTGGCCTACCAGGCGCCGCAAACCCCACTGCAAATTCAGCTGGCGCAGATCTGGGGCGAAGTGCTGCAGGTGCCGCAGGTTGGCCTGAGCGACAACTTCTTTGCCCTCGGCGGCCATTCGCTGCTGGCGACCCAGGCCGTGTCGCGAGTGCGCAAGCAACTGGGCCTGGATATCCCGCTGCGCACGCTGTTCGACACTGTCGACCTGCAGGCTTTTGCCCAAGCCGTTGCGCAAGGTGAGCAGGGGGCGGGGTTGGATATCGAAATCCTCGACCGCCAGCAGCCATTGCCGGTGTCCCGTTCACAGAACCGCCAGTGGCTGTTCTGGAAGCTCAACCCCGAAAGCCTGGCCTACAACACACCGATGGCCGTGCGCATGCACGGCAACCTTGACCGCACGGCGCTGCAAGCCGCACTCGATGCATTGGTAGCCCGCCATGAGTCGCTGCGCACGGTGTTCGTCGAGGCCGATGGCCTGCCCTGGCAGCGCATTGTGCCGGCGACTACGGTGCCGATCGGTTTCGAAGACCTCAGTGGCCAGGACCACGCCGCGCAGATGCGCAAGCTGGAAGCCGAAGCCTTCGTGCCATTCGACCTGGAGCAGGGCCCACTGTTGCGCGCACGGCTGTTCAAGGTGCAGGCGCAGGAGCACCTGCTGTCGCTGACCCTGCACCACATCGTCTCCGACGGCTGGTCGATGAGCCTGCTGGTGCGTGAGTTCGCCGCCGCCTACAACGCTGCTGCCAGTGGCCAGGCCCATGCCCCCGAGCCGCTGCCGGTGCAGTACGCCGATTTCGCCGCCTGGCAACGCAAGTGGCTGGCCGAAGGGCAGATGCAGGCACAGATCGACTACTGGAAAGCCCGCCTGGAAGGTGATTTCGACGTGCTCGAACTGCCTGCCGACCGAGTGCGCCCATCGCAGAAGAGCTACCAGGGCAGCCGCTTCGACGTGCGCCTGCCGTTGGCCCTCACCGAGCGCTTGCGGGCGCTGGCGGTGGCGTCGAACGCCACGCTGTTCCATGTATTCCTGGCGGCCTACGCCATCGTCCTGTCGCGCTACAGCCGCAAGGACACGATCAACATCGGCGTACCGGTCACCAACCGCAACCGCCTGGAGCTCGAAGGCCTGATCGGCTTCTTCATCAACGTGGTGGTGGCCCGTGTCGGCGTCGATGCCAGCCAACCGTTCACCCAGCTGCTGGCCAGCCTCAAGGAAACCACCTTGCAGGCCCAGGCCAACAAGGACGTGCCGTTCCTGGAGGTGGCCGAGGCCCTGTACCCGGACCGCGAGCAGGGCGTGAACCCGTTCTTCCAGGTGCTCTACAACCACCTGCGCGACCTTGGCGAACAGGTGTCCAGCGATGCCCTGCACGGCTTGCAGGTCAAGGAAGTGGACCTGCTGGAGCCAGGAGCGCAGTACGACATCTCGCTCAACACCCTGGAGCGCTCCGATGGCGTGACGGCCTCGTTCAACTACTCGACCGACCTGTTCGACGCGCCGCGCATCGAACGCATGGCCGCGCATTGGCAGGCGCTGCTCGAAGCCATTTGCGCCGCGCCGCAGCGCTGCATCGCCGAGCTGGACTTCTTGCGCCCGGCCGAGCGCCAGCAACTGACCTTGGGCTGGAACCCGGCCCCGGCGGCCATCGATGGGCTGTGCGCGCACCAGTTGCTGGAGCACCAGGCGCGCCAGCGGCCCGATGCCGTGGCGTTGATTTTCGACGACCAGCAGATGACCTATGCCGAGCTCGATCGCAGCAGCAACCAGCTGGCGCACCGCCTGCGTGCGCTGGGCGTGGGGCCCGACAGCCTGGTGGGCGTGGCGGTGGAGCGTGGCTTGGGCATGGCCCTGGCGCTGATTGCCATTCACAAGGCCGGTGGCGCCTACGTGCCACTGGACCCGGACTACCCGCAAGAGCGCCTGGCCTACATGGTCGAGGACAGCAACATCGGCCTGCTGCTGGCCGACGCCCCTTCGCGTGAGCGCTTGCAACTGGGCAAGCAGTTGCCCTGCGTGTTGCTCGAACCCGGCACCCAGTGGCTGCAGGCCTGGTCGGGCGAACCCTTGGCCAACCTGGCCGCGCCGCACAACCTGGCTTACGTCATCTACACCTCCGGTTCCACCGGCATGCCCAAGGGCGTGGCCATCGACCACCAGGCTTTGTCGGTGTTCTGCCAAGTGGCCGCTGACTACTCGCGCCTGAGCCCGAACGACCGCGTGCTGCAGTTCGCAACCTTCAGCTTCGACGGCTTCGTCGAGCAGTTCTTCCCGCCTTTGGCCCACGGCGCGTGCGTGGTCTTGCGTGACCTGCGGCTGTGGGACACGGCAACCTTGCTGGATGAAATCAACCGCCATGGCGTGACCGTGGCCGACCTGCCAGCGGCCTACTGGCGCCTGCTGGCGCTGGAGCGCCGCGCGCCCGAGGCCTATGGCCGGCTCAAGCAGATTCACGTGGGTGGCGAAGCTGTGCCAGAGGACGCCTTGCGTGCCTGGCTCGCCGAGGGCCCGCCAGCGGTGCGCCTGCTGAACACCTACGGGCCTACCGAAGCCACGGTGGTCGCCACCACCTACGATTGCTCGACGATGACAGCCGAGCAGATTAGCCAGGGTGGTGTGCCGATCGGCCGCGCATTGCCGGGGCGTACCTTGCATGCCCTGGATGATGGCCTGGCACCCACCCCGGTGGGAGTGCCCGGCGAGCTGTTCATTGGCGGGGCAGGGTGCCTGGCGCGTGGCTATCACCAGCGCCCGTCGCTGACCGCCGAGCGCTTCATTCCCGACCCGTTCGACCCAGTGGGCGGTGGCCGCCTGTACCGCACCGGCGACCTGGGTTGCTACGACGAACAGGGTCAGCTGGCCTACCGCGGCCGGGTCGATCACCAGGTCAAGGTGCGCGGCTTCCGTATCGAACTGGGCGAGATCGAACAGCGCCTGCGCGCCCACCCGGATGTGCGCGAAGCCACGGTACTGGCCATCGACCTGCCCAGTGGCAAGCAACTGTGCGCCTATGCGGTGCCGGCCGAGGGCGCCAGTGGTGACCTGCGCCTGGCCTTGAAGCAGTACCTCAAGGCGCACCTGCCGGACTACATGATCCCGTCCTACCTGGTGACCCTGGCGAACATGCCGCTGACGCCCAGCGGCAAGCTCGACCGCAAGGCATTGCCATTGCCTGACCCGAACCAACCGCAGCATGACTACCAGGCGCCGCAGACCGAACGCCAACAGCAACTGGCGAGCATCTGGGGGCAATTGCTGGACGTTGCCCGGGTGGGCCTGAATGACAACTTCTTCGAACTCGGTGGCCACTCCCTGCTGGCCGCCCAGGTGGTTTCGCGGGTCAACGTGGAGCTGGGGCTGGACGTGCCGCTGCGCTTGATTTTCAGCCACCCCGAACTGCATGCGTTCGCCCAGGCCCTGGACGAACAGGGGCTGTCGCTTAGCGACGACGGCCTGAGCGATATCGAAAAAATGATGAACGAATTCACAGAGGCCTGACATGGAACTCACTGCCGCACAACGTATTGCCCAACGTTTCGTTGGCCTCCCCGTAGAACAACGCCAGCAGATCCTGGAAAAGATGCAGGCCAGTGGGCAGAGCTTCCGCTTGCTGCCCATCGTGCCCGCGCGCCAGGGTATGGCCCGCATCCCGCTGTCCTATGCCCAGCAGCGCCTGCTGTTCCTCTGGCAGCTGGAGCCCGACAGCCCAGCCTACAACGTGCCGATGGCCGTGCGCCTGAACGGTGCGCTGGACCCGGCGCTGTTGCAGCAGGCACTGGATGCACTGGTGCGCCGCCATGAGTCGCTGCGCACCCGCTTCGCCTCCGAAGAGGGCACCTTCCACCAGGAAATCCTTGAGCACTGCGCGGTGCCGGTGGAGCACGTGGCCTTTGCCGCCGAGCCCGACGCGGCCACGCTGAGCGAGGCTGTGGACGCTGTGCTCAAGCAACCGTTCGACCTGCTTGGCGGCCCATTGCTGCGGGTGGCCCTGTTGCAAGCGGCGCCACTGCAACATGTACTGGTGTTGAGCATGCACCACATCATTTCCGACGGTTGGTCGAGCGATGTGCTGGTGCAGGAATTCATCCAGCTCTACAGCGCCTTGGCCGAAGGCCGCGAGGCCCAACTGCCGGCCCTGCCGATCCAATATGCCGACTACGCCATCTGGCAGCGCGCCTGGCTCGAAGCCGGCGAAGCGCAACGCCAGCTGGACTACTGGCAAGCACAACTGGGCGATGAGCAACCGGTACTGAGCCTGCCGCTTGACTTCGAACGCCCGGCCACGCCAAGCCAGCGCGGCGCGGTGGTGCGCGTCGACATTGCCGGCGAGCAGGCCGAGGCCCTGCGCAACCAGGCGCGCAAGGGCGGCCACACCCTGTTCGTGCTGGTGCTCGCGGCCATGGCGGTGGTGCTGTCGCGCTACAGCGGGCAGGCAGACATCCGCATCGGCGCGCCGAATGCCGGGCGCAACCGCAAGGAACTTGAAGGCCTGATCGGCTTCTTCATCAACACCCAGGTGCTGCGCCTGCAAGTGGACGAGCGCGCTACCTTTGCTGCCTTGCTGGAACAAGCCAAGGACGTGATCGGCGGCGCGCAGTCGCATCAGGAACTGCCGTTCGAGCATCTGGTCGATGCCCTGTTGCCTGAGCGCAACCTGGCCCACAACCCGCTGTTCCAGTTCAAGATCAACCAGCACGTGGCCCCCAGCGACAGCGCGCGCAAGCGCCTGGGTGCGCTGGAAGTGGAAGGCTTTGCCCGTGACGGTGGCGATGCCCGCTTCGATCTGGCGTTCGACTTCTCGGACAAGACCGACGGCATCGAAGGCTACTTCACCTATGCCACCGACCTGTTCGAGCAGGCCACCATCGAGCGCATGGCGCAGTCCCTGCGCCAGGTGCTCGAAGTGCTGGCGCGCGATCCCCAGCAGGCGATCGTCGACTGCCCGCAGGCCACGGCCCTGCAGCCGGCCGCAACCGAAGCTTATGCCCATGGCGATATACTCGCCCTGTGGTACCAGGCGCTGGCGGATGGTCAAGCCCGTGGTGGCGTGCGCGCCGCCGACCGCTTGCTGACCCAGGCGGGCCTGGAGGCGGCGTCCAACCGCCTGGCCGCGTACCTGCGCCAGCAGGGCGTGGGGGCCGGCAGCATTGTCGCGCTGTGCCTGCCGCGCTCAGTCGAGTGGGTCAGCGCCTTGCTCGCGGTGCTCAAGACCGGCGCAGCCTACCTGCCGCTGGACACCCAGCAGCCGCAGGAGCGCCTGCAGCAGTTGATCGCCTCCAGCGGCGCTGCGCTGCTGCTGCACGAACCGGGCGATGCGCGTTTCGCAGGCTTGGCGGGCATTCAGGCGCTGGCTTATGAGGACAGCACCTGGGCCAGTTGCAGCGACCGCCCGGTGGCGCTGGCGCTCGCCCCGGAGCAACCGGCTTACCTGATCTACACCTCGGGCTCGACCGGCCAGCCCAAAGGCGTGGTCGTCAGCCATGGTGCGTTGGCCAGCTATACCCAGGCGGTACTGCAGCGCCTGGACCTGCCGGCTGATGCGAGCATGGCGATGGTGTCCACCACCGCCGCCGACCTGGGCCACACCATGCTGTTCGGTGCCCTGGCTTCTGGGCGCCTGCTGCACTTGCTGCCCCAGGAACTGGCGTTCGACCCGGATGGCTTTGCCAGCTACATGGCCCAGCATCAGGTCGGTGCGCTGAAGCTTGTGCCCAGCCACTTGCAGGGCCTGTTGCAGGCTGCACGGGCTGCCGACGTGCTGCCGGCCCAGGCGCTGGTGCTGGGCGGCGAGGCCTGCAGTTGGAGCCTGGTGCAAAAGGTGCGCGAGTTGCGCCCGGCCTGCCGGGTCATCAACCACTACGGCCCGACCGAAACCACGGTCGGGGTGCTCAGCTTCGAGCCAGGTGAGGTGCTGCCGGGCTGCCGTACCGTGCCGGTCGGTCGCCCGCTGGGCAATGCCTGCGTGCAAGTGCTGGACGCCTATCTCAACCCACAGGCGGCGCTACTGCCCGGCGAGTTGTACCTGGGCGGGCAGGGCGTCGCCCAAGGTTACCTGGGCCAACCTGCGCTTACCGCCGAGCGCTTCGTGCCGGCCGCTGGCGGTGCCCGGCTGTACCGCACCGGCGACCGTGCCCGGCTGACGGCCGAAGGGTTGGTGGAATTTATTGGCCGGGCCGACGACCAGGTGAAAATCCGCGGTTATCGCGTGGAGCCTGGCGAAGTCGGCCGGGTGCTGGCCGCCCTGCCGGGCGTCAGCGAGGCCGCAGTGCTGGCCTTGCCGCTGGACGGTGATGCCGAGCGCCTGCAACTGGTGGGCTATGCCGTGGCCCAGGCAGGCATTGATGGGCAGCAGTTGCAGGCCCAGTTGCAGGCACGCTTGCCCGACTACATGGTGCCGGCGCAGTTGATGCTGCTTGATCGCCTGCCGCTGACCGCCAATGGCAAGCTCGACAAGCGCGCCCTGCCGGTGCCGGGCGCGGTCAGCCGTGGTTATGTGGCGCCACAAGGCGACATCGAAGAGAAACTGGCCAGCGTCTGGGCCGATGTGCTGAAGCTTGAGCGCGTTGGCAGCAGCGACAACTTCTTCGAACTGGGCGGCGACTCGATCCTCAGCCTGCAGATCATCGCCCGGGCCAAGCGCCAAGGCATCAAGATTACCCCCAAGCAGCTGTTCGAACAGCAAACCGTCGCCCAACTGGCCCTGGTGGCCAAGCGTATCGAGGCCAAGCAGCCTGCTGCATCTGTGCCGGTAGACAACGCCACCCAGGGCCAGGCTGCGTTGCTGCCGGCCCAGGTACGTTTCTTCGAGCAGGCTATCGCTGAACCTTCGCACTGGAACCAGTCGGTGCTGCTCAAGCCGAATGCTGCGGTGCAGGTTGCGCAGTTGGAAGCCGCGCTGCGCGCCGTGGTCGAGCAACACGATGCCTTGCGGCTGCGCTTCACGTCGGCTGACGGCCAGTGGCAGGCCCACTTCCAGCCACAGGGCGACGTGCCGCTGTTGCAGCAGCGTGCCCTGGCCTCGCTGGATGAGCTGGACGCCGCCGGCAATGAGGTACAGGCCAGCCTGAACCTGGCGCACGGGCCGCTGCTGCGCGCCGCCCTGTTCGACTTCGCCGATGGCCAGCAGCGCCTGCTGTTGGTGGTGCACCACCTGGTCGTCGACGGGGTGTCGTGGCGGGTGCTGCTGGAAGACCTGCAGTTGGCTTACCAACAGTTGCTCGCGGGCCAGTCGCTGGCCCTGCCGGCCAAGACCTCGCCCGTCAAGACGTGGGCCGAGCGCCTGGCCGCCCACGCCAGCAGCCCGGCCCTGCAAGGGCAGCGCGATTACTGGCTGCAGGCGCTGGCCAGTGCCAGCCATGACCTGCCGCGCGACAACCCACAGGGCAGCCTGGACAACCGCCACGCCCGTACCGCCGCTTCCCGGCTCGATGCCGCGCGCACCGAGAAGCTGCTCAAGCAGGCCCCAGCTGCCTACCGCACGCAAATCAACGACCTGCTGCTGACTGCCCTGGCACGCACCCTGTGCCAGTGGAGCACGCAAGCCGATGTGTTGGTGCAGTTGGAAGGCCATGGCCGTGAGCACCTGTTCGACGACCTCGACCTCAGCCGTACCGTCGGCTGGTTCACCAGCCTGTTCCCGGTGCGCCTTACCCCAGCCGAAGGCCTGGGCCAGTCGGTCAAGGCCATCAAGGAGCAACTGCGCGCTATCCCGGACAAGGGCATCGGCTACGGCCTGCTGCGCCATCTGGGCGACGCCCAGGTGCGCGCCGAGCTGGCGCAGGCCGCCCAGCCCCGCGTCACCTTCAACTACCTGGGCCAGTTCGATGCCAGTTTCGATGGTGCCGGCAACGCGCTGTTCACCCCGAGCGGTGAACCGGCCGGGCGCACCCAGTGCGCCGGTGCGCCGCTGGGTAATTGGCTGAGCATCACCGGCCAGGTTTACGCTGGCGAGCTGTTCCTGGAATGGACCTACAGCGCCGACGTGCATCACCCAGCCACCATCGAGCGCCTGGCTCAGGCCTACGAGCAGGCCCTGGCCGAACTGGTGGAACATTGCTGCGATGCCCAGCACCAGGGCGTGACGCCATCCGACTTCCCGCTGGCAGCACTGACCCAGGGGCAACTGGACAGCCTGCCGCTTCAAGCTGGCCAGATCGCCAAGCTGTACCCGCTGTCGCCGATGCAGCAAGGCATGCTGTTCCATACCCTCTACGACCAACAGGCTGGCAACTACATCAACCAGCTGCGCGTGGACGTGGACGGGTTGGACGTGCAGCGCTTCAAGCAGGCCTGGCAGGCCACGTTGGATGCCCACGACATCCTGCGCACCGGGTTCATCCTGCAGGGCGAGCTGGAACAGGCGGTGCAGGTGGTGCGCAAGCACGCCGAGCTGCCTTTCAGCGAGCACGACTGGCGTGGCCAGCCGGCCTTGGAACAGGCCCTGCAGACCCTGGCCGAAGGCGAACGCCAGCGCGGCTTCGACCTGGCAACTGCGCCATTGCTGCGCCTGGTACTGGTGCGCACCGGCGAAGCCAGCCACCACTTGATCTACACCAACCATCACATCCTGATGGACGGCTGGAGCACCTCGCGCCTGCTGGGTGAAGTGCTGCAGCGCTATGCCGGGGTGACACCGCGCACCCAGGCCACCCACTACGGTGACTACATCGCCTGGCTGCAAGGCCAGGATGCCGCGGTTGCTGAGGCCTTCTGGAAAGCCCAGCTCGCGGGCCTGGACGAACCGACCCGCCTGGCCCAGGCCATTGCCGGCAGCGGCGGTGGTAGCGGCTATGGCGACCATCGCCTGGCCTTCGACCGCGAGCAAACCGCTGCCATCGAAGCGTTCGCCCGCGCCAACCGGGTGACGGTCAACACCCTGGTGCAGTCGGCCTGGCTGCTGCTGTTGCAGCGTTGCACCGGCCAGGCCAGCGTCTGCTTCGGTGCCACCGTGGCCGGCCGCCCAGCGGAACTGGCTGGGGTGGAGGAGCAGATCGGCCTGTTCATCAACACCCTGCCGGTGATCGGTGCGCCACGTGCCGAACAGACCGTGGCCGAGTGGATCGGCCAGGTGCAGGCCACCAACCTCGCTGCCCGCGAGTTCGAGCACACGCCGCTGTACGATGTCCAGCGCTGGGCGGGGCAGGGCGGTGACGCGCTGTTCGACAGCATCCTGGTGTTCGAGAACTACCCGGTGTCCGAGGCCCTGCAGCAAGGCGCCCCTGGCGGCCTGCGTTTCGGCAGCGTGGCGGTGCAGGAGCAGACCAACTACCCGCTGACCCTGGTGGTGGAGCTGGGCGCGACCCTGTCGATGCAGTACAGCCACGACCGTGCGCAGTGGAGCGATGAGGCCATCGGCCAACTGGCGAGCCACTTCGCCAACCTGCTGCAGGCGCTGTCGGCCAATGCCGACGCCGTGGTCGGCGAGCTGCCGATGCTGGCTCCGCAGGAGCAGCAGCAGATGGTGCAGGCCTGGAACGACACCCATGCCGCCTATCCAGATGCCCGCAGCATTCATTCGCTGATCGAAGCCCAGGTGTTCGCCACCCCCGATGCCCCGGCACTGGCCTTTGGCGAGCACACCCTGAGCTACGCCGAACTCAACCGCCGTGCCAACCAACTGGCGCACAAGCTGGGCGAGCTGGGCGTGGGCCCGGATGCCCTGGTCGGCATCGCCATGGAACGCAGCCTGGAGATGGTCATTGGCCTGCTGGGCATCGTCAAGGCCGGTGGCGCCTACGTGCCGCTGGACCCTGAATACCCGCAGGACCGCCTGAGCTACATGTTCGAGGACAGCGGCGTTGCCCTGCTGCTGACCCAGTCGCACCTGCGCGAAACCCTGCCGATCCCGGCTGGCCTGCGCAGCCTGGACCTGGATACCGAGGACCTGAGCGGCTACAGCGATGCCAACCCGACTATCGACGTGGCGCCGCTGAACCTGGCCTATGTGATCTACACCTCCGGCTCCACCGGTCGCCCGAAAGGCGCTGGCAACAGCCACCAGGCCTTGGTCAACCGCCTGTGGTGGATGCAGAAGGCCTACGGCCTGGACGCCAGCGACAGCGTGCTGCAGAAAACCCCGTTCAGCTTCGACGTGTCGGTGTGGGAGTTCTTCT